>JALWUI010000001.1 GCA_027082775.1 Candidatus Kapaibacterium sp.
GTAATGCGACCGGTATTCTGCAAACAGCACTGCTTTCTCAATCCGGTATCGCAGTTCTTCTGCCGCCACCGGCTTGGTGACCAGATCGAAAACTCCTGCCTGGTATGCCTGCTGCCGCACAGAGCGATCCAGAAAAGCGGTAATCAGCACAAATGGGGAAGGCTCAATGTACTGGGTTTTCAACTCCTGAAACAATTCCAGCCCGTCCATCTTCGGCATCAAGTAATCGCTTAAAATAACGTCGGGCGATGGATGGTGCTGCAGAAACTCCAGGAGTGCTTCACCCGAATCAAACCACCAACAAAAATACTGCGGTTCCAGAATTCCCTGTAGATACCGCGCCATATGCTGATCATCTTCCACAATGGCAACTGTTCGATAGCGCATCTTCCGTCTCTATTGTTTCGCTTACCTCTTTTGCAACAGCATAACCATTTCCACGCGTATGCGCCTAAAACCTCACTCCCAACTTACTGCTCTCCTGCCTTATTTCCCTGCCCTCCAGGCACACCGGAATCTCCATTCACCTTGCAGCAAAGCATCGCTTTAACACCCCAAATTTTCACCCTATGGTTTGATCGGACATTTTATCTACTGGTTCAATGCGCAACAAATAAGCTCATAGACAAAGCTTTGTTTCCAAAACAATAGCCCAATGACCGTATTAACCCGCCAGGCTCTGGCATTTTTTGTTTTATACTTCTCCGCCAATCTCTCACACTTTTAACCAACTTGCAAAAGTAAAGCAAAATGTTCGTATATTTGCAACGCTGAAATTGTGAAACAAAGACAGGGGCGAATCGTGAAACGGATAGGAATCCTCTTTGGTGGATTACTGCTTGCAGCCAGTCTCAGCTTCGGCGCTGCAGGATGCACCAGCAAAATTTCCGAAGAGCAGTTGGCGCAAATCCAGGATCTCAAGCGCAAAGAGGCAATGTTGAAGGATGAAATTCAGAAGAAGAAAATCGACATTACCCAGTTGCGTTCCGAAATTCACAAGCGACAGAGCACCGTAGACGATTGCCAGAAGCGGCTGGAGTTTGTCAAAAGCAAGCTGGCACAGTGGCCCAATGTGTGGCCCGAAGTCAAGCCCTTAGTTCCTCGACAAGAGCAGTAAAACAAAAGCCTGGAGAATAAAAATGCGCGGAGTTATCGCCGTTCTCAGTCTTCTTGCCATCGCAGCTATTGGATGCTCTCAGGGCGTAACGCTACCGAAATCGGAGCTTCTGAAAAAGCCGCTGCAAACACTGACGGCTGCAGAAGCCGACACCGTAATCCACCATTACCAGATGGTGGTTAGCGATCTGGAATCGCAATTGCGCAAGCAAAATCAGGAGTATGATGGGCTTCAGAAGCAACTGGCGGATTTAAAAGCGCAACTGAGCGATTGTGAAGAACAGCTCTATCAACTCATTGGCGCTACCGCTGAACAGGTCGAGCAATTTCGCCAGCGACTGGGCGTGCTGGAAGGCAAAGTTCGTGAATATCAGCGATACAGCGACGATGAATTAGCTGACCGGCGTTCCGAAGTCGAAAAGCTGGAAGATGAATTGTGGGCACTACGGGGGATGAAAATCTCTCTGCTTCCGGAATTCTACAATCGGTTAGCTGCTCTGGGCAGCAAAATCAAGGCGTTATACAAGAAGAAAAAGATTCGCACGTATGTGGTTGGCACCTGGGCACGGGATCGCGATTGCTTATGGAATATTGCCGGAAAACCCACGATTTACAATGATCCGTTTCTGTGGCCCAAAATCTGGCTGGCAAATGATGATCAGATTCGCAACCCGGATTTGATTTACCCCGGACAGGTCCTGAAGATTCCACCGAAAGGTCCCAAGACACCGGAAGAAATCAAAGCCGAGCGTCGGTACTGGCGGAACAAGCGCCTGCAACAGCAGGCACAAACGGAGCAGTCAGAAGCGCCAGCAGAACCGTCACGGGCGGAATAAAAAGCTTTGCTCCTTCGGCTTCTGTCCTTACTGGACAACGAGCCCATTCACATCACGCGGTGCTTCAAAGCTGAAGGAGCAAGGGGCACACACACACAGGGTTTGCCGGAGATAAGGACAGTGTCCTTATCTCCGTTTTTTTACTTTTTTACTTTCAATCATTGCATTTGTGTCTTTCTTCCCCTCCCCCTTTTTTCGTCAGCACAGCACCATTGAACAGCAAATTCGTAATTTTGTAATTTGGATTACGGCAGCAACCAAAAGTAAGCAGTAGAATGGGTCTGGTCGAACTTGCTTTCTCTGCTCCCATCGCAACGATTACGCTCAATCGTCCGGAAAAGCGCAATGCGTTGAGTCCGGATTTACTTCGGCAATTAGCAAGCGCCTTAGACACCATAAATGAACGCTCCGACATCCGGGTTGTCATTCTGGAAGGCAATGGTCCTGCTTTCTGTGCAGGTGCCGATCTGGCATATCTGCAACAACTGGCGCAGTTTTCTATTCTGGAAAATATGGAGGATTCTTCCCTGCTGCAAACCGTTTTCTACAAAATCTTCACCTTCCCCAAACCGGTCATTGCGAAAGTCCACGGACCAGCGATCGCCGGTGGTTGCGGCTTAGCCACCGTTTGCGACATTGTCGTAGCAGGACGGGAAAAAGCTATTTTTGGCTACTCCGAAGTCAGTATTGGGTTTATTGCTGCTATTGTTATGGTCTATCTGCTGCGCAAAGTTGGCGATACCAATGCCCGGCGACTGCTTCTGACGGCTGAACGCATTTCAGCCGAAGAAGCGCATCGGATGGGATTAGTCAGTTACGTCGTCGCCGACGACCAGCTCGACCGCTTTACCACAGAACTGGCACAGAAGATTGCCCGGAATAGTGCCTCAGCGCTGCGGCTTACCAAGCAAATGCTGCAGGCGCTCCACGGAATGTCGCTGGAAGCCGGGCTGCAATATGCCGTCAGTATGAACGCTTTAACCCGGATGACGGACGATTGCCAGTCCGGGATTCAACGGTTTCTGAACCGATCCCGGTAAATTGTCGAACAAACCGGTAACGTCAATGCGATTTTTACTGCTGTTGCTGACCACGATCGTTCCCCTCACTGCGCAGGTTAACGTCCTTCTCGTGGGTTCGGTCAAAGACTCGCTCTCCGGCGAGGCGGTCGGGAACATTTTCTACCGCATTTATACCACAGGCGCCAACCCGCGGCTGGTTGTTAAAGGAACGGTCAAACAGGATGGCTCTTTTCAGGCGCTGCTGCGATCCGGACACTCCTATCAGATCGAGTTCACCCACTACACGATCCTCCGCACGCGCGACACGATTCAACTGGTACCGGCAGAAACTTTCGAAGAAGTACCCCGCACCTTTACCGTACTCCGCCTCAAGCCGGATCTGCTGCTGCAAAAAGCGAATATCTTTGCCCCAAACTCTGCGGAACTTACGCCGGATGGTGAAAAATTGCTGAAAAATCTGCTTCACCAACTGCGATACAATCGTCAATTGTTCCTCAAAGTTGTGTTGCCTGCCAATCCCGGCGTGAGCAAGGAGCTTTTGCAGCAGCGTTTGAACACTCTGAAACAGTGGTATGCTCGTCATAAAAACAATTTCTACGTGCGTCGACTGCAATTTCTGATTGACCCAGCAGTTCGCGATACGGTCGACATTCAGATAAAAGTGGCAACGGTTCGGAATTTGTTTGACTAAAAAAGGAGCTGTCCAGATGAAGCTAACGTATTATGGACACGCGTGCTTCGGCATTGAAGCGGCGGGGAAACACCTGCTTTTCGATCCTTTCATTACACCCAATGCGCTGGCATCGCACATTGACGTCGACAGCATTCCGGCAGATTACATTCTCATTTCGCATGCACATCAGGATCACGTGGCAGACGTCGAGCGCATTGCCCGGCGTACCGGGGCACAACTGGTGTCGAACTTTGAGATCATTACCTACTATGCCAACAAGGGTCTGAGCAATGGACAGCCGATGAATCACGGCGGGCAATGGAAGTTTGACTTTGGCACCGTGAAGTATACCAATGCGGTGCATTCCAGCAGCTTTGCTGATGGCACCTATGGTGGGCAGCCTGGCGGCTTTATCCTGCAGTCTGAGGATAAGACGATCTATTACGCTGGAGATACAGCGCTAATGGCGGATATGGAGCTGTATGGGAAACTGTACACTTTCGACCTGGTGATCCTCCCCATTGGGGACTGCTTCACGATGGGTCCGGAAGATGCTGCTATTGCGGCAGACTTGCTCCAGTGTACCAATGTGCTGGGTGTTCACTACGACACCTTCCCGCTAATCCAGATCGATAAAGAACACGCACGGAGTGTTTTCCAGAGCAAGGGCAAAAACCTCATTTTGATGGATATCGGTGCTTCGATGGACATTTAGGTTGATTGGTGCGAAACATCCGCCCAGCAGCGCTATTTTAGGCATTGGAGCGCACGCATTCATCAGAAACATTCCAGAACACTGCAAAAAGCTCCCGTGTTGTTGTATCTCGTGAGACAAGAACGGAAGGATCAATGGATACTCCCTTACCAATCCGCACTGCGCTCTTGAGCGTGTATGACAAAACCAATCTTCAGCCTTTTGCGCAGCACCTTCACGATCTTGGTGTCAAACTTTACGCCACTGGTGGAACATTTGCATACCTCCAGCAGGCGCACATTCCAGCGGAGCCGCTGGAGCATCTTACCGGCTTTACGGAACTGTTAGACGGGCGGGTCAAGACGCTCCATCCGAAAATTCACGCTGGTATCCTGGCAGACCGAAATCAATCGGAGCATCGGAAACAACTGGAGGAACGCGATATTCCCTTTTTCGATATGGTCGTGGTCAACTTCTATCCCTTCCACCAGGCAGTTGAACAGCAACTTGCAATCGAGCAATCCTTAGCGCTCATCGACATTGGGGGTCCAGCGCTCCTTCGAGCGGCGGCAAAGAATTTTCTGTGGGTTGTTCCTGTCAGCTCGCCTGATCAATACGATCGCATCATCGAGGAACTGCGATCAACTGGCGGCATTTCCCGGGCATTGCGGCAACAACTGGCTGCCACAGCATTTGCCACTACTGCTGCCTACGATGCGCTCATCGCGCAATATCTCACTGATCAAGCGGATCTGCCGCCACGCTTTGTACTCAGCGCTCCGAACAAAATCTCGCTCCGGTATGGAGAAAATCCCCACCAACAGGCAGCGTTGTACACCGATCCCGAGTTGACGTACTTCCAGCAACTCCACGGCAAAGCGCTTTCTTACAACAACCTTCTGGATATGGATGCAGCCGTTCGGCTGATCTTAGAATTTGACCAACCAACAGCGGCAATTATCAAGCACACCAATCCGTGTGGTGTTGCCTCTGCTCCGACGATTGAAGCAGCGTACCGAAAAGCACTGGCAACAGACCGCACCTCGGCTTTCGGCGGCATTGTCATCTGCAATCGCCCCGTTGATCCGCTGCTGGCAGATGCGTTGAACGAAATTTTCTTAGAAGTCATCCTTGCCCCCGATTTTGACGATACCGCACTGGAAATTCTCAAGCGCAAAAAAAATCGTCGACTTATCCAGTGGGATCCACAGCGTGCCCGACAACTACTGACACAGCACCGGGACATTCGCGCAATTCTCGCCGGATACCTGGTCCAGACTCGCGATGTGCTAAGCTGGGATCCGGATCAACTCCAGGTTGTTACCCATCGACAACCAACCGATGAAGAATGGACTGCTCTGGAATTCGGCTGGAAAGTCGTAAAGCATATTCGTTCCAATGCCATCGTATTCACATTCGCCGATCGCACAGCGGCAATCGGTGCTGGACAGATGTCCCGAATCGATGCGCTGCGGTGTGCCGTGCTGAAAGCAAAGAATCAGGACATCGATCTTCAGGGCACGATTCTCGCCTCCGATGCCTTCTTCCCCTTTCCGGACTCCATCGAAAAAGCAGCAGAAGCGGGCGCAACGGCGATCATCCAGCCGGGCGGCTCGGTCCGCGACCCTGAAGTCATCGAAGCAGCCAATCGCCATAACCTGGCAATGGTCTTCACTGGCATCCGCCATTTCCAGCACTAAGGAATGGGCATCGAAGGAGCATTCCTGCGAGGTGAGCGGATGCACACGCTTGAAGCAACTGAGCATTCCGGGCTTTTCTCACCACAGGGAAGCACCGATTGGAAACGCCGACTTTCGTCGGCAAAGATTGTACGCCTAAGAGTGTGCGTCCTCAGGTGTGACCATACACTTTCCTCCTACAGCGGCTTCCGATACACCCATTTGGGAAATCGAAAATCCTCTTGATCCGGCGCTTTCCTGGCACGGATCCGCAGGATACGGATCGGATGCTGAGGACGACCGTCTGTGGAATCCAGCACCGGGACGATTGGAACAGCAGCGATGGAATCGACCACTTCCATTCCCTCCACCACTCTACCGAAAATCGTGAACTTACGCGGCAAATCGGGCAAATCCCGGAGACAGATAAAAACCTGACTGGTATTGGTATTCGGTATCCGCCGATTCGCCATTGCCACACACCCCCGACGGTATCCCTGTCGATAGCTGGGAGTTGCTGGATTCAGTTCATCCTCGAATGGCACCCGCCAGACACTCCGCCCACCGCTGCCCCACTGTTCCTGCCGACTCCGATAGCGACTTTTCGGATCCCCAAACTGAATGACAAAATCCTTTGCGATGCGGTGAATATGCTGTCTGTCATAAAACCCCTGGTTCGCCAATTGGACAAAGTTATACACCGTACGCGGGGCATCGTAGCCATAGAGCCCAATCGTGAACGTTCCCTTCGTCGTCTTCACCTTTGCCAGATGTGTGATAACCGGCTGCTGAACCGAATCCGGGACTGCTGTTTCAACGGTCACCCCTGAATCTACCGGCATTGGCTGCGGCAGCGGCAGGACCAAAGAGCGGGATTTCGGCTGGCAGGCAATCGCACAGCAGAACAGGATCAACCACCATCGCTGCATTAGCTCAACAATCCAATGACCAACGCTCCCAACACAACACGATAGACAACAAAAACCATTGTGGTATGCGTTCGCAGATACGAGAGCAGAAAAGCAATGGCAGCATATCCGCTCAGCGCGGCTGCTACGGTTGCCACTGCTACATTGAACAACTGATCACCTGGCACCTGATCAACCAACTGCCAGAATTCCAGAACGCCGCTGGCAAATACCGCAGGAATGCTCAACAGGAAAGAAAATCGAGCAGCAACATCTCGCTTCAATCCGACCAATAGCCCTCCAGTGATAGTCGTTCCAGACCGAGAAGCGCCCGGAATCAAGGCAAACACCTGCGCAATACCAACTGTCAGCGCTTCCTTTGCTCGAATCTG
The DNA here is from genome assembly GCA_027082775.1 of Candidatus Kapaibacterium sp. Classification (GTDB taxonomy): domain Bacteria; phylum Bacteroidota; class Ignavibacteria; order Kapaibacteriales; family WFXC01; genus WFXC01. The sequence goes on from JALWUI010000001.1 coordinate 7,321, forward strand.
TGCCAGATCCTTTGTAAATCGAGCAAGCCTCTCAGCAATCCATAAAACCACTGCCAGTCCAATCAGTGCGCTGCCGATCACCACTGGATCTTTCGTCAGGTGTCCCTCAATAAGTTTTTTCGCCGCCAGTCCAACGACCCCAATGGGAATTGAACCAACAATGATCCACCATCCCAGCCGGGCATTGAGTGTCCAGTGGGCAAACGACTGCCGGCGAATCACAGCCTGCTTCAGAAAATCGCTGGTAATTCCAGCAATGTCCTTAGCAAAGTACAGCAACACGGCAGCCAGAGTCCCCATCTGCACGACTGCCAGAAAAGCGGTCCACTGCTGCGGCTGCTCCATATTGATCAATCCGAGCAGGTGTCCCGCAATCGTCAAATGCGCCGTACTGCTAATGGGCAGAAATTCTGTGAGTCCCTGTAAAATTCCCAGCAAAATCGCTTCCAGTATTCCCATCGTCAAGCTTCTACCTGTTTCTGCATTGTACCTTTATTGCAATCGGCGTCCACTCGCACTGAAATGATCTAGTGTTTTCGGATAGCTATCCGCAAACGCTTCACTTTAGCAACGCAACTACTTTGTGACGGCTAACTTCAGCTCCCATTTGGATCGCACCTTCAGCAATCAACACACTGGAAACTGGGACCACACGGTTGAAACACTATGAATCGATTCTCCAAAAAGAACCTTCTCAAATTCTTGCTTCTACCACTTCAACCACCAGGGTTTTCGTAGTTTTGCCCGTAGCGTAACAGCAACGGATGCAAATGAAGCAAGTTAACATCCATATCGACCTGCAAAATCCAACGGGGAACTTCTGGATCGACAACGGTATCGTCGTACTGCACCAGTTGTTCGGCACCGGTACATTGCCGGCATCGCACGTCCTGCAAACCTTAGTCAGGAAATTAGTTGCTCCCACGGGCAAGAAAGGGATATACTACAACCCCGAAACCCAGCAACTGGAGGAATACGACAAAGTCAACTGGATTTTTCCGGCAAATACTTTCATCAGCGTTGCGGGAAAACCAGGGGAAAAAGTCAAAGTCGACGGCAAAAAATATCCCACGCAGCCGCCAGTCTTTGAGCTGGATCTCAAACTCCGCTCACGGGTGGAACCGTGCGATCTGTGTGGGCAGCTTGCCCCCACGACAGACGCCAAAATGTGGATTTTGCCCTTTCTGAGCGCCCCGGATAAATTCAGCAATTTCTATCCCTTAGGCCACAGCCACAGTGCCAAAGGCAAGCGCAGTTCGTGGCGCAGTTTCAAATTGTGCCCTCGTTGCGCCTTGGCAGGCCTGGCAGCGCTGCTGGGACTGTTGTGGCGCTCAGTTGGACGGGACGCGCTCCACTTTTTCCTGTTCCACACCGATCTGGAAACACTGGCTGCCTTTCATCAAAACGTTCTGAGCCCCCTCCGCCTTCAGGAGCAAAGCGGAGGGAACGTCCCCGTTGCCTTTGCCGGACCTTATCCGCACGAAACGCTGTGGGGTTTGCTGCTGGAGCTGTTCTACCACGTTCGCGACTCCGAGCATCTCTCACCAGAAGGACAACAGCTACTGGCAGCAATTCTGGGGGTCACTCTCGAAGATCATCCTACCGCCCCGCGCCCGATGACGCTCTACGCAGTCAGCGGCAAGCCGGGACAGGCTTTCCAGATGCAAAAGCTCCAGGAAATCACCAAACTCCACATCCTCTACCACCTGTACCGGGGATTCCTGCGCATTGTCCAGCAGTTTGATCCCCAAACGCCAGCACAAACCCTCCGGTGGATCTTCAGTCAATTCAAAACCGTCTATCAGGGCAAGCAGGAAACTATCTGGCGCGATAAAATTGCCTGGGCAATTCTGGAGTTCAACGATCCGCTCCCCTTCATCGAAGAATTCCTCTTTGACATTCGCGCCAAAGAAACCTCCCCCAAACCCTTAGCACCGAAGACAACGGATGTGTTCAGTTTCTACATAAAGGAGATCTTCAAAATGAGCGAGCAACTTCAAAAAATCCTGGCAGGTTTTGGTCATTCCTTGGGCAGAGCGGCTGCAGAGCACAGCGAAATGGGCATTCTCTACGCTTTGCGGAATGCCAAAAATCCTGAAACATTTTTGCAGGTGCTCAACGACATTCAGTTTCGATTGAACATTACCATTCCCGAAGCGCTGTTGAATCTGGATCGCTCGCAGCGAATTGAAAATGTCCCGTGGATTCGGATCAAGACCCTGCTTTCGATCTACGCAATGAACGCTTTTCTATACAAGGGTGAAAAACAACCAACAACGGAGGAGTAAGCAATGGGAAAAGCAATCGTAATCGGGTACTTAACAAAAGTCTCTGCCGGCAATGTCAATGCTGCCCACACGGAAGGGAACGTGATGGTCGCCAAAAAAGTGACGCTGCCGGACGGCACAACTGTTCCTTACATCTCCGGACAGGCGTTGCGCCAGATGCTCCGGGATCGACTGGACGAGCTGCGCTCCCAGCTTTCCGAACC
>JALWUI010000002.1 GCA_027082775.1 Candidatus Kapaibacterium sp.
AATGGATCGTATCGCATATCCCTGAACACGAATTGGCGGATCGCAAGGAGGCGCGCGCAGAACTCCACAAGCTGTTTGGCAAGATCGACATCAATATCTCGACGAATGATCTCGGTGACCAAAGGGGGAATTCACAGTGAATCACGATATTACACTCACCAATCATGCAGAACAGCGAATGCGGCAAAGAGGAATCCGTGACGCCGACGTCAGCCTGTTGCTGAAAGTTGCGAAGCGTGAACGATCGGGTGAAGTGCTCAATGTGTTGCCTGCCGTGGTGGAGGAATAATCCTGAAATCTCCAGGATACCTGCCGAAGCCAGCCAATCGGCAAGGTGGAGTACCGATTTGACAGCGGCAAACTCCATCGGTGGCAGTGATTGCAGCTTTTGCCGAACGGTAACATTGGCAAGATTGTTGTCCAGCAATTCCTTGAATGAAAGCTGTTGCAGAAGCTGCTGGACCTGAGCAATAAGCCGGGAAGGATCTGGTAGTCCCTGAACACCGTAATGCTTCAGGTATTCCCACAACGCTGCGATCAGGTTCTGAAAATGTTCAGTCAGTGAGGGAGCCTGTTCGCAATCTTTGTACAGCGTTGGCTGGAGCGGCGAGTGGTGGCTCAGAACCGCAGCGCTGGCTAAAAGATCGTTGTGCAAATTCCATCCGTTTGCTTGATTCATCGATTGTTCCGCAATGAGCACAAAGGGGAAGGAAACAAGGGCATGCGGAAAACTTTTCTTCTTTTTGCCAGAGATGTATGTCTGGAAGTCGTCATTGGCTTTGCCAATGTCGTGCAGGGCACACGCCAGCAGGGCTTTGGCTCGTAGCCGGTCGGAAAGGTTGAGGCGGTCGCAGAGGTGTTTGCCCAGGGTGAGCACCTCGATCGAGTGCTGCCACAGGGAGACATCGGGTTTGGCTAAGATACGCAGCGCTGGCGCTGAGAGATGGTGCGAAGCAAGAGCGTGTGCTGGTGCATTCTCTGGATGAGATCCCATTGGCGAAGTTTTCGATGACTGTGGTGTCAATTGTGCCATAGTCCCTTTCAATTGAGCCAGGTGAAACTGCGATTTTGCCATTGCAGTGCCGGCATATTTGCAATGTGAATTTTGTAGTGCAGGGGTAGAAAACTAAAGGGTTGCAGATGCTCCGGGTTGCGGTATTTTTTTGGGTCGATGGAGAATCGTTTCGGCAGCACTTCTACCGAAGGTGCTTCCATCTGAATTCCCGGTTCCAGAATAGGGCGAAATGGCTGCTGCCGGAAATCTCCCGGAATGATGGTGCCGAAGAAGATGGGATCACCGGGAGCAACAGTTTGCAGTTGTAAAGAATCGATGAGCAGCAACTCATCTTCTCGCCCAAGAGAAAGTGGATAAGCGGGGTCCTGAAAAGCGCGATACAGTTGCGCTAACAGGGATTCGGGACCCCCGTAGAACAGGGTGTATCGGACGAAGAACAGCAGTTCCCGCAGGTATGGAGAACGCAGCATCTTGTTGTTCTTGATCTTGAGCAGCGTCCATAGATCGCGTGCTCTACCCGGCTCATTATGGATCCAGACAGCGGTGCGCAGGGAGCGCAAAGGGGAATCCGGTGCCCAGAGCTGGAAGTCACTCAGTCCCAGCGCGGCGGCTGCAATGCCGATCAATGTTGTCGGTGGTGGCAGCAGCAGCGAGCGCTGGTAGTTATGATCCAGTGGTCGCCGAAAGGAGGCAACCGGTGCCCGCACATCGACGATTAAAACAGATTCCATCCCGTTTGCAGGTCTTGTTTCGCTGCTTCAATCGCTTCGTGGACCGTGTAAATGTTTCCGTAGCGGGAAAGCTGCTCTCGAATTTCCCCTTCGTTGGCGAAGATGCCGGGATCAATGCCGAAAATTGTGGTGGTTCGGTACGATTGGAACTTCTCCAGCGCATTGTGAAGCGGTGCAAGATCGAGCCAGAACTGTCCGGAATCGTGCTGCGCCGATAGGGCTTCCAGAAAGACCGGGTGTTTGACCGTAAGGCGGCTGTAAGCAAAGAATTTTGGAGAAAGATCGCTGAGCATTCGCGCCGTCCGTCCACCGCCCCACAGGAGTTTCAGAGCTTCTAAAAGATCGGCAACCCGCTGCTTGCGCTGCGCTGGGTCTAACTGCTGGTCCTGATTCTCTTTGTGTTCCAGTTTCGGGAACACCCCAACGCGATCCAGTTCCACCAGAATGGTGCCCTTGAAAAGGTTGCTGTAGATCTCGGTCTCGAACATATTGCCGCCAGCTTCCATTTTCTGCCCAAATTTCTCAAAAGAGCGCGTGCCCAGATCCCGATCACCGTGGAAGGGAAAGAGTCCAACGGCGGCAGAGACGCGGACGGGAGAAGTGCGGCGATTCCCGCCGGAAGGATCCAGGTAGCCGAAGAGGTCTTCATCCACAAACTCCCACGGACGTACGGGAGGTGTTACTTCCTGCCCGCTGACTTCAGCA
>JALWUI010000003.1 GCA_027082775.1 Candidatus Kapaibacterium sp.
CGGTTCTTCATCGTAGCTGATGCGGATACGTCGCGTGTTGATGTCTTCCGGACTGAATTCGAAGTGGATGGAGTAATGATGCTTCGGCAAGGTGCCATTTGCTTTTTCTGCCCATTCGATCAGTTTGATGGCTGTTTCTTCTTCAGTACACTCAGCCAGTCCAATTTCTTCCAGCTCTTTCGGCGACTTAATGCGGTACAGATCGATATGGTACAATGTCACGTGGTGGTGTGCGGCATCTTCCCCTTCATACCGGTTGATGATGGTAAATGTTGGACTACTGACGATCTGGGAAACGTGAAAATATGCGCAGATTCCTTTGACAAACTCCGTTTTGCCTGCCCCCAGGTCCCCATATAAGGCAACAACATCGCCAGGTTTTAGTCGAGCGGCAAATTGCTTGCCCAATTCAATCGTTTCCTCTTCGCTCCGGGTCGTATACGTTCCCAACTCCATAGCTGCGTTGATTTGTTGAACAAGAGCAAACATTTTTCGCTATTATTCACGATTTCATCCGACAAACTTACGAAAGTTTCAGGTTTTAGGCTTTAGAATAGCGACTGGTAAAATCATTTCCTCCATCGAGATCCCCCCGTGCTGGAAGCTGTCGCGATAGTAGTTTAGGTAGTGATGGTAATCGGTCGGGTACACAAAGTAGTAGTCTTCTTTGGCAATGACGTAATTGGTCGTTACGGAATGCTTCGGTAACAGGAGTTTTTCTGGCTGATCTACGATCATTGCGTATCGTGGATCGGTGTTTACATTCCGTCCAAATTTAAATCGCAGATTGGTGGAAGTTTCCCGATCTCCAAAGACTTTTGCACCTCGCATGCATCGAATGGCGCCGTGATCGGAGGTAATAACGATCCGGATGGAATCAACGGTTGCTAACTTTCGCAGCATACCAAATAAACTGGAATGCTGGAACCACGACCGCGTTAAAGTGCGATATGCCGCCTCATTGGGCGCGATTTCTTTCAAAATGGGGGAATCAGACCGGGAATGGGCGATCATATCAACGGCATTAATCACGATTGCCGTCAGCTTGGACTGTGTGTATTGTAGAATTTCGTGTTCGACTTTTCGACCAAAATCAGAATCGTAAATTTTGACGTAGCGAGGTTTGTTTGGCAGCGAGATACGATTGCGCTCGAAGAATTTCAACAAAAGCTCCCGCTCATATTGATTCTGACTGTGCTCATCCGAGCGATCCTCAACCCAGTATTGCGGATAATACCGCTGGATCTGACGGGGAAACAGTCCACTGAACAGCGCATTGCGCGCATAAGGGGTTGCTGTTGGTAGAATGGCGCTGTAGTAAGACTTTTCAATGGTGAAATACGGGCGGAGCAACTCTTCCATCAGGAGCCATTGATCCAGGCGCATGCAGTCAATGACAAAAAATATTACGGTGTCGGCTTGCTCCAGTTGCGGTACGACAAAGTGCTTGAGAATTTGTGGAGAAAGCAGAGGAGTCTCATTGCCCCGCTCACGGGCATGAAGCCATTCTTCATAGTGCGTCTCAACATAGCGAGCAAATGTTGCATTGCATTCTCGCCACTGCGTCTGGAGCGTTTCTCCCAGTCCTAAGTCGGGATATCGATCTAACTCCATACTCCAGGTCACCAGGCGAGTGTAAATGTCGACCCACTCACTCCACGGAAGGTCTTCGCTAAGGCGCATCGTAATCTCGTTGAATCCCCGCAGGTATTCCTGGGTAAAGCGTTCCCGCGATATTTTGTCTGACTCCAGGAATTTTTTGCACGCAGCCAGGATTTGAGCGGGATTGACCGGTTTCGTTAGGTAATCATCGATTTTCCTCCCTAAGGCTTCTTCCATCAGGGATTCTGCTTCATTCTTGGTGACCATTACCACCGGGATAGATGGATCAATTTGCTTCATCCGCTCTAAGGTTTCCAGCCCGCTGAGTCCCAGCATCATCTCGTCCAGAAAAACCAATCGGTAGGAGTTCCGCTTAAAAAGCTCCAGCGCATCTTCTCCATTTGTCGCAGTATCAACGGTGTAGCCGCGATACTCCAGCAGCGTAATGTACGGCTTTAAAAGGTCGATTTCATCATCAACCCAGAGAATTGCTGAGGAATGTGCCATAATTCCGTCCTCTGTTCCCGTGAAACTTACACCTGCATTATCGCGTAGCACTCAAGTCCACGGTTGCCTCCTCGTCATACCCAATTTCCATCGAGCCTAACACGTATTACGGCGTATGGTATTTTGCGATTCCATAGCGCTTTGCCGTACGGCTGCTGTTGTCTGGATATGGATGTTCTGGATTGCTACGCAGCCGCTTGGTGCGCAGTCCCGATCAGAGCTGCCTCCTTCCTACCTGGATGGTTTTGTTGGTATTGTGTTCCCGATCCAGAATGAGGCATTTTTTCAGCAGTATCAGAAGCTGGGCAGCGCGACTC
>JALWUI010000004.1 GCA_027082775.1 Candidatus Kapaibacterium sp.
GCTCTGCACGCCCTCTAACCGCAACGGATCACTGGTTGCTTTGACGTGCAGCGCGTTGGTCGGGGCATTGGTGCCAATGCCGACCAATCCGGATGCCAGAATCCGCATTCGCTCGGTGTTGTTCGTCCGGATCACCAGCGGTTGATTGTCGGTAGTTCCCAGGAAATTCGTTGTCGGATCAGTCCCGGCGTTTCCTGTCAGCGACCAGGCGTTCGATGCTGTAAAGGAACTGGCGCTGGTGGTGTACACCACGCCGTTGGCATCGACCGCTAAGATGGTTCCGGCGTTGCTCAATGGCTGCAATCCTTCCAACCGCAGCGGGTTGCTGGTTGCCTTGACGTGCAACGTGTTGCTTGGTGCATTCGTTCCAATTCCCACCCGTTGACCAGCATCGATCCGCATCGCCTCGGTGTTATTAGTCTTGAACACAACGGGTTGGGCATTGACCGATCCGAGGAACTCACTGCCAGTGAGGGTGTTGCCGCTGAGCGTCCAGGCGTTGTTGGCAACAAAGGTTGAGGCACTGGTCGAGACCACGACCCCATTGGCGTCGATGGCTAACAGCGTCGTCGCATTAGCACTGCTCTGCACGCCCTCTAACCGCAACGGATCACTGGTTGCTTTGACGTGCAGCGCGTTGGTCGGGGCATTGGTGCCAATGCCGACCAATCCGGATGCCAGAATCCGCATTCGCTCGGTGTTGTTGGTCCGGATCACCAGCGGTTGATTGTCCGTGGTGCCTAAGAAATTGGTTGCTGGGTTGGTTCCAGCGTTCCCACTCAGCGCCCAAGCATTCGCAGCGGTGAAGGATGTTGCACTGGTGGTGTAGACCACACCGTTAGCATCGACCGCTAAGATGGTTCCAGCATTGTTCAATGGTTGCAATCCTTCCAGCCGCAATGGATACGTCCAGGTTCCAGCGGAGACATGCAGAGCAGCAGTAGGATTAACGACATTGATCCCAACGCGGTAGTTGTTCCCGTAGGGACCGATGAGGAAGGCGTCGGAGGCGGTGATAGCAGAAGTTGCCGTTGCATAGCCCCAGACAAAGGTATGGTTGGCCGAGGTACTCAAATACATCGCTCTTCCTCCTGCATAGGTATAATCACCCAGGGCAGAGTTGCTGAGACCTCCAGGTATGGTACTATAGGCTCCACCTGCTGTATTGCCCCGTCCACCACCAACAACGCTGCCACCTCCGCTGGCAATGTTTGTCCATCCTCCGCTCACAGTGCTCCAATCGCCACCTGTTATATTAGCACTGCCTCCTCCAATGGTACTATATTGACCACTGGCAGTATTTTGAAGACCTCCTCCAATGGTACTATATTGACCACTGGCAGTATTTTGAAGACCTCCTCCAATGGTACTATAAGCAACGTTGGCATTGTTGTTTTTCCCACCACTGACTGTGCTATACTCGCTGCTGGCAATATTATCAGCACCTCCCCCAATAGTGGTTCCCCATCCGATGGCATTGTTGTTATATCCTCCACCAATCGTACTCCGGGCAGCACTGGCAGTGTTGTTCCATCCACCGCTAATAGTGCTGCCTAAACCGCTGGCAGTATTTCCGTAGCCTCCTCCGACCGTGGCGTACTGTGCATCGGTTACATCAGCGTTATTGTTCCCAGCTTGATTTGAAACTCCTCCGCTTACTGTACTGAAGTTGTCTGTGACTTTATTTTCATTGTTTCCATATCCGCCACCGCTAATAACAGCTCCATAGACGCCCGCAGTGACGATGTTGGAAGTTCCCACGATGATATTGATCGTTTGGTTCGTTGGTTCAATTCGCACAGCTTGCGAATTATTGACTCTGATCACCAACGGTTGATTGTCAGTAGTGCCCAGGAAATTCGTTGTCGGATCAGTGCCGGCATTTCCTGTCAGCGACCAGGCGTTAGCAGCAGCCAAGGCACTGGCACTGGTGGTGTAGACAACGCCGTTGGCGTCCACGGCTAAGATCGTTCCGGCATTGCTCAGCGGTTGCAAGCCTTCCAACCGAAGCGGGTTGCTGGGTGCAGCAACGTGCAAAGTATGGCTCGGTGCGTTCGTTCCAATCCCCACCCGTTGATTGGCATCGATCCGCATCGCCTCGGTGTTGTTCGTCCGGATCACCAACGGCTGCGCATTGACCGATCCGAGAAATTCACTCCCAGTGAGGGTGTTGCCGCTGAGCGTCCAGGCGTTGTTGGCAACGAAGGTCGAGGCGCTGGTCGAGACCACCACCCCATTGGCGTCGATGGCTAACAGCGTCGTCGCACTGGCAGTAGTTTGCACGCCTTCCAGTCGCAGTGGGTTGCTCGCAGCCTTGACGTGCAAGGTGTTGGTCGGGGCATTGGTGCCAATGCCGACCAAACCGGATGCCAGAATCCGCATCCGTTCGGTGTTGTTGGTGCGGATCACCAGCGGCTGATTGTCCGTGGTGCCTAAGAAATTGGTTGCTGGGTTGGTTCCAGCGTTGCCGGTGAGCGCCCAGGCGTTCGCAGCGGTGAAAGACGTTGCGCTGGTCGTGTACACCACGCCGTTGGCATCAACCGCTAAGATCGTTCCAGCATTGCTCAGTGGCTGCAATCCTTCCAGACGCAATGGATACGTCCACGTTCCAGCGGTTACGTGCAGGGCAGCGGTAGGATTAGCGACATTGATTCCAACGCGATAGTTGTTCCCGTACGGACCGATGAGGAAAGCATCAGAGACAGTAATAGCAGAAGTTGCCGTTGCAAAGCCCCAGACAAAGGTGCGATCGGCGGTGGAGGACAGGTACATATATGCTCCTCCAGCCCATGAAAAATCACCCGCAGCGGTATTGAAAGCTCCGCCTGACACGGTACTGGTATTGCCGCTGGCAGTGTTGTTTGCGCCGCCGCCCACAGTACTTCCTGCACCACTGGCGATGTTGAAAAAACCACCACTGACAGTGCTGATATCGCCACTGGCAGTATTGCTATCACCACCCCCGATAGTACTAACACCACCACTGGCAGTATTATTCTCGCCACCAGCAACGGTGCTGCCTGGGCCACTGGCAGTATTCCCATAACCTCCGCCTGCCGTACTTCTGTCACCACTGGCGATGTTTTCAAAGCCACCACCAACAGTGCTGAAGCCACCACTGGCGGTATTAAACTCACCGCCACTGACAGTGCTCGAAGTACTACTGGCAGTATTACTATATCCTCCTCCTACGGTTGCGTACTGGGCATCGCTAAGACCGCCACTATTGTTTCCCGCCTGATTTCCCAAACCGCCTCCAATAACACCATAGTTGTCGGTAATCTGGTTTGGTGATCCACCATTTCCTCCACCGCTAATGACAGCTCCAACTACGCCGCTGGAGATGCTGTTCGATCCGTAGCCGCCCAGAATATTTGGGGATCCGACAGTTGGCTCTATGCGCAGAGCCCGTGCGTTATTAACTTTGATGATTAGTGGCTGGTTGTCGGTGGTCCCAAGGAAGTTGCTTGCCGGGTTGGTTCCGGCGTTTCCGGTGAGCGACCAGGCATTGGCAGCAGCAAGGGCACTGGCACTGGTGGTGTACACCACGCCGTTGGCATCAACCGCTAAGATCGTTCCAGCATTGCTCAGTGGCTGCAATCCTTCCAATCGCAATGGATCAATGGGGGCAACGATGTGAAGCCTGGTTGTTGGCGAGATCGTCCCGATCCCGATATTGTGCGAGGTAGTAACGGTAAAGACGTTTACGGGAATTCCAGTTCTATCCTGGATGCGGAGACTGGCATCTGACTCAATCCGCAGATCCCAGGTTGCATTGTAACCTGAAGACCCCGGTTGTTTCGTGAGGCGGAGAGTTGGTTCATTGCCAGGGATCAAACGAATGGAACTGGCTGTGGAATAAAGCGTAAGATTGAAGACCTGACCAACATAAGGGTAGGTTGCAGAGGTCACGAAAACTTTGGAAGACCCGCCACCGTGGATAATCAGAGGGTTGGTGCTCGAGGACTGGATTTCCAGGGTTGCTGTAGGTGTCGCCGTTCCAATGCCCACAGAGCCGGAAGCAGTAATCCGCATCCGCTCTGTGTTGTTGGTCTTGAACACCACCGGCTGGGCATTGACCGATCCGAGGAACTCACTGCCGGTGAGCGTATTGCCACTGAGTGCCCAGGCGTTCGATGCCGTAAAGGCACTGGCACTGGTGGTGTACACAACGCCGTTGGCATCCACGGCTAAGATCGTAGAAGCGTTGCTCAGGGATTGTAATCCTTCCAGACGCAGCGGATCGATGGTTGCTTTAACGTGCAAGGTATTCGTTGGAGTGCTGGTGCCGATCCCAACTTGCTGATCGATGTCGATCCGCATCGCTTCAACTCCGCTGGTCTTGAACACCACCGGCTGGGCATTGACTGATCCAAGAAACTCGCTCCCGGTGAGTGTGTTCCCGCTGAGAGACCAGGCACTGCTACTGACGTTTTGGGTGGAAATCAGCGGGATCCATACCGTGCCGTTCCAGTATTCAAACTGCTGGGTATCAGTGTTGAAGATCAGCAGCCATAGCGCAGGAGAACTGATTGCATTGCGTTGTGCCGTTGTCATTCGAGGCACTAAAAATCCTTTCGAAGTAGAGCGCAATTCCAGAATGGCGGAGGGATCAGGATAAAACGTTCCAATTCCCACGCTGGGATTTCCCTGGGACCAGAGCAGGGGTGCGGAAATCAACCAGATCAAAAGTATCAACTGGACCCTGTGTTTCATCACCGGTCTTCCTTGATTTATTACCCAAAATATTTTGCCATTTCCAGTGCCGTGTGCACAGGTTGCGCACAAAGTGCCAGATAGCGTTTGACAGCCCCCGTAACACCGCTATGATGCATCAGGGCTACGGTATCCCAATTTCGATAATACCGTCGTTGCATAGCTGCCCGTGATTGACAATATTTCCAAGTACCTGGAATTGATTACCGCTGACGTTGTTCCAGAGAAAAGCGCCGGGATTGATCGTCACATCTCGACGTACCCGCAACGGTGCGTTGATGTACTTCGTTGGTGCATCAGAGATGACCAGATAGCCATAGCCGAGTCCGCCGTTTGGAGGCATATCGACCGTTTTGCTGTTGCCATAGAATTCCACCGTGCTGTTGGTGGCTAAGGTGTAAGTGGTGTAACCGGCGAAGGCCGCACCGAAGTTGTTGCTCCCGCCGATGCGGACAGATGCGTCGGTAGCCAGAACAAAATTGCCACTGGCGCTAACATTGGGCATTGTGACCGTTGTGACGTCCAGTTCGCCCTGGAGGATTTCTAAGTCCCGGGTGACCTGAATGGTTCGGTCTACCGTTACGCGATTGTTACCAGCAGGTCCCGTGTTGTCGACCCGGAATGTTGCGACGGTCGAAGGAAGAGCAGTACCGATCGTCTGGCTCGTTGTGCCATTGTAGACGTACGTTGCGGTTGTGGCAAAAACTCGATAGGTCGTCTGCACATTCCCTGCTGCCGCTGGGACTGCCATAATGCCACTGGTCGAGCCAATCATCAGCGTGGATTGATCCTGGAGGACAAACCAATCACCGCTGATGATGTTATCCCGGAGTTCTAAGGTGCCGGTATTGGTAGCCGAGGTGCCAACGGTGACGCCACCAATCGTGACGGAAAGATCCAACTGGATATGGTGGTTGCCGACACCATAACTGCCACCACCTATAACAACAGAATCCGTGGCGGCGGCAGGATAAACGCCAGTTGCCACACTGGGTCCGACGTGGGTAGGACTATATGTCCACGAGGTGTGCTGACTCCACGGTCCGCTCTGGCGGCTGTAGAAGATTTGTCGGAAAATTTCATTGGCTAAGGTCCAATCTCCTTCCAGCAGTGAAGCGTCAAGGGTGGGCAACTGGAAGAAATTCTGTGATGGGTTAACGGTTGCAGCGTAGCCGACCCAGTTGCCACCGGGCGCCTCGTTGATTGGTCGCCATCGCCCTGCTTGCGCCAGATTCGCTTCGCTGCCTGCGAGGTGTGCAGCACCATCCTGATAGTAGAACGTCCATTGTGCAGGATGGGTCATTGTGACGTTGGAAATCGACCAGTATCGTCGCAGAAAGTCTGTTGCACTCGACGGGAGTTGGAGATGTGCACCATCGGCACGTTGCCCACGGGAGACCCGAATGCCGATCCTGCCATCGCTGCCGCCACTCCCAATGGCGACTTCAGCGGGAGTGTACGTATCACCACTTTCGGCTGATCCTATGGGGAAGAAGTAGGTCTTCCCTGCCGTAACGTTCCATACGACACGGCCGCTGGTGGTGCTGGTGCGAATGTATCGGATTGGCGCACTGGCGTAGTCGATAATTGCCGTGGTGCTGGTGCTCAGCACATAGAGATTGGCTCCACTGCCCAGCGCCAGAATTTGGGGCTGGCTATTGCTGCCTTCGCGCAGATCAACCTGGTGGGAGACAGAAATGTCATCGAGCAGTTGCACAATGCCGCTGCCGGCACCGCGATTCATCCGCAACGTTGCAAAGGTCGTTGTTCCCGGACTTCGCACCGTTTGCGACGTGGCACCACTACCTTCAAAGACAATTCCAGCCGTTGAGACAGCAGTGCCCGATCGCGTTTGTGTCCCATCCCATCTGCCTGCATTGTAGAAGTTCCCCTGAATGCGGAGATCGGAAGTTGGGGAAAAAGGATAGACCGTGGCATTAGCTGAACTGACCGATACGTGCCACAATGCGCCGTTGGGGACATCGTAATCGAATCGCTGCGGTGTTGTCGTTCCTGCATCGCCAAATTGAACCGTGCCGCCGGAGACTGCAACGGTTGCTGCCTGAACATTGAAGTCTGCCGGACGGCTACTGCTTCCGGAGCTGTTTGCATTGCGCAGAATGATGGTCCCGCCGCTCATTGTGAAGGAAGAGCCGCTGGCACCGATATCAAAGGTTCCGAGGGAGCCGTTCGAGTGACCAACGGCACCGACGATCAGCGTACCGCCGGTCTGGAGATAGTCCACCGTATTAGTTCCCGTTGCCGTTTGACGCGAAAAGCGTCCAGCAACAGTCACCGTTCCCTGATGGAGCTCGAATCGACTGCCACCGGCGTCCGTGTATTGCAGGGAATTATCGTTCTGGCTACCGATGTTGACAAATCCAGTTGTGTTCACGATGAATTCACCACCGTCGAGGATTAAGGAACTTCCAGCACCATTTTGCCCGATGATCATCGAAGCATCGCCCAGGATCTGGAGCGATCCGTTAGCGGCAATCGTTTCGTTGTAAGAAGTGCTGACACCGTTGTCGAACGTCAATGTTCCTGTTGTTTGCTGCCATGTACCGGCGATGAAATCCATCGCAGAGCCTGAGCCCAGAGCGCTCAGCCCGACGTTCATCCAGCTTTCAACCCGGTTTGCTTTGCTCCCTTTGTCGAGAATGACCTGATAGAATTGCACCGTCCCGCTGCCAGTGAGTGTTTGCGTTGCGGTCGTTTGAAATCGCAGGCGGGCGCGATAGTTGTCATTGTTCAGAATGGGTCGGAGAATCCATTGCCCATCGATCTGCGCATTGCCGCGGAGCACAATTTGATGGTCGCGTCCCGTCGTCCCCGTTGAAGCAACAATCCATTTGCCATCAGCATTGATTTTGAGATCGCTGTCCAGGGTGACCGTGTGTGAGCTGCTGTGGATGATTTCTAAGGTGACCGTATTCACAGTGAGCGGCTGGTAGACCCGCACATCGTTGTCGATTTTGACAACGTCGGAAGGGGCAGATTTTCGGAACCACCAGTGGTTGAGAGTAATTTCCTGAGTACCCCGGAGGACCTGCGTCGAAGGACCCGTACACAACAGGTATCCATCGCCGGGGACGATCTTGCCGTGATTTTCTAGGTCGCCGTACAGCACGATTGCACTTTGACCTTCCTGCTTGATCCCTGCACTTGTTGCAATCGTTATATCCCCACCGGGGAGAACAACAAAAGCAGCATTGTTGGTCAGCAGCAATGCGCCGTGGGAAGGCGTTTGTCCCCAGATAGCCGAAACGCTGATGAAAATTCCTATAGCACTGATCCACGCTCTTCGCATTCTTCGTTCATGTCTGGAGCTACTGTTCCAAAATCTCTACAAATGTAGCAAATAGCCGCAACCCTTGCAATACGTAAAATTACGTAATTTTCGCTGGGTGTTTCGAAGGGGTGGAATGCTCCTGCGCAGAGGATCGGGTTTAACGAGGTAGAGGGGATGGTCTCTGCGTTGCTCCCAATACGGGGGATGGGAAGATGTCATCCCGGGCCGGCAAATGCATAGAAATTCCCGATGTCGATCCGGGTTGAGTGAACAGCACGTGCCCATCCCACCAGCATTTTGTATTTTTGCACTTTCGCAGATCAGGTAGGCACACAGTGGTGGTGTGAAGTAGTGAAATCCTGTTGGAGCATTTTGAGCGTCTGGAGCCTGGGGGTTGTCCTTTTGCTAAGTTCTCATCGGTGTACAGAACCGCCAGCACCCGAAGAGCAGGGAAATCGGCGGCCAGAAACGTTTCTGGCGGTTGACTCAGTGCGAACCGAGCAGTCCAGCCAGGTCCGCGTTTACTGGTATGGTGATGATCCCGATGGCCTGGTGGTCGGCTTTTTGTTTTCCTGGGATTTTCGCCGCTGGTACTTTACCCGACGAAATGATTCATTGTTCCAGTTGCGCTTGCGCCGTCCCGACTCTACCTTCCGTTTTGCCGTTGCCGCTGTGGACAATTCAGTGGTATGGGAGCCGCCGGCGGACACCAGTATGCCGATCCCTTTTGACGATCGCAATGGTAATGGTCGGTGGGATCCACCGGAGGAGGAATTCCGGGGACTGGAAGGAGCGGTCGATCTGTCACCCGCAGTGGTGGAATACCGGGTCGTGAACACGCCGCCGCAGATTTTCTGGGGACCAGATTCCACCCCTGCTGCAGCAGCCCTGATGCGTTTGCCCGATACGACATTCCCGGTGGCAACCTTCGTGTTTGCCGCTTACGATTTCGATGGAAACGAGACACTGGCTGCGATCGAATGGTCACTCAATGATAGCAGTGAGGCTGCAGAATGGCACCGGATCCCACCGACGCAAACGATGCTGACGTTGCGGGCGGCAGATGGACTCCGCCTGAATGCTCCCAATGTCCTGTATATCCGCGCAGTGGACCGGGGGGGACTGCGGAGTGCTGTATTGCAGTATCCTCCCCCGGATGGAGTGTGGTACGTGAAGCAGCCTTCGGGTCCGATTTTGGTTGTCGAGGATTCTTTTGACAAACGTTCCCACCAGTTCTATCAGACGGCACTGGATACCATTGCCGGGGGGCGGTATGCAGGACGATACGAGTTTTTGAACATTCGGGAGCGTGGCAGCGACGGCTGGTATCGCAACCTGCCGCGGCTGCTGACCCCGATGTTTGTCGAAACCTTAAAACTTTTCGATATTGTGCTCTGGTACGGCGATATTGGATTATCTCTGGATATTCCGCAAACGGTGTTGCCGGGCTATCTTGCCGCCGGTGGGAAGCTGATCTTTAGTGCCCCACTGCCAAATTTGCCAACGCTGGAGGATCGGCAGAAAATTCTGGACTTTGCGCCGCTGGATAGTCTCTCTGCGCAGGAGCTCTTTTCCTCTCCGACTGTTTTTCGCCCCGGCGATACGTTGATGCGGACGGAGCAGGCGCTGCAGCAGTATCCCCGATTGGTGAAGGGGAGCGGGAATGTCGTTGGTATTCAT
>JALWUI010000005.1 GCA_027082775.1 Candidatus Kapaibacterium sp.
TATCGGAATCTGGGTGGATCCGAAGAAGGAACTGGTCGTGGTGTACCTTCGAGCAGAAGGAGGGGGAAAGGTGAGTAACTGGGTGCAGTTGGAAGGCAGCAGTGCGGATGTGGTGACGGGGATGGGGCAAATGAGGCTGGAAAGAGTAGCAGGGGTGGTGGGTCCGAATCCGAGTCGAGGATGGATACGGGTTCGGTATCCGTCGGAGGAAGGCTGGGCGATAGAGATTCGGGATCTGGTAGGGCGAGTGGTGCATCAGCGGAAGCAGGACGCAGGGGAGCGGGAAGCGTGGATGGAGCTTTCGAGAAGTGGGACGTACTACGTACGGTTATGGAGAGGGGATCGGGTGATTGTGGTGCCAGTGGTAGTGGTGCGGTAAGAGAGAGGCAAAGAAGATGATTTCTGTTTAACACAACTTTTCAACACAACCAACAAGATGGGAAACAAAATGAGGAGAGAAAAATGAGAAGTGTCAAAACTTTTTTGAAAGCAGTGGCTGGAATGGCAGCGATTTTTTTTGATGTGGAGTGTTCTGGGTATTCAGCGGGGGATGGCGCAATCCAGTATTCCGTGTCTTCCGGATTGTTTCAACGATCAGTGGAGCAGTCTTTCGAGTATAGAATGTACCTTGGATAGCTGCGGCTTGACACTGAGGATCTATTATCGTTCTCGACACGCCTGCAATCAGTGGTTCGACTATTACCTTGAAAAAGTCGACATTCTGGGAGGATCGTATGATGCTTGCCTGCAATACTATGGTGGACTAAAAGAATTGCTACAAGCGATTACTACTGAGTGCTTATTGAAGATCAATCCGGCAGGATTTCCTCCAGATAAGCCCGGAGATTGTGCTACGAATTGGCGGGTAATGAAGGGACCGTGCTGGTATCGCAATGGGAATACCTTAGAGCCCTGCGCTTATGAAAAGTGTTGTATAGACCGGTATACGGTGTGTCGGGATCCACAAAATGGGGAGCGAATTGTAGTTGACAGAGAAGTCATTGATCCAGGAATCTGCGATGTAACGCCGGGTCCCAGACCACAATGTGAAGCAGTGTGTGATTGAGATTCAGCATAATATTCTGGATGCTGGCAGGGAAGATTTCTTCCCTGCCACTGTTGTCATTTGTTGAACAAAAGGTATAGCCAGATGAAGCGGTATATAGTGGGGATACTTGGAGTGATCTGTTTGACGTTGCCTGTTTATCCCCAGTGGACCACCGATTGGGAGACCCAATATGTTCCCAACGTTGTACCGGAGTGGTGGAAGCAACTCAGCCGGATGTTTGTGGATTCGGTCTATCGATACTATAGCCCCGGCAAACATGTGGTTGCCATTGCCTTCGCCGGTCAGGATACAGCGTTTTTAGCATTTTCCAATCTTGCAAGTTTTGTCACCATTCTCCGAACCACTGACTATGGTCGACAGTGGGATTCGGTGTTGATGATCGAGCAGCATTTACGGGATGGAGAGAAGTTCATCGCAATGGATTGGGAACAGCAGAGCAGACGGCTGTATGTGTTGATCGATCCGGTGTTGTGGTGGACTGAGGATCTGGGGCAGACCTGGCAGAACGTGGATCTGTCACAATGGTTTCAACGGGAAGGGAAGGTCGTGACAGTTGCATCCTATGACATTGAGATGATGAACGCACAGGAAGGAATCGTACCGGTGGTGGTGACGTGGAAGGATACGGCTCAGGGAACGAAGGAAGCGGGTTTCTATTTGCTGGTGACCAGAGATCAATGGGCGAGTGTTGATACGGTCAGAGGCGTGGGGTGGGGATATAGTATGGTGGACATAGCGGGAGCGGGCAAATGGGTGGTGCACAATTACGATGAGATCTGGTGGACCAGTGACTATGGGGAGCACTGGGATGTGATCGATCTGGATTCGGTGGTCAAGGCGCGGTACAACTGGTCACCGACGGCGTATGTAACCCGGTGGATGGATGTGGTGGATTGGGATCGCTGGTACGTGATAGCAAATTATTATCCCAATGGTAGCAGCGAAACGGTTCCGGCGGCATTGATCGTGTGGGAGATTCGCGGACAGGGGAAGGAGATACGGAAGCTGCTGGACACGATACCGATCGAGGTGCCGTGGGGTGGAATGCGGGATGTGAGGTTCGCTGGTCCCGCATATCAGATCGACTTTCTGGACACGCTTCGAGGAGTGGTGGTTGGCAGTCCATCGCAGGTATGGTTGACCAGTGATGGAGGGCGAAGCTGGGAACGGCAGGCGATTGATTTTATCCCGGATTTTGAGCCGCTGGTGAGTTCCGTTTTTACCAGTGTAATTCGGAGTTGTGCGTATGGCGGCAGGGATCGGATCATCGTAGGGGGACCGGAGTATGCCTTTGTGTATCGGCCGGGGGCGTTGCTGCGCCGACCGTTTGTGTATGATCAGCATCAGT
>JALWUI010000006.1:0-1865 GCA_027082775.1 Candidatus Kapaibacterium sp.
TCGAAGCAGCAGCGGCGATGGGAGCGGCTGGGAGGGATTGACGAAGCGGCAATGCCGGCAGTGCGGCATATTGCCCTCTGGCAGCAGAAGCTCTATGCCGTTGGACCGCTGGAGGAGGACACAGCGAAAGGGAAGTTTACCCGCATCCGGGTGTACGATCTGGAGCAGCACCGGTGGCAGGATTTTGCCGGGTTATCTGCCGTCGATGGGAATTTCCGATGCTTTGCCCTGCTGAAAGATACCGCTGGTGTGTATTTCGGTGGCGAGTTCCGCATCCCGCTGGCGTCCGGAGATACGCTCCGGAATTTTGCACTCTGGGATGGGGAGCAGTGGCAGCGCGTTGGCAACCCCGGTGACTGGATCGATGGCAGGGTGTCGGTGATTGCCAGAGCGGCTGCTGGTATCGCAATCTTTGGAAAATTGGCAGTTCATCGAGCGGATGGGACGGTGATCCGTAACGCAGCACTCTGGGATGGGGAGCAGTGGCAACGGGTGCCGCTGGTAACTGATGCGGTGGAGACCCGGACGAAAGTGCTGCTGGATTATGCCGTGGAACTACCGGACTATGGCTGGTGGGTGTTCGGAGGGAGTCATATAGTGGAAGTGGCGTGGCAGGAGGGAAGGGGACGACTGGGAATGGTGGAGAAGGCACGGTTTGAGGGGCTGTTGCCCCCATTTCTATCTGGAAGGATCTATACAGCTTTGCGGGTCGGCAATGAGGTATGGATTGGTGGGGAATTCCGCTATGTGCTGGTTCCCGACCGGTATCTGGGCATCAGCTACGGGGTGGTTCGATGGCAGCCGCCATCATTGAGTCATACGCCGGAATTTGCCGATCGTACAGCAGATGTACAGTGGCGATTGATCGACCGGCGATTACATCTGGAGCTAACACAGGCGGGAGCGGTGACCATCACGCTCTACGATCTGCAGGGGCGACAGCTTACAATGCATCGGGGGCGGGGGCGATCCTTTACCCTGTCGCCGTTGCTTTCCCCCGGTGTCTATGTGTGCCGGGTGCAGTGGCAGAACGGGCAGGTGGTAGCCCTCCCGGTTGCCGTAGCGCCGTAGGGTGCAGTCTACCGGGAGCGCACGCTTTGATGTGCAAAGATGCCGACGAAAGCCGGCGCTCCCGGCTTTTGCTGACGGAAGCCGACACATCTTGGGAGGGGTTTGCCGCAACTTATCCTGTGCTGTGGAAGATGGGTTTTTCCAAAAGAGGGGCAAACCCTCCGTGGTTGCCCCTTTCTTATGAGGCTTGCTTTGCTGGCTGCCGAAGTGGCAGGGTAACGGTGAAGGTAGAGCCTTTGCCGGGACCTTCGCTGGCGGCAGTGATTCGCCCGTGGTGCAGCGTGACGATTTTGTGGACGATGAACAGCCCCAGCCCCGTGCTGCTTTCTCCACCGGTTGGTTTGGCAGAGAGGGTCTGGAATTCACCGAAGACTTTTTCCAGATCCTCCGGCGTCATTCCAACGCCGGTGTCCCGGACAGCAACCGTAACTGCCTGTTGATTTGCCGAAGCGGTAATCGTTACTGTGCCTCCGGGCGGCGTGTACTTGATCCCGTTGCTGATCAAGTTATCGAAAACCTGCTTGAGCCGTCGGTAATCGCCTTCAATCGGTGGAAGATCCTCCGGCAGGTCGAGAATAAGCTGGATGTTTTTCTTTTCCGCCTGCGGAGCAAATTCGTACACGGATGCCTGCAACAGTTCCGCTAAGTTGACCGGCTGGATTTCCAGCACGTCCTGCTCCGCCTGGAGCCTGGTGACGGTCAAAATGTCCTGAACCAGCTCCTCCATCGTATTGAGCGGATCCTGCGCCATTGCTAACAACTGCTGCACTTCTGCGTTGTCGACGAGCTTCCCG
>JALWUI010000006.1:1875-2403 GCA_027082775.1 Candidatus Kapaibacterium sp.
GCATAGAATGCGGAGGGTGGACAGGGGGTTTTTCAGATCGTGAACGGCGATGTTAAAAAAACGCTGTTGCAGCAGTTGATGTTCCCGGAGTTTCTGTAACGCCAATTGCAGTTCCTTCGTACGCTCTGAAATTTTCTGTTCAATGAGCCGGTTTTGTTCTTTCAATTGCTCAATGAGTTCCACATTCGATTGCCACAGGTCGATCTTTTCCACCAGTTGCTGGATTGCTAATTTAATCTGATAGAGGTCGATCGGTTTCGGGAAGTAATACGAAATTCGGGCTTCGTTCAGTCCTTCCAGCACGCTCTCCAGATCAGCGTATGCGGTGATGATGATGCGTTCAGCATTCGGATGCGTTTCCAGACTTTTTTTGAGAAATTCGATGCCAGACATTCCGGGCATCCGCTGATCGGAAATGATGATGTCGATCTCAGGGTGATCGTGGAGGATCTGGAGCGCTTCCTCTGCCGTGCTGGCGGTCAGGACGGTGTATTGCTCCTTCAGGTAATCTTCCAGCATCTCCAGAAT
>JALWUI010000007.1 GCA_027082775.1 Candidatus Kapaibacterium sp.
GTCGCCATCACCCACACCCGTAGGGGCGACCGGCCGGTCGCCCCTACACATTTTACGTCAGTGCCTCCTTCTATTTTTGCCGACTGAAGTCGGCGCTCCCAGTGTCGGCGCTCCCGGTAGTTGCTGACAAAAGTTGGCACGTCTGATAGTTTTTATGCGGGTTCCAGAACGCAGAGAATGGTGTTTTTCTCCACCGGTTGACCAGCCTGGATGTGAATTTTCTTGACAATACCACTGTGGGGGGCGATAATTTCGTTTTCCATTTTCATCGCTTCCAGGATACAGAGGCGCTGCCCGTGTTCAACGTGGATGCCGGGTTCAACCGTCACGGCTTTAATCAAGCCGGGCATCGGCGCTCGGATGATGATCTGTTGCTGTTGCTGCTGCTGTGCGGATTGGACGATCTGGTAAAATTGATATTCCTGTTCTGTCAACACCTGAAAGCGGTAGGTATAGCCGTGGAGCGCAACCTCCACAAATTCCGGGGTAACCCGAACGTAGCTCGGAATGATATCCCCATTTTTCTGCACTCTAAGGACAGCGAAGTGTTCAGGGTCTGGAATAATCTGGTAGCGATGATGCTCGGTTTTTGCTTCTGTCTGATCAATTGTTACCACCGTCGTAGTATCGCACAATGCTGAAATGCTACGTACTGTTTGTTCCCTGTCCGCCATCTGTTTGCTGCCCCTGTGTTGTTTGCGTTTCTGAAGAATCCGATTCCGTTGCTGAAGATTCTACCGTTATCAACGGTTCTGCCGGTGTTGACGTGGATCGGGCAACGGGTTTCATTGCAAACTGGATCGTTTGCCAGAGAAAGAGAAGCACGCCCAATGCCCAGTTGATCCCTGCCAGGGTGGTATAGAGGGAATGGTAGTGCTGGAATTGCTGGATCAATTGCTGATCCTGCGCAGTTGGATGGTCAAAGCTGGTAATAGCGATGCGGAGTTCATTCATAAAGCCCCAGAGAATTACCCCGTAGCCAATGGTGAGCAGGATCATCAGCAAAGCAATCCAGACCGGAATGCGGCGAAGGAATTTACCGGTAGAGCCGGCGAAAATCAGGATGCCCAGCAGGATGAGTCCTTCACCGAAGAACTGGATAATGGTCAGGCGCTGCAAGATGAGGGCGTTGAGCTCGCCTGCCCAGTCTTTCGCTGGAAGCGCCTGGAAGATGACACCAGCAGTACCAACGCCGAAAAAGGTGGCACTGCCGACCGTCAGGATCATTCCGCTGTAGAAACTGAGCATTGCCAGCAGCAGCCGCATTCGACTCATTGAAAACTGGAGTTCCATCGCTCATTGTTCCTCATTTTCTGGCTTTCCACTGAATAAGTTTTCGCCGGACAAATTGATCCTGCGCTCCGGAGACGCGCACTTCCAGAACATATTCACCCGGCGGGACGGGATAACCCTGATCCGTTCGCCCATTCCACCGAATGGTGTAACGTCCGGGAGCTTTCATCTCGTGAACGATCGTCGCAATTTTTTTTGCCTGGGGGGAATAGACCACTATTTCCACGTTGGCATAGGAACGGAGACGGAAGGAAATTTCCGGTTCGGTGTCGGCGCCGATACCGAGGAATTGAGCAATAGTTTGCAGCGGGATGGTCAGTCCCGTAAGGCCCGGAAATTGTTGCATTGTTACCGAAGGAATAGTTCGAGCCTGTGCCAGGTGGTACTGGTACTGCACCAGCTCCTGCGGCGTTGGCAGCCACGTTGTGTCCGGCAACTGCAAATGGGAGCGGATCGTTGCTGCTAAGGAGCGTTGTTGTTGCTCCTGGTATTCGAGCCAGTAGCGGCGGAGCGCCAGAAGGTCCAGTTGGAAACGGAGCTCAGGCGGCAGGTGCAGGCGGATTGCCCGGTAATAGGCGCTGTCCTGCTCCGGCGTGAATTGTGGAAGCCCCGGCGGGCGTCCGACAGAGTCCGATGTGCGTTTTGGCACCTGCGCTTCAGCCAGCAGAGAAGTTCCCAGAAACACAAGCAGGAGCAGCAAATGCCAGTCCAGGAAGCATTGCTCTTTGCAGATGCGTCGTCTGTATCGTGCGTTCAGCCGTATCATTTGTTGATCGGCGTTTCCACAATGATCTGGACAGTGCGGCTGAGCTGCCGACCGATGGGAATGTCATTATCGTACAGAAGCAGATCTTCCCCAACACCGATAGCTTCGTAATGCTTTGCCCGCGCTCTGGAAGCCAGATATTGCTTGACGGTTTCTGCTCGCTGTTGCGCTAAACGTTTGTTGTAATCCGCTTCCCCGATACGGTCAGTGTAGCCGTAGATTTTCACCGTAGAGTTGAACTGAATGGCTGGCAGCACGTACCGGTCTAAGATCCGCTGGTTGGCGGGAGTCAAATCGGCTTTGTCAAAGTCGAACAGGACCAGGCTGAACTTCTGAATACGACGGTCTGGCAAACGATTTTCCACTTTTTGCTGTCTGGAAAGGAACTCCACCGGGATAAGATCCTGGACGGCTGCCTCTCGATGGTGCGTATCACGTAGGGTGTATTGGTACTCTACCGGAAGGTTGTCTGCTGCTAACTCGTCGGGAGTAATGCGCCATCGAATGGGGCGAATAATGGATGGGAGTCCGCGACGCCGGATGTTCCGGAAGGTTTTACCCGCCTGTTCAATGCGCATTGTATACGTGATCAGCGCCGATGAGTCCAGTCCTGATACGATCGGGCGAAATTCAATGAGGTTGGGAAATGCGATGCGCTGCCGCTCTTTTTCGACAAAAACCGGTTCTAAGATTTCCGGGATGGAAGGATAAAACTCCACGCGTCGATTTTCTGCCTGTCCATCCGGATCGTTGATCGCCGAAGGTTTTTCCGGCAGTCGGCGCGCTTCGACCAGGATCCGTTCGGGCGCAATGCCGAAGGTGGAAACCAGATACACTTTGACTGCCTCCGCTCGCTGTTGCGCGATGGCTAAGGGTTCCTTGCCGTCGGTTGTCCCAACGATTTTTAATGATGCTTTCGGAAATTCCTGCATTCGTCGACCCACGAGCTGGAGGACAGCGTAGTTCTGGCGAACGGCGTCCTGAAGAGTATCACCGGTCTGTGCTGCTGACATTCCCGCTTTGCGGAATTGCAGATACTGCGGTGGGATCTCGGCACTGTTAGGCTCAAAAAACAGGTAGGGCAGGATGGGATACAGTTCGGCATAGGCGATTTCCTCAACCCGAATTTTTTCCAGCGGCGCATAGTTTCCGACCGCATCGTAATAGCCAACCTGCATTTGCAACGTCAACGGTACTGGTGGCGGTGGAGCTGTTTCTGCCAGATTGAATTTAAGCTGGAGTGAGAACCGCAGTTGTGGAATGCGCCACGATTGCCACTCGGTTGCTATTGCCACCTGATTCAGAGGAAACGCAAATTCGATGCTGGGCGCAAGGGACCATTGGGGTGAGAGCAAAAAGGTGTAGCCAATGCCAAGGCGCAGAGCTATGCGGGTGGCTGCCGGAAGATCAGCATCGGTGGCGTATCGAACGTCTCCCTGCGTTTGCTGCTCCGTCAGGGTATACTGATGCAGCAGCGGCACACTGACAGCGATGCCGCCAAGTCCCCAGAAAGCCGGGATGCCAGCAATATCGTAGAAAGCGATGGCAGGCGCTAACTCCAGATATCCCAGGCTGCTCTGCAGTTGAAGGCGAACAGTGGAATCACCGGGGCCCGAGCGCTTGCCCGTTGTTTCGATGGTCCCGCCGGCGGTGTGGTAACCGAGCCGAAGCATTGCGTGAAGGCGAGGTGTAAAGGCGTATTCGCCAAGCAAGCCGGCGTGCCATCCCAGGCGATTGCCACCCTGATCAAATCGCCCTTCAGCGGGCACGAGAGTGGTGTCTACCGGGACTGGGATGGGAAAGTCCGTTCGGTGGAAATTATTGTGAATCCCACCATAGCCACCAAAGGACCATCGGATAAAGCTTTCCTGACTCCAGATAGGAATGACGAGCAAGCAACTGAGCAGCAGGACAAGTGCACGCATCGCGCTTTTCCCTTTGTTTTTTGTTTTGTTGGTTGGTTTACGGTTGCTCCAATAAAACCTGTTAAACGTTTTCTTGCCCCCCTTTGTTTTCGTATATTTGCACTTTCGTAGCGATCGGACGATTTAGCAAGAAAGGGCTGAGTGATGAAGGTCACGTTTCGCATCCTCCGGTACAATCCTGATGTGGATAAGGCACCGCATTATGAAGATTACACGCTGGACAATGTGCATCCAACGGATCGAGTGCTGGATATTTTGCATCGCATCAAGTGGGAAATTGATGGGACCTTAGCATTCCGTCGCTCCTGTGCCCACGGTATGTGTGGATCGGATGGCATGCGGATCAATGGACAAAATGCGCTGGCGTGTGCGACGTTGCTGAAGAACCTCAACATTGACAAACCGGTGGTCATTGAACCGTTGCCCTATCTGCCGATCGTCAAGGATCTGGTTGTGGAAATGGACGAATTTTTCCAGAAGTACGAAATTGTGAAACCCTACCTGATTCCCAAAGAAGAGCCGCCAGCCGATGGGCGGGAATACCGGGTTGCGCCGGAGGAAATGGATCGGATTCTGGAATCAACCAAATGCATCCTCTGTGCCTGTTGTTCCACCTCCTGTCCTTCATCCTGGTCTGATCCTGACTATCTGGGTCCTGCAGCGCTGCTGAAAGCCTACCGATTTGTGTTTGATCCTCGCGATGGTGCGGCTGCGGAGCGGCTGGCAATTGTGGATACGGAAGATGGGCTCTGGCGTTGCCATACGATCTTTAATTGCGTTGAGGTGTGCCCCAAGGAAATCAACATTACGTGGCATATTGCAGAGCTCAAAAAGAAAGCGCTGAGCAAAACTTCGTAAGACGTGTCTGTCGAAAGGCTTTCATCTGTTCCATCCCTGCATTCTGAGACACAGTTCATTGACCATCCCCGGAAGCATACCATCGGTGCACAAGAACGATGCACGCTGAAGGGTGCGCTTCCAGTAACCGTGTGTAGGGGCGAAGCGATGCTTCGCTCGGTGGGCGACCAGCCGGGTCGCCCCTACGAATGCGGGCAACCGTAAGGGTTGTTCCTGCGGGATGCAGAAATCTCCTTCTTCCTTGGAGGGATGAGGAACAGTGTATGCTGAGATGGGGACTTCTCCACGTGTGCAGAATTTTCAGTGCGGCTAAGAGTTGGAACTCACTTCGACCACGGGAAGTTCCCGCCGTTTTGACGTTCGCACCTGGTGCGGGATGCATTGTCGTAACCCGGTATCGATGCCCGCAATGTGGTTGACCAGCCATTCCGCTACCTGGCGGTAAATCTTTTCTGCCAATTGTGCCGTGGCGCCGGTGTGGAGGTATTCCTCTTTCAGTTGCCCGAAGGTTTGGATAAAGGCATCGTGGGCTTTTTTGTTCTTAGCGGCAACTGGACATCGATAGCGGTCCATACAGTTTTCTTCGTAGTGGAAGTGTTCGTGGACGTAGTTCTCCAGAAACTGGAGGATTTCATCCAGCTTTTGCTTCCCTTCGCCAGTTGCCATTGCATCAAGGAGTGAATTGACGTTACGGATCAGTTCCTGATGCTGCCGATCCACTGTTTCTTCGCCTGTTCGAAGATTTTCCGTCCAGAGAATGGGGAACATTGCTCGGTCGCTGGGTGCTAACTTGAAACTGCGTCCCTGAATTTCGACGGCAGTGGCGATGTCAGCTAAACTTTTGCTGACCGTAGAGACTGCCGCTATTTGTTGGGTGGTTTCCGTTGTGGCTTTGAGGACTTTTTCGCTGGCATCGTGACTCTGATTGGCTACATGCTGCAACTGTTCCATCATCGATTGAATTTCCTGAGAGCTGTTTGCTAAGCGTTCCAGCGAAGCTGTATTCTGCTCGATGATGGTAACCACTTGCTGAATGGTTTGTGTAATCTCCTCGCTCATTGCCGTCACTTTTTTCCCGGCATCCTGCGCTTTTTCTGTGATCTGGTGCATCCCGGTTTCGACAATCTCCATTGTTTCCTGGATCCGCTCCTGGACCTGGTGGATCAGTCGGGCAATTTCTTCGGACGATGTCCTGGTACTTTCCGCCAAACGGCGAATTTCTTCGGCGACGACTGCAAAGCCTTTGCCCGTTTTTCCTGCCCGAGCAGCCTCGATAGCAGCGTTGAATGCCAGCAGCGTCGTTTTGGAAGAGATTTCATCGATGGTTTCCACGATACTGCCGATTTGTTGCGAAAAACTCGCCAGCATATGTACCTGCTGCGTGACCGTTTGCATCACATTGTGAAGCGTTTGAATGATGCTCTCTTCGCCGTCGGAACTTTCGGTGGAAAACAGTTGCTGGAGTTCCCTGGTCATTCGGTCTGTCGTTTGCCGCGCGGTGTAAACGTGCTGCATCTGGTCCGCAGCCATGTGCGCCAGCTCGTCCAGTTCTCGCATGGCGATGGTTAAGTGTTCACCCACCTGCTGGACGATGGAACGCTCTTCCTCTGCAAGTCGAAGCGCTTCGGTCGTGAAACTAGCTGTTTGTTCCGCCGCCTGTTGCGTTCCTTCCACGGCAACGAGCAACTGCCGCTCCAGTGAAGAAAGGATCTGTGCTGTTTTCCGGAGGCGTTCAGCAATGGATCGGAGCTGTTGCACCATTGCTGCAAAATGGTGAAAATGAGCATTGGTCTCCGGGACTGCCATTGTAAGATCGCCGGCGGCAATGCGCTGGATGTACCCTTCCAGTTGGCGCCGTTCCTGAACCTGCTGCTGGAGCAACCCCAGCAGCTTGCGCAGCACTGCATTCCGCACCGTCAGCGGGACTTTTTCACCCCCGGCGATCCTGGATGCTGCCTGTGCAGCGCTACGGAGTTCCTGATATAGTCTCCAGAGCCAGACGAAAGCAGCAATGGCGACGAACAGCGCCATAAAGAATAGAAGAGGCGTTACGTCAGCAGCCCATACGATGGGAACGCTGCTGGATGTTTCCACGGGTGGCAATACGGCATTCATATTTCCGTACCATTTTGTTGCTATACCCAGCGCAAATTTACACATCCCAGCCGGAATAGAACTCAGGTACTCCGGCACCGTTTGCAATAGCAGGATAAATGCTGTTTCAGAGCGTGACTGCTCTGCCGTCGTACCGGTGCAAAATGGAGCAAGCTGAAGAGACAGCCAGGCATTCAATAACAAGCGGTGAAGGTGGCAGTACCCAGTGTTCATCGGCGCACACCGGGAGCACCGGCTTCCGCTGGCAAAAGATGCACGCTGGAGGGTGCGCTCCCAGTAAACTGGGAACGCCGGCTTTAGCCGGCATCTTTGCGAGCCCAGTGGGCGACCCGCCGGTCGCCCCTACAAGTAGAATGTGGCAAGGGGTTAGAGCCGCTGGGAGCGTCAACTTCAGTCGGTATGCACCCTAAAGGGTGCGCTCCCAAGCACACTGAAGCGTGTGCTTCCGGCAGATGAAGCGTGAAGTTTTATGACAGAAGCTGCTGGAGCGAATTGAACAAAGAGGAAGGATCGGATACGATCCGATCGTGTTCCCGAAGCATGTGCAGCAGTTGGCGGTAGATAGGGTCGGTTTCCAGCACTTCCGGTGTGCCAAAGATCAGCAGATGCTCGCGTGCGCGGGTCAGGGCAACGTTCAATTTACGATCAATGGCACCATCGGCATCCAGAGACTGAACGTGCATAAGTAGCTGGGGAGAATGGAGGCAGAGGGAGAGACAAATAATGTCGCGTTCACTGCCCTGGAAGCGTTCCACCGTATCCACCGTCACCATTGACGCAACGGCTGGAGAGAAATGGTGCTGGATCAATGCAATTTGCGCCCGAAACGGGGCAATGACGCCGATGCGATCGCTGTTGAAGTCAGGATCAAAGCGGGCTACGGTGTTGACAAAATTGCCGATCCATTCCGCTTCAACTTCGTTGAGCTTCGCTCGCTGCCCGCGGGGCGTGGGGACAAAGAGGACTCGGCGGGTTTGCAGAAGCTGGAAAAGCGGATGGGGCGGCAGGGCGGTGAAAATCGGCGAGTGAGATGCGGATTGCCGCGGGTGGAGCGGACAGAGCTGATGGTTGTAGAAAAGGGCGTTCACAAGCTGCTGGATTTCCACGTGCATTCGCCCCTGTTCTGTCAGCATTCCATAGCACCAGTGCCAGCCGTTCTGCTGTGCCTGCCGCAGCAGTCGGCTGAACAACGATTCGTGAAATGATGCATAGTGCTGTTCTGCCAGCTCGGGATCCAGCGGTATTCTGGACGGACGCTGTTGCACGACCGCCGGTAACTGCTTTTCATCACCGATCAGAATGAACCGGGGCACGGCGCTGAGGATTCCTGCCAGATGGGTTTCTAACAACTGGGAGGCTTCATCGACGATGGCGACATCAAAGGAGTGGAGCAGATATTCAGGTGAGCCGATTAAAGTGGCAACCGTCGAGACGATGCACGGATGCGACTGGACGACACCGGGCAATGCTTCCGGTGGCACCGTCTGGATCTGCTCCGATAGCGTTGCCTGCGGAAATTCGGTGCTGGCGTTCGTGCCCAGGCGAAGAAATGGCACTTTCAGCGTGTTCAGCACCTGACAGATTTCGTCGGCAGCCCGGTTCGTGTACGTCAGCAGCAGGACGCGCTGCTGCTGGTGATTAACAAAGAAATCGACCAGCGCCCGCAGAAAGCGCGACGTTTTTCCGCTTCCCGGTGGTCCCTGCACCAGGAAATAGTCGGGTGATGCCAGACAGCGGCGGAGCAGGTTCTGCTGATGGTCGGTCAGGTAGTCGAAGGATGGCAGATCCAGCTCCGGCGTTGCCGGCGCCGGTGATTGGAGTCCCAGAACAATGCGGCGCCTCTTCGGCGTTGCGTAAAGGAGCAGGGCTAAATTGGCGAACCATCGGTTGAACAGGCTCAGGTTAAGGTCTTCCTCGATCACCCACCGCTCCCATTGCTGCAACCATTCCGGGTGCGTGATGGGATTGAGCAACTCGATGCGAACGGTCGTTGGCGTTATTCGCCGCAGCGTTCCGCGCAGCAGTTGCTGCTGCTCCGGACTGGCACTGGTTGCCGTGTGAGGGTAGAGCAGGACACGATCGCCGTCCCGAAGCTGGATTGGTTTGGAGTCGGTGCGTCGGAATTGGAGCAGCAGGCGGTGATCATTGGAGCGGATATCCGTCAGTTCGAGATCGGTCAGGGCAAAATACCCCCGGCGTTTTTCTTCCAGCGACGTTGTCCACAATGCCGATGCTGCAACGCTGCGTGTGCTGTACCCCCGCAGTGCTGCCCATCGTTCTCGAAACAGGAATTCAACTGCACGCTGGAAATACATCTGTTCAGCAGGAGTCAGTTTAGTCCATCGCCGCTGGATCTGCAGGATTCGTGCTGCCCGAAATTCCGGCGCTGTTGCAGCGACCATCGCCGCAATCTGGTGATCCAGATGCAGGCGGCGGATGGCAAAGCGGAAGTGGGCAGCTACCAGAAAATTGCGAAACAGAAGAACCCGCTGCTTTGCCCTCCACGTGTTGTCCACATTCCGCAGCGCTAAGCGCCAGTCGGTAAGGCGAGAGTACAGAATCATACTGGCGCTTAGCGCTGCGGAATGTGGACAAC
>JALWUI010000008.1:0-2840 GCA_027082775.1 Candidatus Kapaibacterium sp.
AGTTGCTGGATAAAAGCCCAGATCTGCTCCTCGCTCAAATCGATGTGTGAGGTTTCATCGCTGAAGCGGAACAGTCGACGACCATCCTGTTCCAGAATATCTTTCAACCAATAGCTATGGCGATCCATATAGATAACAAACTGCTGCAAAGCCCGCATCTGTTCAGCAGCATAGGATAACCCCCGGCGTTGACACAGGAGTTGGAGTAGATCCTCACTCATCGATCTGCTTTAAATGCTCCAGTTGTTCCACAAATTTCTGCACCAGTCCATCGAAAGCACCATTGGAGAAAAATACCACCACATCACCAGCGACAACTATACTTTGCAGTCTCTCCAGCAACCAGTCGCTCCACTGGCGATCCCACCATTGCAGTGGCACCGCCTCTGCCTGCTTCCCCTGCTGTCGATACTGCCTGGCTAATTGTTCAATATCCAGCCGATCTTCCGGTGCATACCGTTGATAGCGATAAGGTGGTGCAAAAAACACAACGTCGGCTCCCTGTAATGCCTCTGCCATCGGCTGCTGAAAAACTCGCCGCACCATTGTGTTCGATCGGGGTTCCACTACAGCGACCAGTCGCTGTTCAGGATGCTGCTGTCGCAGTGCCTGCAATGTCGCGCGCAACGCTGTCGGATGGTGGGCAAAATCCTCGTAAACAGTTATTCCCCCTGCTGTCGCTTTCCGCTCCAGGCGCCGGCGGGGCAGCCGGAAGGTCTCCAGAGCGTGTTGCAGTACCTGATGCGATATTGCAAGTGGCTGCACGGCGGTAATGGCAGCAACGGCATTCGATACCATATGCATTCCCGGTATGGGAAGCCAGAATTCCTGTGCTGTACGGCTCTGCCGATCGTGGATTTGAAAGAGACTGCCCTGCGCCGTTGTTTTAAGAATCGTTATGTGCACCTCTCCCTGTCCATTGAAGCTAAATCGGCGAATGTTTGAAGTATACACCGGACCAGTCCGTAGCACCTCCATCACGTTGGCATCATCACCATTAGCGACCAGCAGCCCATCCGCAGGCACCAGGCGGAGTAACCATCGAAACTGCTGCTTGAGTGCTGCCATATCGGGAAAAATGTCGGCGTGATCGTACTCCAGATTGTTCATCACCAGAACGGATGGCAAATAATGCAAAAATTTGCTGCGCTTATCGAAAAAGGCAGCGTCGTATTCATCTCCTTCCAGCACCACAACGGGTGTATCAGCCAGAGCAGTTCGCTGCGGATAGCGAAAACCAGAGGAGAAATTGCCCGGTATGCCGCCAATTAAAAAGCCGGGAGCATAGCCCGCACGCTCCAGTATCCACGCTATCAGAGCGGTTGTGGTCGTCTTCCCGTGCGTACCCGTCACAACGATCGAAAACGCTCCCTCTACGATTTCCCGCTTCACCAGTTCCGGCAGCGACACGAAAGGCAAGCGATGGGAAAGCACATACTCCACTTCCGAATTCCCCCGCGACACACTGTTGCCTACGACGACCAGATCAGGGGCAAAATCCCGGAGATTGTGCTCCGAGTACGGCGTATACAGCCTGATATCTGCTGATCCCAGCAGTTCAGATGCTGGTGGATAGATCTGATGATCGGAACCACCAATCCGAAATCCCTGATGCTGCATTGCAACCGCCACGCTGCTCATAGCAATACCACCGATCCCGATGAAATAAACAGATGTCGTCTGCCGGAACCGCTTCACTCTATTTCCTCAAGAATTTGTGCAACAATGGAAGGGAATCGCAAAAAGGGATTTTGCTTCTCTTTGAACTCCTGGATGTGCCGGTCAAAATCCACGGAGGCACGGATTTCAAAAAACTGCTCAATCGCTTCTGCCAGTGCGGCGGGATCTTCCGGCGGCACGATAAGTCCCGTTTTGCCTTCTACCACCAGTTCCTGGAGTCCTCCAACGGCGGTGGCGATAACTGGCCGCTGAAACGTGTAGGCTGTCGCTAAAATACCGCTTTGCGTTGCTTCCCGATAGGGTAAAACCACAACATCAGCGGCACGGTAGTACACTCCGACCGCCTCATTCGGAATGTATTGATTGACCACCGTCACGTACGGCTCCAGTCCCAGCGCCGCAATTTGCTCCCGATATTTTTGTTCATTCTCATAAAACTCACCAGCGACAAGAAGGCGCAACCGGGGTCGGCGCTGGCGTGCAATTGCCAGTGCTTCGATGAGCACATCCAGTCCTTTATACCGTCGCACATAACCAAAAAAGAGCAGCACTTCCGCATCAGATGGAATTCCTAAATGCTGCCGTGCCTCCAACTGCGACGGAACGGCGCCAATGTCATAGTAGAAATCCGGAATAGGAGGACCGGCAACGAAAATGGGACGATGATCGGCAAACGGTTGCAGCGCATCCCGCACAGCTTCGGAAAGCGTGATAAAGGCGCGTGCGTTACGCAACCCCATTCTGGTTAACACCGTATCCACAGCATTTGCTTCGTGCGAAATGACATTCTCCGTGATGATCACCACCCTTTGTCGATACGGTCCAGGCAGCGCCGTTGTTACGCCCCAGTAGCAGGGTCCAAAGTACGGATGCCACCAGTCCATCAAAATGAGATCTGGATCGAGACGACCGATCAATCGTCCTACCTTTACCCAACTGAGCGGATTATAGGAATGCAAAACTCGCCGGTTCGGCACTTTGGGGATGGGATGCTGCGATTGATCAAACTGCGTCGTTCCCGGGAACAGCAATTGGGGATACAGGACACGAAAATTCACAAATTCCAGCTCATATTTCGGTGCTAAAATCTGGTAAACCGACGTCATAAACAAAGCGTTTCCTCCTCGATATGGATAGGCTGGACCCACTAACACCAGCTT
>JALWUI010000008.1:2850-9520 GCA_027082775.1 Candidatus Kapaibacterium sp.
CCCCTGCTCATTCCCATCTGCACTATTTTCAAAGTCCCTTAGGACGTTTCACTCCCCTGCACCTTTTTTTCACTGAAGGGGGAGAAAATTTCTTCACTAACCGCTTACCGGTATCGTCTCATTGCATTGAAGCGAAAATAAGTTGAACAGTCATCGGAGCATAATCGGATTGAGTATGGAGTATACGGAACAGCAGGTAACACTACAAAAACACGTCGATCCTCTCACCCTTCTGGGCTATAATGATACCAATGTCCTGCTTCTGGAAAATCGCTTCAATGTCACCATTTCACTTCAGGACAACAATCTTCACATCAAAGGTGAGGGCGATAATGTTGAATTAGCCATTCAGGTCCTCCAGGAACTCCAGCGGATTATCAGCCGAACTGGATCGCTATCAACCAATGATGTAGTTACGGTTATCGACATTCTGGAATCGGATCGGCAGCTCAACGAATCCCGTTCGGCGGATCAAAAGAGCGAGCGTCAGAGCGTCGGGACGATCTTGTACACGGGACCCAAAAAGACCATCAAAGCGCGCAACACTGCGCAAATTACCTACGCTGACAAAGTGCTCCATAACGATGTGGTGTTTGCTATCGGTCCTGCTGGCACTGGCAAAACCTATTTAGCCGTTGCCTTTGCTCTGGATGCGCTCCAGCGCGGTCGCGTGCAACGCATCATTCTTACCCGTCCAGCCGTTGAAGCCGGCGAATCGCTGGGTTTCCTCCCCGGTGACCTCCACGAAAAGATTGATCCTTATCTCCGCCCACTTCTGGATTCGCTGCTGGATATGCTCAGCGGGGAACGACTCAAAAATATGCTGGAAAACCGGGCTGTCGAAATTATCCCGCTGGCATATATGCGTGGTCGTACTTTGAACAATGCATTTATTATTCTGGACGAAGCGCAAAACACCACCGTGGGACAAATGAAGATGTTTCTGACCCGACTGGGTGAAAATTCCAAGGCGATCATTACCGGTGATATTACGCAAATAGATCTTCGCTCAAACACCCCTTCAGGATTAGTGGAAGTGGAGAAAATCCTGAAAGGGATCGAAGGAATCGACTTTATGTACTTCGATAAATCCCACGTTGTGCGTCACGCCCTGGTCGCCAAAATCATCGAAGCATACGAGCAACAAGGACTTTAATGTGGGAATTGGTCTCCATCGGTTTCCTGAAAATCACGCTGCTGGATCTCATCGATATTGCTTTGCTAACGCTCCTCATCGCATACCTGGTTCGACTCCTCCAGAACACAGCCGCTGGCAAAGTGCTGGTATGGGTTGTAGGCTTGATCGGCGCGTATTTTGTCACCGAAGTGCTGGGATTACGCGCGATTCACTGGGTTCTGGATGTAGTCGTAAGCGTATGGTTCATCGCTTTTATCGTTCTTTTTCAGCCGGAACTGCGCCGCCTGCTGCTGAATCTTACCCGCTCACCCTTTCTGTCCTTCCTGACCCGTACCGACATTCGGCAGGTTATTACGGAAATCGTCGAAGCAGTCCAGGAAATGTCAGAGCGGCACATTGGGGCACTCATTGTAATTCGTCGCAATCAGGATATTCGAATGACGATCGAAACCGGTGTGCCTATTCAGGGGAAAGTAACCAAAGAACTACTTCTGACGATCTTCCATCCCCGATCTCCGCTGCACGACGGCGCCGTCGTTATCTACAATGATGTCATCGAAGCTGCAGGTTGTATTCTTCCCCTCAGCTCCGTTGCAAAGTATCGAGGAAAAACCTTAGGGACCCGGCATCGGGCAGCGCTGGGATTATCGGAGCAAACCGATGCGCTCGTTATCGTGGTTTCCGAGGAAACCGGGCGAATTTCCCTGGCAGAAGCGGGCAATCTTATTATGGACCTGAGTCGCAAGGAGCTGGAGAATATGCTGCTAACGGCGCTTTTATCAGAACCCCGGGTTGTTGAAGAAACACAACCACTGGCAGTGCCGTAACTATGCACGGGTACAAATTGCAGAAGGACCGAGAACGACTTTTTCACCTGCTGGCAACATCTGGCATTCCAGCAGAAATCCGGCAGGCAATGGAGCGTGTTCCTCGAGAGTACTTCCTCCCCGAACCGCTGCGCCACTTAGCGTATGAAAACACGGCACTGCCCATAGGATGGGGACAGACAATTTCACAGCCGCTGACCGTTGCCCGAATGACAGCGCTTTTGCAGCCAGCAGCAGGTTTAACCGTGCTGGAAATTGGCACGGGAAGCGGCTATCAGGCGGCGGTGCTGGCAGCCCTGGGAATGCAGGTCTTCACGGTCGAACGAGATCAACGGTTGTATCAGCAGGCACGAAAGCGCTTCCGGGCGCTCCGCCTACCGATTCAATGCATCCATCGGGATGGAACGGATGGGTGGTCCCAAAAGGCACCGTACGATCGCATTCTCATCACCGCAGCGACTGCAATGCCCACCGATGCCCTCCTCCAGCAACTGCGCCCGGGTGGACTCTGTGTTTTTCCACTCTATCAGAGCGGTGAGCAGCGGCTTGCCAGAATTCATCGACATCCCGATGGGAGTTTTACCGATCCGGAACTCTTTGATCAGTGCAGTTTCGTCCCACTTCGGTCCTCAACCGTTTGATGCCACTGCCCGATCGCCCACCCGTCATCGTGCTTCTGGGTCCGACAGCCTCCGGGAAAACGGCGGCAGCCATCGCGCTGGCCCGCCGACTGCCTATCGAGGTTATCTCTGCCGATTCGCGCCAAATCTACCGCCTGATGGACATCGGCACAGCAAAACCAACGGCTCAGCAACAACAGCAGTGTCCTCACCATTTCATTGACATTATCGACATCACGGACCAGTATAGTGCCGGAGAATTTGCAACGGCTGCCCGCTCTCTGATTCCCCAACTCCGGGAACGCGGCAAGATTCCGGCTATCGTGGGTGGCTCAGGGCTTTACATTTATGCTCTGTGTGAGGGTATTTTTGATTTTTCCCGGTATCCACGAAAAAAAATTGCTGAATATAGAGCGAAACTTGAAAAGCAGTGGCGCGAGCAGGGAATTACGCCGTTGTATGAAAAACTCCAACAGGTCGATCCGGTCGCTGCACGCCGGTATGCAGATCGCAATCCACGCCGCATTATCCGCGCCCTGGAATTCTATCTGGCTACGGGCGTTCCCCTGTCCAGAGCACAACAACGCCGCCAGCCTCCCCCTTTTCAGCCGCTATATTTTGGCATCAAACTTGAACGATCACGCCTCTATGAGCGAATCAATAACCGGGTGTACGATATGATCGATCAGGGGCTGGTCGCTGAAGTTCGGGACATTTTAAACCGAGGTTACGATCCCGCTTTGCCCGCTCTGCAAACGATGGGCTACAAAGAGATCATCGACTACCTGGAGAATCGCATCTCTCTGGAAGCCGCTATTGCGCAAATTCAACGGGCAACGCGGCGGTATGCAAAGCGGCAGCAGACGTGGTTCAAAAAATATACCCCTTCTACTTTCTGGATTGAAAGTGAAGATCCAGATGCCATTGCAGAAATCATTGCAAACCAGTATTTTCGCATTCTGGAAACTCAACAAAAACCGCTGACGTGATGCGCCTGTATCGGATACAATGGGGGATTTTATTACTTCTCTGCTGGTTTACTGCCATCCAATGGACTGCTCCCTCCCAACCTCCTGAGCAGGGACCCGATGCATTACGGCAGTTACAGCAGCAGATTGCGCAAGGGATCGATTCCATTCTCCACCATTCACCATACGCTCGAACGGCTCGATTTGCTCTCGATATTCGCCTGCTGCCGGAGAATATCCCTCTCTATCAGCGCAATGTTGAGGAACCGATGGTTCCGGCATCCATCAATAAGCTGTTTATTACCGCTGCTGCTCTGGAACTCTTAGGAAAAGATTTCCAGATGCCAACTTTGCTGTATGGTGATACCCTCTGGTCTGGAGACTCCGTCTATCGTGGCAATCTTTACTTAGTAGGCAGTGGTGATCCTTTACTCACCGTTGCTGACCTGGATTCTCTGGCGCAGCAACTTGCAGCAAAAGGCATCCGCCACGTCACTGGCAACCTTTATGTGGACGCCTCGTTCTTCGATTCACTGGTTCAGCGACGTGCCTATAGCGGCGATCGAGAAATTGTGCAATCGACGCCTCCAATCACGGGACTTCCCATTGAACGAAACTCCTTCATTGTGCAAATTACGGGTGCTTCCAGGTCGGGACGACGTCCGAAGGTTGCCGTTTTTCCCCCAATCCATCGGGTGCAGGTTCTCAATCGGGCAGTAACTCGATCCGGTCGGTACAGTAGTCGCCGGATCAAAGTGCGCTCCCGAATCCTGCCATCAGGACGGCAGCAGTTGATCATATATGGAAAAATCTCGCGCCGCCGGGTGGTTCGTAAGCGGGTTTATATGGAATTCCCGGAGCTGATAGCAGGTGAATTGCTGAAAACGGCGTGTTACCAGCGCGGTATCCGGATAGAAGGAGCGGTACAGCGCCGGTCGCTTACGAATCCTGCCGTGATTCTGGCTCGCATCCATCATCCACTGGCAGAGTTGATCGAAGCGATCAACCACGAGAGT
This sequence comes from Candidatus Kapaibacterium sp., assembly GCA_027082775.1. Taxonomy (GTDB): domain Bacteria; phylum Bacteroidota; class Ignavibacteria; order Kapaibacteriales; family WFXC01; genus WFXC01. The sequence continues at coordinate 7,420 of JALWUI010000008.1, forward strand.
GACAATTACTACGCCGAACAGTTGTTCAAAATGATCGGCGGTTATCTCAGTAGCTTTCGCTTCCGTACAAATGCAGCAAAAGCCCGATTATATCTCCAGCAGTTTTTAAGTTCCAATGATATCGCGTGTTCTCAGTGCCAGTTTCGCGATGGATCCGGACTCTCACGGCACAACCAGTTAGCAGCACGGGCAGTAACAGATTTATTGGCAACGATTCCGCAGAAACCGTACGCCGATCTCTTTATCCGTTCGCTCAGTGTTGCTGGCAGAATCGGGACGCTTCGCAAACGGCTGCGCTTTCATCCGGCGGCTGGCACCATTTTTGGGAAGACCGGAACACTGCGTAACGTGAGCGGCTTAGCGGGCTATATCCTGAATTGCAGCGGAACGGTCTTTGCTTTCACCATTCTCTTTAGTGGCCGCCATATTTCCCACTACAAAGACCTGGAAGATCAAATTACTGCTTTCTTAGCCCTCCTCCCTTTGCCGCCGTCCTTAGCACCGCCTGCACTGACTGGACCATTGCCGCTGCGTTCGCTGCCGCAGCCGTTCTTCTCGAAACTACACGCTTTGTTCCCTGATCACCGGAACTATGAAGCTACCAATTAGTTGCTGCTTGAAGGCGTCACCCAGGAGGAGTGATCATTTTGTAGAAGCGAGGGCATCACTTTGAGAAAACTTCATCCAGAAAATCTTTTAACAAATCCGAAAACTTGCGTTGTAGCGGGAGCAAATGCTGATCCGTTTCCGACTGTGCCTGCAAACGCTCGGCTTCTTCCGGCGAGTAGGGTGTCACATACAACCGATTGCCAGTGATACGCACCAGAAGCACTCTGGTTCCCCGGGAAATAGGCTGATCGGCAAATGCTTCCCACAATCGGCTCCCGATCGCTGGAGTATCTAACATTACCTGTCCGCCCTGGGAATCAATGTCCGTGACCGCCACCCCCGGTGTACCGACATACTCATCCTGGGACGTCCCCGCAGCATATTTCAATCGGGGTCGAACAAACAGTGCCCACAGGAAGGTGTTCAGCACCGCCAGAATACTGAAAATAATCAATTCTGCTGCCACCGACAGGTCCAGCACCCCACTGACAACTCCTGTTAGAATAGCAGCAATACCCAGAAACAGCAGGAAGAAGGAAGGGGCAAAAATCTCCAGCAAAATCAGCAAAATGCCGGCGACCACCCAGACCAACCATCGTTCTACCATTGTTTAAGACTTCTGTTGAGTGCTACCAAATAATCGCTGCACAGTTGCCATAATATCTGCTGGCAGAAGGATAAACTTCCCGTTGGAACTCTTTGTCAGCTCTGTCAACGTTTCGATGTATTTCTGTCCCAATAAATACACCACTGGTTCAGTACCCCTATTCTGAATCGCTGCTGCAACCAGCTCAATGGCTTCCTTACTGGCTTTTGCCAGCTCAATCTGGGCTTTCGCCTGCCGCTCTGCTGCCAGCATTTCCCCTTCTGCTTTCAACCGGTGAGCCTCCTTCTCTCCTTCTGCTTTAATTACCAGTGCTTTCCGCTGCCGTTCTGCTGCTGCCTGCTGATCCATTGCCCGTTGCAATGCATCCGACGGCAGAATATCCTGAATTTCCACTGTGTTCAGCGTCATCCCCCACGTTGCAAACTCATCGGAAATGCGCCGTTTGATTTCCCCTTTAATCCGTTCGCGGGAATACAGTGCCTCATCCAGATTCATTTCGCCAATGACCGCCCGCAGCGTCGTCATCGTCAAATTGGCAGCCGCCGCCCGGAAATTCTCGATATTGTACACCGCTTTGATCGGATCGGTTACTTTGACAAATACGACGGCATTCGTCCGCACAACTGCGTTGTCCTTCGTAATTACCTCCTGCGATGGAATGTCTAAGATCAGTTCCTTGGTCGGCACTTTATACGCCACCCGGTCTACAATCGGGATAATGATATGAAACCCGGGCTTCAAGACTTTGTGGAATTTTCCCAATCGCTCTACAATCCACTCACTCCCCTGCGGGACGATCCGAATGCCACGACTCAGGATGACGACCACTGCCAGAACAAGTACCAATCCCAGGATTTCTACCATCGTATTGATGTCCCTTTATTC
>JALWUI010000009.1 GCA_027082775.1 Candidatus Kapaibacterium sp.
ATATTGGTGGCCTGATCCGCCATTCGTTCCAGGTTTCGCAGGATGACCACAAAATGAATTCCCGGTTCGATAAAATCAGGATTTTCCTTCATCTTGGCAATAATTTGGCGGGTGATTTCATTTTCCAGTTGATCGATTTGCGAGTCAGTTTGAATGATCTTTTCTGCTAAGGTCGTATCCAGATTGATGAAGGCGTCCATACTGTACTTGATCATTGTCAGGACGCCGGCGGTCATTCGCTCCAGTCCAAACTCTTTGGCATACTGTGCCACATTGGGAATGGCAAGCGAATGCCGGGCAACGTTAAAGGCTAAATCTCCAATTCGTTCCAGCTCGTTATTCAACTTCAGAGAAACCAAAAGTAGCCGTAGATCTTTCGCCACTGGTTGATGAAGTGCAAAGATTCGCTGACACTGCTTGTCAATTTTCATATCTAACTCATCGACCTTGTCGTCACGCTCCAGTACCAGTTTTGCCAGATCCGAGCGTCCCTCCAGCAGTGCCCGAAAGGCAAATTCGATCTGTTCCTCGACGATACTTCCCATTCGGATCAGCCGAGCCTTGAGCTTTTCCAGATTTTCAGCAAATGCACGATGCATGAATACTCCTGTTTGATTTGCATTGTTTCACCTTTGCGCAAAGACGATAAAGGAGAAAAAAGGTTGCGTCGGGTGGTAAAAATAGCGACGAGCTGGATGATGTGTTACAAAAAGGCAATAGCACGAGATCGATTCTCGTTGTGGTGCAGTATTTCCTGGCCGCTATTGAGCAAATGTTGGATAGATTTTACAAAAGTGCAGAACAATAAGATGAATGGAACAGCGATGGACGTAATTGTAGCAGGGGTAGTAACTCTTAGTGTTGTTGGGGGGATCGTTGCAGTCCGATCCATTCGTAAGTTGCGACAACAGTGCGAGCAGTTGCGGCAACAGTGTTCCCAGGTAGAGGAAGACAAGCAGCAGTTGGAAGCAGCGCTTGAAAGGTTGAACAAAGCCGTTCGCACGCTGTTCTCAGTGGAAGCAAAGGATAGCAGTGATATTGTATTGCCGCATCCATCAGTGCAGGCAGTGTGGCAGCAAATACAGCAGAGAGAGGCGGGATGGCAGCAGCTTTTGCGGGATCTACAAATAATCGCTGAGGGAGATATTAGCCATCTTGAGCAGACAGAAAATTCGGTATTGGGACAGTTAGCAGATCGGATTCGCCAGATTTTGATGCGGCTGCGCCGCACTGCCGATACGATGAATACATTGCAAACACAGTTGCAGACAGCAACAAAGGAGACGCAGCGGGTGATCGAACGAATGCTCCAGGCTACAGGGAGTGCCGCTGAGTGTTCAGTTCAGCAACAGGGAGCGGTAACCCGAATAGTCAATTTGCTGGAAGGGATCTTGCGCGAAGTAGAAGAGATGAGTCAGTCAATGGAGCAGCAACGTGAGCAGATGCAGTATGTTCAGCTTGCAGTGGAAGATATTCCACAGCAATTGCGCAAACTTTTTGTTGCGCAACATACCGATGAAGCGGGACACTCTGAAGATCACCACGGGGAAGTTGAAGAGATTCTGCAGGTGATCATCCAGAAGGTGCGGCAGTTAGCAGCGCTTTCCGGACAGATCGGGGAAATTACAACAGTCATTGAGGAAGTTGCAAAGAAAACAACGCTCTTAGCGTTTAATGCCGCTATTGAAGCAGCACAGGCGGGAGAGGCGGGAAAGGGATTCTCCGTCGTTGCTTCGGAAATTCACAAATTGGCGGAGGCAACGAAAAGTGCTTCTTCGGATATTGCTGCTTTAGTGGAACGAATACAGCAGCAAATTGCGCAGGTCGTCGATACTGCCGATCAGGGTATTACGGCTATTACCCGAGCAGCGCAACGCACGCAGGAGCATATTGAGCAGATGAGCCGGAATATTCAGGAGACTTTCCGTTCGATGGTTGCCGTTATCGAACGGAATGCGGCAATCATAGAACACTTAGCGACCAGTTCTCAGGAAATTGGCGATCGGCTGAGCCGGTTGCAGCAGGCAGCGCAACAGAATGCAGCTGAAATGGAAGAAGCGACTACCGAAGCACAGCAGGTGCAGCAGCAGGTTTCACGGGTGTTGCAGGTGACGGAATCGCTGTCGGAAATGGCAACGGCATTGCAAATACAGGCTCATTCTTTTAAACTTTCAAAGCAGGATTCAGCGATTCTCGCAGTCCGGTGGAGTGAGCGGCTTCGAACGGGAGAACCAATGGTTGATAAACAGCATCAGCAGTTAATTGCTAAGGTGAATGCTTTACTGGATGCGATGGCGGAAGGAAAGGGACAGGCAGAATTGGATGCGATCCTTCAGTTTTTAGAAGGTTATGTGGCTGAGCATTTTTCCTACGAAGAAGAGTGTATGGAAAAGTATCGATGCCCGGTAGCGGAGAAGAACAAACAGGCACATCGGAAGTTTGAGCAAACCTTTGCTGCCTTGAAAGCTGAATATCAACGCCGTGGTGCCACCTTAGAATTGGCGCAAAAAATCTATCGGCAGATTGGCGAGTGGCTGGTGAATCACATTGGAAAAGTTGATACGGGTTTGCACCAGTGTTTACCCAAACAGCAAGTTGCGGCAGGCAACGCAACTACTCTGCATTTGCCAACGGTCGAATCGTGAGAATTACCGGCGAGCGGAGCGCAGAATAGTGGAGATTTTTTAGGCAATTATGCGTCAACCCTCGATCGTTGCTGCTGGAGATTCTTTAGCCAACAGCAATCCAATGAGGGACAACGCTGTGCGTGATACCATCCTGCTGGAATAATGGTACTGGGAAAGAGACTGGAGAGAAACAAAGGTGTGGGTTGTTCTGGCATTGCTTACGGCGCTGGCAGAATCCCTCAAAGATTTGTGGGCAAAGCGGTTTTTGCTCGATCAGATTGATTTCCTTCTCATAGCGTGGGGATTACACGCCGGCAGTGCCCTTTTTCTTGTCCCGGTAACGTGGGGTATCGATGGATTTGTCTTTGAATCCACAGTTTTTCCGGTGCTGGCAATCGTTGCGACGGCAAATGCAACGGTGGTTGTGCTTTATATGTTTGCTTTACGCTCCGGTGAGCTATCGGAAGTTGTCCCATTGCTGACGCTGACGCCTTTGTTTATGTTGCTGACCTCGCCACTGTTGCTGGGAGAAACGCCGTCGTGGATGGGAGGAGTAGGAGTAGTGACGATCGTTCTGGGTGCCTACTGGCTTCATATGCCGGCACATCGAGAGTACTGGTATCAACCTTTTGTGTTGTTGCTTCGCAAGCCCGCCGCGCAAGCAATGCTCTTGATCGCACTGATCTGGAGTATCACCGGAAATCTGGATAAACTGGGAGTCGCACGCTCCACGCCGCTGGTGTGGGGAACGCTGACGAACGCCACCATTGCAATGCTGCTGTTCCCGGTTGTGCTCTTCCGATCCCGGCGTCAGAAGAAATTCGGCTGGAAAAATATTCGGAAAGTAGTCGTCGTACTGGGCGTTCTTGGAGCAATTGTGACCTTTACGCAGATGACAGCGATTACCCTCACCCTGGTGCCGTACGTGATCGCTGTTAAGCGGTTGAGCATTTTGTTCAGCGTGATCTGGGGTGGCATTGTCTTGCGAGAGCGGCAATTTCGACAGCGCTTGATTGCTGCCAGTATTATGGTGGGAGGCGCAATAATCATCACGTTGTCCTGATGTTCACCGTGGCACAAATACCAGAGTTGCAACAGGCAGTTTTGCAATGGTATCACCAGCATCGGCGGGAGCTGTGGTGGCGCCAGCAGCCAACGCCGTACGTCGTTCTGGTTTCTGAGATGATGCTGCAACAAACGCAGGTGAGCAAAGTAGCGCCGAAACTAAAACAATTTTTGCAGCAGTTTCCTTCTTTTGAAGCGCTTGCTGCTGCGCCGCTGGAGGCGGTGTTGCGTGCCTGGCAGGGACTGGGTTATAACCGTCGAGCGGTCTACTTGTGGCGCATTGCCCGGATAGTACAGGAGCAGTATGGCGGTAAGCTCCCCGGTGATCGATCCCTGCTCCTGCAGTTGCCGGGCGTTGGAGAGTATACGGCAGCGGCGCTGCGGGTCTTTGCTTTCGGTCTTCCGGACATCATTCTGGATACCAATATCAAGCGCATCATAAGCCGGCTATTTTTTACTCTCCGATACCGGAACGAAGTAATGCCAGTATCGATGCTGCGGGAGAAGGCAGCAAAGATTCAGCCGGAAAGGGATCTTCGCCAGTGGTACTATGCCCTGATGGATCTGGGTTCCCTGGTGTGCCGTTCTACCGTGGCTCACTGTGATCAGTGTCCGCTCCAACCGTGGTGTGTGAATGCCGGTAGAGTCAATGATTTGCCAGTATATCGACAACGGCGGCAGGAACCGACATTTCAGGGACTTCCGCGGCGTATCTGGCGCGGACGAATCGTGGAACTGCTTCGCCAGCATTCTGGATTGTCAATTGAACAAATTCTCCGACATTTGCAATTGTGTTCCGAAGATGGTGCTCGATCGTGGGTTGAAGCAGTTTTGCAGCAATTGGAGCGAGAACAATTAGTTGCTGTACGGATAAATAGTAGCGGGTCTTCGGTGTACGTCTTAGGGCAAGGTGAATAATAACCTGGAAGGAATGAAAGTTCTGCTGCCAGCAGCGGTCATAATCGTTTTGTTACTGGTGGCTTGTAGTTCGCCGGTATCGAAACAGCAGATCTTGACGCCACCACTCTGTCCGCTTCCTGTTCAGCAGTGCCGCCCAGAAGCCGGAGAGGTTCGAGTGATTGATACAGGGTTGACGGATAAACCTTGGTACTACGAAATTGTCCCCGTGTCAGGCATCAATACGCCCGCCAATGAGTGGACACTCTGGTTCTGGACTCCTGATACGGTCTATGCTACGGTGGAGCGCAATGGCAAGCAACAGTTACAGCAGTACCGGGTAGCACACTATGATCGCTTCCATCTGGTGGATAATCTCATTCTTCCATATCGCCATTATGGAAGCGCAACTGGTGATAAACGGCGGCGCTGGATTGCATACGCTGCCGTTGCTCCTACGGCGTTTCGGTTTGATTCCGATGTGTTGATTGCTGCCGATGCAACGTGGGAAAAAGCAAAATCTCTGTCGTTTGACCAGCAGCCCCATTGGGATTCACATCCTGCCCTTGATCCTGAGGGCAAAGCACTGTTTTTTGCTTCCGATCGTGGCGATACCATTCACGGTACTGAGATATGGTTTTCGGTATGGCTGGGCGATCGGTGGAGCGACCCGCTGACCGTCGGTCCGGTGATTAACACCGATTGCGATGAACTGACACCTTTTGTAACCCCTGATCGACAGTGGCTGCTGTTCGCTTCGACCGGACATCGGAATGTTGGCGGTTATGACCTGTTTCGTTCCCGAATCCGTCCGGAATTCTGGATGGCTGTGGATCAGCGAGATCTGCAGCGATTGCAGGATTCGGCTTTTCTGGTGAGTGTTTTTGATGAGCCGGAGAACCTGGGAAAACCGATCAATACGATTCACAATGAGTTGTTTCCATACACGCCCGCTTCTCCTGATTCGCTACTGTACTATGCATCGGACCAGGGCAAAGGAGCGGATTTCGATATTTATGTCTTTGCAAAGCATCGACTGGGAGTCATCGAAGCACACCTGCCGCAAACGCAAGAAGTGGGGGATACGTTGCCGCTTTCCACGATCGAAGTTCAGCCAATAGAAATGCCTCAGCTTGAACAGCCGGAGGAGGAAGATACCGTATCTGTTAAGGAGGCAGTGGTTCAGGGACGGGTTGTCGATCCTGATCGTCAGCCAGTTCCGGATGCACAAGTATCAGCGCTGGTAGAGGATACCCTTTATGCCCGGACCCGGACAGATACAGTGGGTAACTTCAGTGTTTCCGTTCCTCAGGATCAGCCAGTGGTGATTGAGGCGGAAGCACCGGGTTACTTCCCGAAGCGAACAACTATTGTGGCAACAGAGGATACCGTCCAATTAGCGGACACAGCTATTCGGCTTCAGCACTTTACGATTGTCCGCATCCACTTTCCCACCGATCAGTATCGCCATCCTTATCCTTACGTCTTGGATGACAATGGTTTCCCGACCAATGAAACGTGGCAGCATTTGTTAGATCGAGTTGCCCGAAGCATTTTGCAGGACACCAGCATATTGCAGCAGGTTCTGATCGTTGGTCACACTGACGATGTCGCATCGGAACAGTACAATTATCAATTGGGGCTGCGGCGAGCAAATTTTGTGTATGAGCAGCTCTATCAGCGCGGAGTACCACTCCATCTGATGAAAATCCTGAGTAAAGGGGAGTTAGAGAAGCTTCCCCGAAAACCGGGAGAGCCACTGAAGTTATATCGGAAACGTCTCCGTCGCGTGGAAATTATCAAGGTGGTACGGTAGGTGGCAATGGTTCAAACGTGGTGGCAGCAAGCAAAACGCTTTGTTATGCTGGGAGCAGCGATTGCTCTGGGGCTGTTCCTTGTGGGAGTTATAGGCGTTGTGGTTCTGGTTGTTTCCGCGATGAGTTCTGGCTTGCCTTCACTGGAAGCCCTGGAAAATCCCAAGCCGGAGCTATCTACGCAGGTCATCAGTGCTGATGGTGAAGTCATTGGGGAGTTTTATGTCAAGCGCCGTCGGTATTTACCCTATGATAGCATTCCGCCTTTCTTTATCAAGGCATTGATTGCCACGGAAGATCGGGCATTTTTTGACCACTGGGGTATTCACGTTATGCGGGTTTTAAAAGCAGCAGTCAAGAACGTACTGGCAGGGCGGATCAAGGAAGGAGCATCGACGATCACACAGCAGTTAGCCCGAAACCTGTACTTTACCCATAAAGTTTCACTGGAGCGAAAAATCAAAGAAGCACTCACCGCTATCCAGATCGAGCGCCGGTATACGAAACGGGAAATCTTGGAGCTGTATGCAAACAGTGTTTATTTTGGCCGTGGTGCTTATGGGTTACAGGTCGCTGCCCAGGTGTATTTCAACAAAGCACCGAGTCAGTTAACCCTGGGGGAATGTGCTTATCTGGTTGCCTTATTGAAAGCCCCAAACAACTATGATTACCGGGTGAACTATGAGAAAGCGATTCAACGGCGCAATCTGGTGCTGAAGAATATGCTGGCGATGGGATATATTACGCGGCAGATGTACGAGGAAGCGATAGCAGAACCGCTTAAGCCAGCGGAGGGAGAAACAATCATCCAGGATCCTTATGCAATAGCGGCTCAATTTGTGGAAATGGTACGTCGATCGCTCAGTCGGGATACGCTTTTGTATGGCTACGATCTTTACCGGGATGGGTTAAAAATTTACACAACCCTGAATTATCGGATTCAACAATATGCGTGGCAGGCTTTGCAGCAGCGGCTGCAATGGCTGCAAAAGCAATTTGATCGCCAATGGCGGTGGCGACGATTTCCGAAGTTACGCAAGGCAATTCTGGAGCGAGCCATTCGCAATTCGCAGCAGTATCAGACAGCGGCGCCAGCAGATCGGAAGAAAATCCGGGCGCAGTTGCTCAAGGACAAAAGATTTGTTGATTCGGTACTCCATCGAGCGACTCGTATCCAGGGGGCGGTGGTGGTATTAGACAATGAAACTGGCGCGATCCGGGCGTTGATTGGTTCGACGCTGCTGGAGCCTACAGAACGATACGGTTTGAACCGTGCTCTCCAGATTCGGCGGCAGCCGGGATCGGCGTTTAAGCCGTTTGTGTACTTAGCAGCTTTGTACAATGGTTTGACACCGGATTCTCTGATTGATGCGACGGCTTTTGAATACCCACTGCCGAACGGGGAAACGTGGGTGTTGCAGGGACGGGAGCAGGATACGGGTAAAGTCCCGTTGCATATTGGGTTGAAGTACTCGATTAACTCTGTTGCCGGACGGTTGATAGCGTATTACACTACCCCCGAACAGGTGATCCAGCTTGCTCGTAAAATGGGCATTGAGTCGCCCTTAGAGCCTGTACTGTCGATTGCGCTGGGATCGGAAGAGGTGCGCCCATTTGAGTTAACTCGCGCCTTTATGTGTTTCCCCAATGAAGGCTTGTATGTTGAGCCTTATTTCATCACCCGGATCGAAGACCGCTTTGGCAACGTACTTTACAATCGTAATGGCCGAATCGATGCTCGTCCGGCAATAGAACCAGAGTATGCTCGGCAGATGGTGACAATGTTAGAAGAAGTAGTCGATGGTGGGACCGCTGCCCGAATTCGCCAGGATTTTGTTTATCCTGCCTGCGGAAAAACGGGGACGACCAACGACTATGCCGATGCGTGGTTTGTAGGCGCAACGCCGCAACTGACTGCCGGCATCTGGCTGGGATTCGACGATCGTCGTATTACCTTTGGCGATAAATTTGGTTATGGAGGAGTGGCTGCTGCTCCAATCTGGGGCAAAATGATGCGCAGCATTTATGAAGATAAGTTGTTGGGATTTGATCCCACCAGAGATTTCCCGCGAGATCAAACGGCACTTCAGTTACCTGCTGATACAACCGATTTTATCCCGCAAATTGAGCGGACAATCATCCTGCCGCAATTAACGGCTCCTGAGCAGCCGGTGCGTTTCCCGGTCTTGAAGGTCGAGGAAGAAGAATCGAAACAGTAATCTGGTGCTTTCTTTGCTGCTTTCCTTTAATCCAACGGGAGGCTTGACCTGCTACGAAGATAGTTGCAGCCTATTGGTGTGGAAAGGCAGGCAGTATTCTTTTGCGATCGAATCCGTATATTGCAATTTTGTAAATTTTTCCGGGCATTTGTTGCAGGAGATCTGACAGAGTGGAGCTGGCTGGAGAAAGATAGAGTTGGATATGAAACGTCAGAAAATTCTATTTTTAACGCCGCGCTTTCCCTATCCTCTGGTAGGGGGCGACAAGATCAAAAGTTATTACTTGCTACGACACCTGGCAGCACATCACGATGTTGTATTAGTTTCACTGTATGAAGGAAAGCAGCTTCCAGCGCAATATCGGTCGGCTTTAGAGCAATTGGGTATTCGCGTTTTCTGGGTCCCATATCTGGCGTGGAAGGCGTGGGCAAAAGCGGTTATTCGCATTCCAACACCGACTGCTGCGGATATTGCCTGTTTCTACGATCCAGCGATGCAGCGTATAGTGGATCGGCTCGTGTCGCAAGAACATTTCGATGTGGCAATGGCGTTTTTTATTCGGACGGCAGAGTATGTGAAACACCTTCCAATGCCCAAGATCCTGCTGGCAGAAGATTGCCGAACATTGTATCAGACCCGCTCTTACCAGCACAGTAAATCACATCTGTTTCATCATATTGGTCGATGGCTGGAGGTGCAAAAGCTCCGGCGGTATGAGGCGGAAATTGTCAACCACTTTGATGTTGTGACTCTGGTCAGTAAAGTCGATATTGAAGCGATGCAGAAGCTCAATCCCCACGCTCGGTATCGGTTGCTGATTAACGGCGTCGATGTGAGCAATATTCCGTTTCGAGATGAGCAACAGCGTCGCAAAGATCTGATTTTCATTGGCAAGCTGGATGTGTGGGCAAATGTCTTAATGATCAAGCGGCTGGTGCAAAACATTTTGCCAAAGATCTGGTCAAAGCATCCGGAGGTGAAGTTACGGATTGTAGGAGCTTATCCCCCACGGATTTTGTATCGGTATCTCTCGGATCGGGTGCAATTACTGCCGAATGTTCCAAAGGTTGAAGATTTCCTTTACCAGGCTGCGGTTTTTTTGCATCCTCACTCCGGAGGTTCCGGCATTCAGAATAAATTGCTGCTGGCAATGGCGACGGGATGCCCGATTATTACGACGCCTACGGGAAACCAGGGCATTGGCGCTCGCCACCAACAGCACGCAATGGTAGGCGAAAGCGATGAAGAACTGGCAGCATATGCTATTCAGCTTTTGGAATCGCCACAACTGCGGTCGGCGCTGGTTCGCAATGCACGTCGTTACGTGGAAAAATACTTTGCCTGGGAGAATGTGTACCAGCAGATGGATAACGTGCTGGCAGAAGTATTGCCAGATGCGGCTACGAAGATGGAGACACCGGAGCTTGCAACAGTTAACGGTAACGCTGTTTCTTTGATTGCTCCCTCTATTCCAGAAGAAATTCAATAATCTCTTTTACCCAGCCAGGGTTACAGCCGGATGTTAACTGGATGCCTCCTCCGATGAAGAGGGAAGTTTGGGTAGAACTTTATGGAGATAGAGCAGACCTGCCAGGGCTGAAATCAGCGATCCGGTTAGAATACCGATTTTGGCTTCATTGAGAAATTGCAGATGGTTTGCATACGCCAGACTAGCGATAAACAGCGACATAGTAAAGCCGATACCTGCTAACATTGCCATCCCATAGAATTCCCGCCATCGGAGGGATTCGGGTAATTGTGCAATGCCAGCTTTGGTGGCGAGCCACGATGCACCCAGCACACCAAATTGCTTGCCTAAGAACAGTCCCAGCATAACACCAAGGGTAATCGGTGTGGTAAGTTCGGAGAAAAAGCCTGTTTCAGGGATTTTGACCCCGGCATTAAAGAGTGCAAAAAGGGGCATAATGAAGAAGTTCACCCAGTTGTACAAACCGCGTTCTGCTCGCCGCAGCGTAGATTCCGCCATAAAACTTCCCTCATTGATCTTATCCAGCAGCATAAACTGGAGTTCTGGCGATTCTTCCTTGCTGAAGTTGTTGAGCAGTTGTTGGGTATCACGGAAAAACGTTCTAAGTGGTAACGGTGGATGATGAGGGATCGTAAAAGCCACTAACACGCCCGCGATCGTTGGATGCACTCCGGAATTTAAAAAAGCAACCCACACCAGTACTCCAAACAGAAAGTAGAATCCCAGGGTACGAATACCCAGGAAGCGGTTGCCAGCCCAGAGAATACCTAACCCTACAAATCCCAGCAGGAGTGCGACAATGGAGAGGTGTTCGGTGTAGAATACCGCAATCACAATGATTGCTCCTAAATCATCCGCGATCGCCAGTGCCAGTAGTGCAATGCGCAGCGGTGGCGGGACGCGTTTCCCTAACAATGCCAGAATACCAACGGCAAAGGCAATATCAGTGGCAACTGGAATACCCCAACCGCGCATTGCTTCGGTGCCAAAGTTAAAAGCGGTAAAGATGAGAGCTGGGAGAATCATTCCTCCCGCAGCAGCAATCAGCGGCAGAGAAGCTTTTTTCCACGTCGACAGATGTCCTTCTAAGACTTCGTGTTTAATTTCCAGTCCTACGGCAAAGAAAAAGATGACCATCAGACCATCGTTGATCCAGAAGAGCAGCGGTTTTGAAATGGCGTGATCGCCAATGCCAACGCTCAGGTGCGTGGTGAGCAAAGCAAAGTAAGAATCTGACCAGCCACTGTTTGCCCAGATCAGGGAGAGGATGGCACAGAAGACCAGCAAGGCACCGCTGGTAATCGGCGACATTGAAAGTTTTTTCAGAAAATCCCGGAGATAGTCAACCGGTTTGTGTGGATATTGGTAGAATTCATCCATTGGCTGCATCTTTCCTCTGGCGTATTTTGTTGTTGCAAATTCTCATCAAACGCTTTTAGAACAATTGCTGCGCGACGTGGAGCAGAAGTGATGGAAAGAAGCCGAAAAGAAAAGTCATCAAAGTCGAGATAGCTAAGGTAATGCCAGCCGTTCCTGCTGGGACTGAGGATTCAGAACTTTCGGGGGCTGTGTGGAAGAACATTGCAACCACCAGTCCCAGGTAAAAATAAGCGGAAATCACGGAGGCAACAACTCCCAGAATTGCCAGCCAGACAAAGCCGGATTCAATAGCGGCGACAAAGAGGTAGTACTTTCCAAAAAAGCCTGCCAGTGGTGGTACCCCGGTAAGCGAAAACATAAACACTGCCATTAACCCTGCCAGCAGAGGATGCCGTTGATACAGTCCTTTGTAGTCCTGGATTTCCAGGTGACGACCATATTGCTGTTCCAGCACGGATGCAAGGACAAAAGCACCCAGTTGCATAAACAGGTAGACAGTAGCATAGAAAGTGACCGCAGCAAAACCATCTGGTGATGCTGCCACAATGCCAATTAGAATATAACCAGCGTGCGCAATCGAGGAGTAGGCTAACATTCGCTTGATGTTTTGCTGGGTAATTGCAACGATATTCCCGTACAACATCGACAGAGCAGCAATAATTGCCAGAAGGAGCTGCAATTTAATCTGGAGTTGTGGCAAAAAAACAAAAGCTAACGGCAGGAAAGCGGCAAAGGCTGCTGCTTTGCCCGCTGTGCTCATCAAACCCGTTACGACGGTAGGTGCCCCCTGATAAACATCCGGCGCCCAGAAATGGAAGGGAAAAAGTGCCGCTTTGAAGCTGAGCGCAATGACCAGGAACGTTGCTCCAATGATCAGCAGGGTGGGAAAGGAGAGGGATCCGGTGGTAGTGGCGTGCAGAATAGCACCGTAATGCAGCGAAGCTGTTGCGCCATAGACCAGCGCAATTCCGTACATAAGGAAGCCGGACATAAAAGCGCCCAGAAGGAAGTATTTGATCCCTGCTTCAACGGATAACGTTTTGTTTCGGAAGTATCCGGCTAAGATGTAAAAGCTAATGGACATTACTTCGATGCCAATGAACAGAACCAAAAGATTGTTGGCGTGAGCAATAAGCATCATACCGGCGATTGCAAAGAGTGTAAGGCTGTAAAATTCATCCAGTTCAAATTGCAGACGCTCCAGGTATGGATGGGCAGCCAGCACGGTCAGAAGTCCCCCAATGGCAAAGAGCACATCGAAGAAAGCAGCATAATGCCCTGTTGCAATCATCCCGGAAAAAGCAGCGCCTTCATAGGGGAAACTCCCAACGGCTGCTATTGCTGTCAGGAGCAAACCAATCCAGGCAAAATGGAAACTTACCCGACTGTTCTTGCTGAAAGCATCCACCAATAGGCTGATAACTGCCCAGGCAGAGATGAAGTAAATTGGCAAAGCACCCCAGAGAGCAATATCACGGCTCATTCCTGCATCCATTCCTCGTCAGACATCTGTTGTTGTGCTGCTCCATTCCCGTTTGCTGGCAGTTCGCGTTGCTGCTGTTTATGCATATTCTTGATCTCCTGAGGCAGAAGAAAAGACAGGCTGGTTGGGGAAAGCAATGGCTGGCTGGTGGAAGATACCCGATGCTCTTGCGACATTTGCTGATGGGCAGCTTCAATTTTGCTACTGACAAGGCGCATATTGGTTTCTGACAGTTGCAGAAACGTTGAAGGATAAATACCGATCCAGACCAGAAAGACGGTAACAGGAACCAATTGCCACAGCTCCAATTTGGTCAGATCGGGCAGAGCGTGATTTTTGGGATTGAGATTGGGACCAAAGATCACACCATTATACATTCGCAGCAGATAGGCGGCTGCCAGGATCACACCCAGAGCAGCGAAAGCGACATAGGTCCAGGTTCCAAGGATCGGAGACTGGTAGGCGCCCAGCATTGTGAGAAACTCGCCAACAAAGCCGTTCAGTCCCGGCAATCCTGCCGAAGCAAAGACGGCAAAACCCAGCAGGACAGCAAACTTCGGCATCACTGTCACAATGCCGCCGTATTCAGCCAGCTCCCGCGTATGGCGCCGTTCGTAGAGAATGCCAACACACAGGAACAGCATACCAGTTGAAAGACCATGATTGATCATCTGGATGACGGCGCCTTGAAGTCCTTCGGTCGTCATTGAAAAGATTCCCAGCACAATGAATCCTAAGTGGCTAACAGAGGAATAGGCAACCAGTTTTTTAACGTCTGATTGCACCAGCGCGACCAGTGCGCCATAGATGATGCCAATCACTGCTAAGGTTGAGAGCAGAGGAGCAAAAAAGATCGAGGCTTGAGGGAAGAGCTCCAGATTATAGCGAATCAGACCGTAGGTTCCCAATTTCAGGAGAATTCCTGCCAGGATCACCGACCCCGGCGTTGGTGCTTCCACGTGAGCATCCGGTAGCCACGTATGGAAAGGAAAGAGCGGCACTTTGATGGCAAAAGAAAGGGCAAAGGCTAAAAACAACCATTGTTGAATGGCTAAGGGAATAGTCGGGGCAATTTCCCGCAGGGTTAAGTAATTTGCAGTAAATCCTGCGTCGCCACCACCCCAGATGCCAATCCAGATGATGGCAACCAGCATCAGCAGTGAGCCAATGAAAGTGTAGAGAAAGAACTTAATGGCGGCGTAAATTCTCCTGGGACCGCCCCAGATACCAATGATGAAGTACATCGGGATCAGAATGATTTCCCAGAAAACGTAGAACAAAATAGTGTCCAGCGCCACGAAAACGCCAATCATTCCAAACTCCAGCAGGAGGAGCATCATATAGTACAGCTTGTCCCGATCTTTGATTGCCTGGAAGGAAGACAGGATGGTGATCGGGGTGATGAAAGTTGTCAACAGAACCAGCAACAGGGACATACCGTCAATACCTATGCGGAAGCCAACGTCCAGCGAAGCAATCCACGTTGTGTGGATATAGTACTGAAAATCTGCATTGGCAGGATCAAAGCCAAAAAGGAGAAAGAGAGAAGCCACAAAGGTTGCTAAGGCAAAGCCCAGCGCTGTATACTGAATTCCTTTCTGCTGCGTTTTGTTCATAAACAAAATAGTTCCAGCGCCAAGAAGCGGCAAAAAGAGTGTTAAAATCAATGCTGCCATTGCTCTGTGTACTCAAGCTGGTTGTTGCACAAAGTTGTTAGAGAAACAGCATCCATATCAGGATCAGCACAATGCCTACAACCATCATTACCGCATACGATTGCGCAATGCCCGTCTGGATTTTCCGGAAAAGATTGCCGAAATGCCCGATTAAGCGGGCAATGCCGTTTACCGTACCGTCGATAATTCCAACATCTGTTATTTTCCATAGCAGGGTCGTCGAGCCGTACCAGAGCGGATCCACGATCAGGGTATAGTACAACTCGTCCACATAGTACTTGTTCCACAAGAGCTGATACAACCCGCGGAAACGTTCTGCCAGCCGCTGCGGAATCTGTTGATTGGTAATGTAAAACCAGGTAGCGGTAGCAATGCCGATAAGGGCAAGCACAACCGAAATGCCCATCAAAACGAATTCGATGGGATGGATCTCTGTTGCCGGTTCAATACCTAAGATTTTGTGCGTTTCGACCAGCACGGGATGGAGCCACTGCTCCAGAAAGTGAGGGATATGCAAAGCGTGTCCAAAAGCGTGAGGAATGCCTAAGAATCCGCCGACGATGGAGAGGATAGCCAGCACAATGAGTGGAATGGTCATCGTTGATGGTGATTCGTGAGGATGCACTTTCTCTGGATCAAAGCGCGGCGTGCCGTGGAAGGTAAGATGGACCAGTCGAAACATATAGAAAGCAGTGAGCAGAGCGGTAATGGCGCCGACAAGCCACAGGAGTGTGCTGCCGTTGATGAAAAGATTCCAGAGAATTTCATCCTTGGAGAAAAAGCCGCTAAGCGGAGGAATACCGGAAATTGCCAGTGCGGCGACCACAAAAGTCCAGTACGTGGTTGGCATATATTTTTTGAGTCCCCCCATTTTCTGAATATTCTGCTCTTCGTGCATTGCGTGGATCACCGATCCAGCACCTAAGAACAGGAGCGCTTTGAAAAAGGCGTGAGTAACAACGTGGAAAACAGCCGCAGTGACAGCGCCGACCCCAAGGGCAGCAAACATATAACCCAGTTGGCTGACGGTCGAGTATGCCAGCACTTTTTTGATGTCACTTTGTACCAGCCCGATCGTGGCAGCGATAAAAGCGGTGGCAATACCGATTACTACTACCACTCCCATTGCCACCGGGGAAAGAGCGAACAGGGGGGAGAGTCGAGCGACCAGGAAGATCCCGGAGGTTACCATTGTTGCCGCGTGGATGAGGGCAGACACAGGGGTCGGACCCGCCATAGCATCCGGCAACCACACATACAGCGGAATTTGTGCCGATTTTCCTGTGCAACCAAGGAAGATCAAAAGAGCGGCAATGCTTAGGGCGAGACTTCCGTCGGGGAACTGGGTTACGGCGGCTGCGTTAACGTCCAGGTAACGCAGCGTACCGAACAGGGCAAAAAGAATGAACATTGCCAGAACCATTCCAAAATCGCCGATGCGATTCACGATAAAGGCTTTTTGCGCAGCATCGACGGTCCATTCAATGCGTGTTCCGGAGAACTTTTGATCGTACCAGAAGCCAATCAACAGATAGGAACACAGCCCTACACCTTCCCATCCCAGGAACGTGAGGAGCAGATTATCTGCCAGCACCAGGTTGAGCATCATAAAGATGAACAGATTCAGATAGGCAAAAAAGCGAAAGAAGCCGCGGTCACCGTGCATATAACCGATTGAGTAGACGTGGATCAGGAAGCCAACGCCGGTAACAAACAGGGCAAAGGTCAGAGATAAAGGATCAACCAGATAGGCAATGGAAATATCGAACTTCCCGGCAACGATCCACGGAAAGAGTGTAACCGTTGCGGATCGACTCTCAGGAGGGAGACTGAGTTGATCAAAGAAAATAAGGCAGACCAGAAGGAAAGCGATGCCAACGGTTAAGCTTCCGATCCAGCCAATAATCTTTTCGTTTTTGATAAAGGTGCCGAAAAAGCCGTTGATGATCGCTCCTACCAGGGGCAGGAGCGGCACAAGGAATATCAACTCGGACATTGCAGCAGTCCCAGCATTTGATCACACTTCTCGCTTAAATTCGGACCACGGATTCCCGGACTCGAACGGTTGATCCTGAATGTATCGTTCGAATGACAGTTGGATGTCCTGAAAATGGATATGCATCGTTTCGTCAATGATCATCATAACGTTCCGACCAACTTTCACCCAATCCGCTTTTCGGGCTGTAAAAGGTTCCGAAGCCAGCACGATCGCATTTGGCGTGCCGATACTGGGTTCCATTCGGCATCCCTGCTCCGTGCAGTGATAGCGACGCCCGTACATATAGTACAGCGTTGCTGGCTGAACATTGGGGTTGGTCGTGTAGCGGGTTGCAATGATGCTGTTGCCATTGGTTAAGCAGAGGTTGAGATAGGAGTGCTGCGTTACCTCACATTCCAGCAGCAGTTCATCCAGATCTTCAAACATTCGATTGAGTGCATAAACCATTTCTTCCGTGGAAACTTCTCCTTTCGGATTTTCCAGATGGTTTAAAAAGAGTCCAAAGAGGTGTTCTGAATCAGTTGTTCCCTGGATAGCGTAAAAAGCTTCGTCATTGAGCTTTGCCAGCAGCGAACGTCGGATTTTCTGGAAGTCCCCTACCATTCCATTATGCATAAACATCAACTGTCCGTACCAGAAGGGGTGGGAATTGACTTCCTCGACCAAGGAGCCGGGGGAAGCGGCGCGGACGTGGGCGAAAATCAGGGAAGCAAAAATTTTCCGGGAAAGATTCCGCAAATTCATATCGCTCCACGCCGGTTTGACGCTGCGGAAAACGCACGGTTCGTTGTCGATTTCCGGAACGTACCACCCGATACCAAAACCATCACCATTGACCGCAACGGACATTTCTTCAGCGTGCATACTCTGCGCCATTACCAGCGAATAGCGCGGTTTATACAGCAAATCTTCTGCCAGCACGGGTGGACCCATATATGCTACGAATCGACACATACCGCTGTTTTCAGTTCTTCGTTCATTTTTGAACTTTCAAAAATACAAAAAGACAGGCGATTAGCGTACTGGTAGGAAAGGCAGTTGCAGGGGGTAGAATGGTGGACTCTCGGAATGTGGTTGATTGCTGGATACAATCTCAGTACTATTGCTCAGCCTCTATTTGATATTGCTTCCCTGCCCATTTCAGCGCTGAGTCTATCCCGGCTTCGGGAATGATCCCATAGGGCAAACAGTGCGTGCTTCTTCTTCCTTCGATCCTGACAATGCTGGTTATCAAAGATTTTTAGCTCGAACAGACACATTCATACCTTCGCCGCACGGAAAAGGCGGAATAGCTCAGGAAGGGTAATGCGTTTCCCGTAAGAGAGAATGGCAATACGGAAAATCTTGGCGCCAAACCAGCCGATGAAGATAGTGGAAAGAAGCAGGAGTAGCAAGGTCAAGAGGAGTTCCCACCACGGAATCAGAGTTAAGTGCCACCGGACGGTCATCAAGGTCGGGGTAAAGAGAGGAAAATAGGAGAGAATGCGGAACAAAAGTGCATCCGGATTTTGCATAATTGGAGCAATGAAGACGACCGGAAGAATTAAAAAGAGCACTGCATAACCGGTAATGTTCTGGGCTTCCTGTTCCGTTGTTGCTAAGGATCCCAGGGCGATCAGGATAGAAGCATAGAGCATATAGCCAAGCACGACATAAATGGCGATAATGGGAAGAGAGCGCAACAAATCGCTTGCCATCGTAAACTGCGTTGCGCTGGCAATCCCAATTGCAATGGTGATCCAGACGATTGCCTGGACAATGCTCAATCCGCCAAGCCCGATAATTTTGCCTAACATCAGGTTCAGCGGTGAGGTGGAGGAAAGAAGCATTTCGATGAGGCGATTCATCTTTTCTTCTAATATGCTGCGCACCAGTAACTGCGCTGATGTCATTACCAGCAGGAAAAGGAGCAGCGCGCCCAGGTATGCACCCAGAAACTGAGAGAAGAAATCCTTTTTCTCCACTTTCCCTTCGGCGGTAATCTGTC
Organism: Candidatus Kapaibacterium sp.; assembly: GCA_027082775.1. Classification (GTDB taxonomy): domain Bacteria; phylum Bacteroidota; class Ignavibacteria; order Kapaibacteriales; family WFXC01; genus WFXC01. The sequence goes on from JALWUI010000009.1 coordinate 18,637, forward strand.
GGGTTGCCAGGCGAATTTCGCGTTCGAGCTTCTGGGCGACTTCCGGTGGGAGCTGGTAGTGCCGGAGAATTGAGATTTTGTATAACTGCTCCAGGGCACCGGAAATTCGCTCGAATAGACGGAAGTCTCCTGCTTTTTTCGACCAGAATTCGGCTGCAAGCGTGGAGTCAAAGTTGGCGGGGATCAGTAATAATCCTTCAGCACGGTTTTCCTGAATATGGTGAATGACCACCTGCTGGATGGAATCCTGCATTGCAGGATCGGAGGGTAAGGGGATCAACTGGTAGCGAGCAAGCGTGTCGTTGATGCGGTATTTACGAGCTAAGTATTGCTGCAGTGCCGTGGCATAACGTCCCGTTTGATCGATGACATAGATCGTGGTTGGTTCTTCGGTTTCCTGCATCATCAAGAGTGAGGGAAGCACAGAGAAAGCAATGATGAGGACGGGCGTAAGGATAAGAGAGACCAGAAATGCTTTCGTTTTACCTTTCTGGACAAATTCCCACCGGGCTGTGATCCAGAGTTTACGGATGTCCATAGGATTGCTCCTGTTGCTGTAAGAATTCTGCCGGGATTTCATTTTCCTGAACGACCTTGAGGAAAATAGAAAGGAGAGAAGGGGTCTGACGTTCAATCTTGCGTACATCCAGATGGTCGGCTAACCATTTCAGGAGTGCGGGAAAATCGTCCGTGGATCGGAGTTCCAGTTCCGCACGATTCGGAGTGCTTTGTGTGACGTGCGCATATGGACACTGCGGCAGGATGGTGGCATCACCCTGAAATTCAACGGTGACGAACGTTGAGCCGAATTGCTCTTTGATTGCTCCCAGACTGCCCTGGAGAAGCTGTTTGCCCCGGTTGATCAAAACGATTCGATCGCAGAGCCGTTCGGCAGCGTCCAGCAGGTGGGTGCACAGGATCACGACTTTCTGGTTGCTTTTTAACTCGGCGATGATGTCGTTTAGCAGCAATTGGTTCAGTGGATCCAGTCCTGTAAACGGCTCATCCAGGATAATCACCTGGGGATCGCCGATGATTGCAGCCATAAATTGTACTTTTTGTTGATTCCCTTTGGAAAGCTCTTCGATTTTCATCGTGAGTGGATATTGAAATTGCAATCGCTCAGTCCAGTACTGGATTGCTGCATCAACTTCCGACCGTGTTTTGCCCTTCAGTTCGCCGAAGTAGTGGAGAATATCCCGGATAGTGCTTTTCTGATAGAGCCCGCGTTCCTCAGGTAAGTAGCCAACCAGATTTTTAATCCAGTCGTCGACTGGTTTGTTGTCAAAGAGAATTTCGCCTTCGTCCGGCTGTAAAATGTTAAGAATCATCCGAATGGTCGTGGTCTTGCCAGCGCCATTCGGTCCCAAGATCCCTGTGATAGCCCCATTGGGAGCGTTGAAGGATAAGTGATCGACGGCAACAACGCCGCCGTGGAAGCGCTTGACAATGTTCCGAACTTCCAGCATAAAAATTCCCTTCTCCAATGCCGCTTTTTTACTGAGTGCTAAGATAACGAGTTCGGTTCTGGAAAGTTGCACGTTGAACAGAAAGTGATACTGCAGCCGGGTAAGGAGTGGACCCCGGAGAAGTTTCTGGGAGCAGGAAAGGAAGGTGCAACGACGTCTGGATCTTGCCCTGCGCTTCCGGTATTCCTGCTCATCATCATAGCGGAAAGTGTTTAACGCTGTCGAAAGTTTTGCTGTTTGGAAGTTTTTCTGTAATTTTGCGAACGTTGTTAACTTTATGAACAATGGTCAGTAAATAACCGATGGTCAGCAAACAACAGACAATCCGGTTCTTGGGGTATGTGCTTCTGGGATTGGTGTCCTGGAATGCTGTGTGGGGAGGACAGGAAAAAATCACATTGCAGCAGGCAATCCAGCTTGCACTGAAGCATAATCCAAAAGTTGTCGCTGCGCGGCTGGAGTTGCGGAAGGCAGATGCGCAGGTGCGAGAAGCGTTTGGAACGGCACTGCCCTCTGTTTCATTGAGTGGACAGTATAGCTGGAATGTGGAACGTCCGGTCTTTTTCTTCCCGGATTTTCGAACAGGAGAAATTCGACCAATTACGGTGGGGTCTGAGCATTCTTTTGTAACAAGGCTACAATTGACGCAAACATTGTTTAATGCCACAGCCTTTACAGTGGTGCAGAATTCCTATCTATATGCCCAGGCAGCCGAGCAGCAGTATCAACAGACATTGAGTGATGTGACGGTAGAAGTCACGCAGGCGTTTTACCAGGCTTTGCTGGCGCGGGAGATGGAGAGGGTTCTGGAAAGCAGTTATCGCCGAATGCAGGAATTTGCACGGCAGGTGTCGGCGTTGTATCAAGAAGGATTGGTTTCGGAATATGAACATTTGCGGGCGCAGGTGGCAGTGGATGTTATCGAACCCCAGGTTCGAGAAGCTCATCAACGCTATGAGGATGCGGCGGCACGCCTGAAACTGGTAATGGGAATGCCAGTAACCAAATCCATAGAGCCGACAGGAAGTTTTGCTGTCGATACGACTTTCCACCTTCCGCCAGAGGCTGAAGTCCTGGCGCGGGTAGCGCAGCACAATTATGGATTGCAGGCGATGCGAACGCAGATGGAAATTGCGGACAAAGTGGTGGATTTGTATCAGTCAGAATTTCTCCCTATGCTGTTTTTGTTTGGACAATACACCTACCAGGGACAGAGCGATGTGTTCCGATTGAATGCTTTCCAGACAGCAAAGAGTGCAGCCGTTGGACTCCAACTCTCTTTTTCTTTGTTTAATGGTTTCCAGAGTACAGCGCGCGTGCAGCAGGCACGACTGGATTATCAAAAGCTGGAGACAATGGTCAAGCAGACGGAAGATGCATTGCGGATGCAGGCGCGCTCGCTGCTTCATCGTTACACCATTGCATTGAACAAATGGCGGGCACAGCAAAAGACGCTGCAGACGGCGCAGAAAGGATACCAGATTGCGCAGGTACGATACCGGGAAGGCATTGGTACGCAATTAGAGGTATTCGATGCAGAGAATAATGTGCGACAGGTGCAGTTGCAGGAGCTTCAGGCAGCGTATGAAGTGATTTCGATCCAGACGCAACTTCGGGCACTGATGGGAGAGTTGGGGCAGAAGCAATAAGCAGGGAGGAAAGAATGGCAAAGCAAAGTTACATCGAGGAACGGCGACGCAAAGAAAAGCAGCAGCGCGAGCGCCAGATTCTGCGTGCTGCAAGAAAGGTATTTGTGAAAAAGGGATTTCGGGCGGCTACAATGGAGGAAATTGCTCGAATTGCCCGATTGTCAAAGGCAGCGCTCTACCTGTATTTTCCCTCGAAAGAGGATTTGTACCTGGAGGTGGTCTATAGCGTGTTTCAGCACTTTTTTCAGTTTGCAATGGACCATATCCCAAAGGATTTACCACCTGATCAGGTAATTTATCATTTCGGCAAGGTACTGCTGCTGTATGCTCAGGAGCAATGGGATCAATACATCCTTGCGGCGCATTTTAATCTGGCAGAAGTGGCAGCCAGGGCAGAACACCAGCGGGTAGAGAAGCTGGATCAGTTGCTGAAGGAATACCTGGAGTTTGCAATGCAGGTGGTGGAGCGAGGAAAACAGCAGGGGATTTTTCGGAATGATCTGGACTCTTGTTTAGCCATTCTTTCGCTCTGGGTATCCATCAATGGGGCAATTCTTCAGTGGCATTTTGGTAAGCCAACGTTTCTTTCACCACAGCCACAGTTGGAAGAATTTGTTGAATTTTTGCTGCAAAACCTTTTGTGGGGATTTGCCAGAAAACAGAAAAATTTAGTCGTTTCACAAAAAGAGTATGAAGAATGAAAAGCTGGGTGGCCATCAGCTTTGGTCTTATGGCTGTGCTTCTGGTGATGTGCAGCTCACCATCTGGACGGGACAGTCGGGCAAGTAGACAGCTTGCACACCGGCTGGATTCTCTCTACCAGCTTCGAGATGCTATCAATCAGGAGATTGCCCAACTGGAACAGCAATTGGGGCGGTCGCAACGCCGGCAGCGGGCGAAGCTGGTAGGGATTCGGGAAGTCCGTCCGCAACGTTTTGAGCACTTTGTGACGTTTTTCGGAGAAGTTGAATCCCGCAAGGACATTTTACTGAGTCCGAAGATGCCGGGTGTAGTGGAAGAGGTGAAAGTTTCGGAAGGAATGCGGGTTCGCCGTGGGCAGGTGCTGGCGACTATCGATGCCAGCGTATTGCGGCGCCAGATCGAGCAGGTTAAAACCTCCCTGGAATTTGCGAAGGTTGTCTATGCGAAGCAAAAGCGGGTATGGGAAAGCAAAGCAGGATCGGAAATTCAGTATCTGGAAGCAAAGAATCGCGTTGAAGTGCTGGAAAAGCAGTTGCAGGCGCTCCAGGCGCAGTTGGATCTGGCAACGATTCGTGCTCCGTTCGATGGCGTGATCGATGAAGTGTTTATCAAAGTTGGAGAAGCAGCTTTAGTCGGGCGTCCCGCTTTCCGTTTAGTCCGCCTGGGAGATCTTCAGGTTCGAGCATCCGCTGCTGAACGATATGCACCCGCCTTCTCGATTGGACAGGTGGCGCAGGTGGTGATCCCCGATTTGCAGGATACTTTCCGACTGAAGCTTCGAGCCATCTCGAAGAGTGTTAATGCCAAAGATCGCACCATCCAGCTTTTCTTCCCTTTTGAGACCTACGTTCCCGGCCTCCGTTCCCATATGGTGGCTTTGGTGACCTTGCGCGATTATGCGAAAGATTCAGCATTGGTGGTGCCGCTAAAGGCAGTACAGCGATTTGAAGATACAGAGTTTGTTTTTGTTACTGTTCCGGAAGGAGAACACTGGGTTGCGCAAAAACGGCTGGTGCGGACGGGGAAGATTAGTGGAGGGCAGGTGGAAATTCTCTCCGGTCTTGCTCCTGGGGATCGGGTCATTGTGAGTGGTATCCAGAACATCGCAGATGGCGATTACGTCGCAGTGCAATAGGGAGAGTGGAGATGGTGCGGAAAGAAACGGAAGTGCTGAAAATTTTTCGCCCTACCGCCTGGGTGATCGATCATAAAGTTTCGGTGTATGTGGTTACGCTGCTGATTTCCCTTTTGGGACTTTATACCTATTTGACGCTTCCAAAAGAACAGTTCCCGGAAGTGGTGATTCCGACCATTCTGGTTAATACGGTCTATCCGGGTACTTCGCCAGAGGATGTGGAAGCGTTGATTACGCGTCCCATTGAAAAGCAACTGAAGTCAGTCACAGGGGTTAAAACGATCCGAAGCCGTTCTGTGCAGGATTTCTCCAGTATTACCGTGGAGTTTGAATTAGATGTGGATCCAGCCGTTGCAAAACGTCGCGTCCAGGACGCCGTGGATAAGGCAAAATCAGATCTGCCCGACGACTTGAAAAACGATCCAGAGGTTCGGGAAATCGATTTTTCCGAAATTCCCATTATGGCTGTCAATGTGTCGGGTGACTTTGCATTGAACCGATTGAAGAAATACGCAGAAGCGTTGCAGGATCGGATTGAGGCGTTGCCAGAAATCACCCGTGTTGATCTTATTGGCGCTCCAGAACGGGAAATTCAGGTAGATCTGGATCCCTTTTTGATGCAGGCAGCGGGAGTGAGCTTTCGGGATGTGATCAATGCGATTCGGAACAACAATATGAACATTTCCGCAGGGAATGTGAAAGTTGACGGGACGCGCCGAACCCTGCGGATCGTTGGAGAGTTTGAAACGGTAGAGGATATTCAGTCGCTGGTAGTCCGTGGTTCGATGGGCAGTAGAGTTTTTCTCAAGGATATTGCGGAAGTTCGGGATGGTTTCAAGGAGCGCGAAAGTTATGCACGGCTCAATGGGAAGCCGGTTATTACCCTCAGCGTGATTAAGAAAAGCGGGGAAAATCTCATTGATGCGGCGGATAAAATTAAGCGCATCATTGAAGAAATGCGCCAGAGCGTTTTTCCGAAAGCCCTGAATGTCGTGATTACCAATGACCGGTCGCAGTTTACCCGTACCAGTTTGAAGGATTTGAACAACAGCGTTATTATCGGATTCATTCTTGTGACCATCGTGCTGATGTTCTTTATGGGAGTACAAAATGCTCTGTTTGTGGGGCTGGCGGTGCCACTATCAGTTGCAATGGCAGTGCTGGTTTTGCCGCCGCTGGATTACACCTTCAATATGGTCGTCACTTTTTCTTTCCTCCTGGCGCTGGGGATTATTGTCGATGATGCGATTGTTGTTATTGAAAATACCTATCGGCTGTATACCAGGGAGAAATTACCCATCAAGGATGCAGCCCGGCTGGCGGCGGGAGAGGTTTTTGCCCCAGTGTTGGCAGGTACGCTGACGACCCTGGCACCCTTTTTCCCACTGCTGTTTTGGCCCGGCGTTCCGGGTAAGTTTATGCGTTACCTGCCAGTGGTTCTAATTCTAACGCTGACTGCCTCGCTCATAGTGGCATTTTTAATAAACCCGGTTTTCGCTGTGGATTTTATGCCACGAGGACGCCGCCGTGATCCCCGGCGGTTCAGGATCACCATTGGAATGCTGGCGATTGTTAGTGGATTGCTGTACGCGGTCGGATTTCATCAGGGAGGGAATCTGGGGCTGATTCTTATTGTGCTGATCGCTTTAAACCATTGGTTCATATCACCGGTGCTGATCCATCGCTTTCAGACCCGGTGGTTGCCCCGCTTTATGGGGCTCTATCGCCGAACCCTGGATCGAGCGATCCGGGGCAGGGTGCCGTATATGATTGTTGGTGGCACCGTTGCCTTGCTCATTGCAACCTTTGTTCTTTTAGGTATTGTCAAGCCAAAGGTGGAATTTTTTGCTTCCCCAGAGCCAAATTTTGTGTACATCTACATTAAAACGCCCGTGGGAACGGATGCTGCGGTGACTGATTCCTTAACCCGGATGATCGAACAGCGGGTGTATGAGGTGCTGGGAAGAGACAATCCAGCCGTACAGACGGTGCTGGCAAATGTTGGAATTGGTGCTGGTGATCCAATGCGTCCGGATCGGAGTGTCACGCCGCATAAAGGAAAAATCACCGTTGCCTTTAAAGAGTACCACGAACGGCAAGGGATTTCAACCTTTGCGTTGTGGAAACAGTTGCAGGAAGCAATGCCGCAGATTCCGGGGGTAGAAATTAGCGTGGAGAAACAGCGCTTCGGACCACCGGTGGGAAAACCCATTACGATTGAAATTCGAGGAGAAGATTTCCAGACACTCCTGGCGTTAGAGCGCCGCCTGATCGATACCTTAGAAAACGTATTGCAAATTCCTGGCATTGAAGGATTGCGCTCGGATCTGGAGAAGTATAAGCCAGAGTTATACGTACAGATTTCGCGAGAAAAGGCACTGCGGGAAGGATTAAGCATTGGGCAAATAGGATCAACGTTGCGGACAGCACTCTTTGGGACGGAAGCAGCAAAGTTTCGCGATGGGGAAGATGAGTATCCCATCCAGGTTCGGATTAAAGAGCAATATCGGTATGACATTGGAACATTGCTCAATCTGCCGATTACTTTTCGGGAAATGTCGACGGGGCGATTTCGCAGTATTCCTATCGCTGCTGTTGCTACCGTTAGCTACGGAAATTCCTATGGGGGAATCAATCGAAAAGATTTAAAGCGGGTGATTACGCTGTCTTCGGAGGTGACGGCGGGCTATAATGCGAATGCGGTGCGGGCGCGGATTCAGCGGGTATTGGACCATATGGCTTTGCCACAGGGGTATGAGGTTGTGTTAACAGGTGAGCAGGAGGAGCAGCGAAAATCGCAGCGTTTTCTCAGCCTTGCGTTTGTCGTCAGTATTTTTCTCATCTTTCTGGTGATGGTCACCGAGTTTAACTCGGTCTTCAAACCGCTGATTATTATGAGTACGGTGATCTTTAGCACCATCGGTGTGTTCCTGGGGTATATGCTCTTTGGGTTGACCATATCAATTGCTTTAACAGGCGTTGGCATTGTTTCTCTGGGAGGGGTTGTGGTGAAAAACGGTATTGTCCTGCTGGATTTTGTCGAAATTCTCCGCCAGCGAGGCTATCGAACGCGGCAGGCGATCAAGGAAGGAGCTGCAATTCGCTTTACACCGGTGTTACTGACCGCTGCTTCCACGATTCTGGGATTGGTTCCGCTGGCTTTGGGAATGAATATCGATTTCGGATCGTTTCTGGATCACTTCGATCCCAAAATTTCCTTTGGTGGCGTTGCCGTTGCATTCTGGCGTCCGCTGGCGTCCGCTGTGATTTTTGGTCTGGGATTTGCTTTCTTTCTCACCCTGGTGGTGGTTCCATCGATGTATTATGTGTACCACGTTGCGAAATTACGGTATGAACGTCGCCGATGGCATCGGCAACTGCGGTTGCAAAACCGGCAGGAAGCCTGAAAGAACACTGTGTGCATCGGGAAGTTGATATATCCCGCAAGGTGATAAAGGGAAATAAGCTTACAGTTGCCGTTTAAGGGCAGGCAAGCTACCACAGTAACAAGGACGATACAACAAACAAAAAAAGGCATAGCCCCCGTAATCGAGAGGCTATGCCGGTAATTTTTGACAGATCGGTACTTCTTTCGGGAAAAGGGAGGATTAATCATCGCATTCGTCGTCGCCAGCGTCGTCACCAAACCAGCCAAAGCCAATCAACAGTCGTGCAAAAGCCCCATCAAATCCTGCTTTTGGCCCATTGGCAATGGCAATGCGAGAGGAATATTGCCAGTCGGAGTTGGTAACGGAGAAGACGTAACCTCCCTGGAGTCCAATAAAAAGGGAGTTGGTAATTGGAATTAACACGCTGGCGCTTCCCTGGAACAGAAAACTCCCAATGGTCATCGTAATCTCCCGTTGCGGTCGTTGCAGAATATCATCGAAACTATCGCTTCGCTCCTCGGTGATTTTAAGTGTTAACGAACTACCGCCGATGCCACCCAATAGCTGGATAGTCACCGGTGATCGCAGGAGATTAAAGCCTATCAATCCAACACCCATCCCGCCATCCAACTGCATACGAAAAGTTGTATCCCCACGCTGATACGATTGTTCCCGCTGGATCAGCCCTGCGCCTTCACCGCCGAAAAAGAGGCGCTCTCCTGAAAATGCGCCACCACCGCCGAGCGTAATAAAAGGAGCATCGAAGGAAGGGATCTGGTATTGCGTGAGGCGGTTGTTCAGCTCATCCAGTTGGAGAAAAGGCATTCCCAGGGAGAAGTAAGCTATCCCACCGTGAATCGGCTGAGCCATTAATGGGAGAGCAAGCAACAAGCTGGAAAATGCTACAAGAAGCTGTCGCATAGGAATTCCTGGGTATTGTTCAACTTACACTGGAACCGGAATGCTATAACGAATCTGCAAAGCAGAAGGTTGCGAGGGGCACACATCCTTGTATCGATGCCGATATTTCGCCGCTGCGGCTTTACAGCAAAGGGGGCGGGAGGGGGACCCCTGCCCCCGTGGAGCTGCAAAAGAATGGTGATTTTGTACTCGAAGGCTTGAGCTAAAAGATGGATTAGTGAGCGTGCTCCGCTTCCAGATTTTGAGTTTGGGCGTAAATGTAGTATGCTCCGTCAACCACAATCGGTGCGTTGTCAGGAATCGGTTCTAAAGGAGTAACGGCGATAAGTCCGCCATCGCGCTCACCAGTGAGTACGGGGATAGGACGAAACTGCCACAGCACCCCATCAGGATGTTTTTGTTTCCCGATGAAGATAAAAATGTATGGCTTTCCTTCGATTTCCACAACCGCTGGCTCAGGAATCGCTGTGACTTTATGGGAAGCGGTAATGATGTGAGCATTGACAAACATTCCAGGGAGCAGGATATCCCGATTAGCGCGTTCCGTTAGTTCGGCGTGTACGATGACCGCTTTGACAGAATCTTCAAATGCCTTGCCAACGGAAAAAATGCGGCCATTATACCATTGATTCGGTTGGGTAGTCAGAGCAAAGCGAACCGCCTGTCCTTCGCGCACTTTCGGGATGTCTTTTTCAAACACAAAAATGTCAGCGTGTATGTGACGATTGTTGACCAGCTCAAAAAGTTCTGTTCCGGGGGAAATAAATTCTCCCAAAACGACATTGATATGTCGAACGTACCCATCGAAGGGAGCGACGATGGGAAAAGAGGATACAATCGAGGAGTGTTCCGCGGTTGAGGGATCAATGTTTGCCAGTCGTAGTCGCTTTTGCAGCGCCAGCATCCGGCTTTGTTGCGATCGGAACTCTGCTTCTGCCAGTTGCAGTTGTTTGGCAGCCGCAATGCTGTCCTGATAGAGTTTGCGTTGTCGTGCCAGTTCAGCTTTCGCAAATCGATAGGCTGCAAGACTCTGAATGTAGGCTTCTTGTAATTCCAGAAGCTCTGGTGAAGCAATTAAGGCTAAGGTGTCCCCTTTGTGAACAAAGTCTCCTTCGATAACAAAGATTTTCTCTATGCTTCCACTGAGAAAGGAACTGAGGCGGGAATGGTATTGTGGGGGAAGACGAAGCCAGCCATAGGTCTGGATGGCTGTTCCCATTACCGTTGTGTCCAGAGAACCGAAGCGAATGCCGACGGTTGTTGCCTGTTGCTCCAGCATTGAGATGATTGAGGGGGTCCTGTTTTCATCAGCGTGTTCCTGGTGTGCCAAATTTGTAGTTCCTGTTTCTTCGGTGTGCATCTGAGCTACTGTTTCCACCGTTGCTTCCGGAGCTGAGTTTTTGGAAGAGCATTGGGTGAGAATCAGGAAAGCCAGCATCAGTGTTGCTAACAGTTGAAACAGGATTTGCAGGGTTTTCATTTTATCGTCTCCACTATTTTTGTGAAACATTACTGTCCTAAAACAAAAAGGAGTTCGATTGCGGAAAGGTTGTACTGTCGGAGAAGGTTTAAGTACTGCTCTTGCAATCGAAGTGCCTGAAAGAGCAGTTGAAGGTACTGAAGATAGTCGATTTCCCCACGCTGGTAGCCGCGTTCAGCCGTGCGGATGAGCTTTTGGGCTATGATTAATCCTTGTTGCTCGTAGCTGTCCAGTTGTTGTTTGCGCTGCTGAAAAGTCAGCCAGGCTGATTGGAATTGGGTGTAAAGCTGGAATTGTTGTTTGTAATATTCCTGTCGCCCGATATCGATGGCGATCGAGGAGCTGGCAACGGCACTGGCGGAGGACCAGAACCATAAGGGGATGCTCAAACCCAGCTCGATGCCTCTGTATCCCGGGATGCCGTCTGCTGTTCGGTCTAAGTAGCCAATGGAGAGGTCAGGGTAGTAATTGGTCATTGCTAAGGATTTTTGTGCTTCTGCTACGCGGATCTGCTGTGCTGCTAAGCGCAGTTGTGGATGCAGTCGCCACGCTGTGGTGTCCAGTGGGATAGTAGGAAGTCGGAACAAAGAGTCAGAGGTGACCAGAGAATCGGTAGTATAAAGCCACTGTTGAAGTTTTCGGTGCGCTTGATAGAGCGCAACCTGTGCCGATTGCCGTTCCTGCTGGAAAAACAGCACTGTGCTCTGTGCAGAAAGCAGTTCCAGCAGTGGCGTATCCCCTTGTTGATATCGTTTTTGTGCCGCTTCCAGGAAAGCCTCTCCCAGCTTTTCCAGGCGCTGGAGCAGGCGGAGGCGATCCGAAGCAAAGGTAAATTCTACATAGGCAGAGCGGACGGCCTTGCGGAGTTCAATGCGCCGCAGTTGCGCTGCTATTTCCTGCCATTGCAGTTTGGAGCGTAGAACTGCATACTGGCTATTGTACGCCAGCGGGAATGGAAAAGTTTGCCGAAGACTCCATTCGGACTCTAAGATCGTTCCAGCCTGTCCTACCCGATAATAGTCGAGTTCCAGCGGCGGGAGGGTGAACGCAGAGGGAAGCAGAGAACGTCGCTGTTCCATCTGGAGGGTAGCAATCTGGAGGTCGGGATGGTGTTGTTCGGCGATGCGCAATGCCTGGTCCAGGGTGATGCTTCGAATCTGTGGTGGTTGCGCATTGCCAGTGTTTGCGGTCAGAGCGGCAGTGACTGCTCCAGTGAGTAAGATGGCAGTGCTTCCAGTGTGCCGCATTCGCTTCCAGAAATTTGAGAAACGAAATTCAGCAAAGAGGCTATAAAGTACTGGCAGCACAACGAGGGTGAGAAGGGTGGAAGTTATTAATCCCCCGATGACAACAGTAGCCAGAGGACGCTGTACTTCTGCACCAGCAGAAGTTGAAGTTGCCATTGGCAGAAATCCCAGAGCGGCGACCGAAGCGGTCAAAAGAACGGGACGAAGCCGAGATAATGCACCGCGTATGATTTGTTCCTGGAGCTCGGTGATACCCTCTTCCTTTAATCGGAGAAATTGGGCAATGAGCACAATACCGTTGAGAACAGCGATCCCGAACAGAGCGATAAAGCCAACGCCAGCGGAGATGCTAAAAGGCATACCCCGCAGTAACAGTGAAAACACACCACCAATTGCTGCTAAGGGAATAGCTGTGTAAATCATAACAGCTAATTTCACCGAGTGGAAGGTAAAGTACAGCAGAACAAAGATGAGACCCAATGCTACAGGAACGGCAATTGCCAATCGGGCGCGTGCAGCGCGAAGATTTTCAAATTGCCCACCGAACCTGATGGAGTAGCCCGGAGGCAGTGGTACCTGTCGCTCGATTTGCCGTTGCATTTCCTCCACTAAGGATTCAATATCGCGACCTCGGGCATTGACGCCGATGGCTACATATCGTTTAGCTGCATCCCGTCGAATTTGCATTGGACCGTTGCGGTATTCGATGGTTGCTAATTCAGACAGGGGAATTGTAGAGCCATTGGGCAGTGGTACGACCAGGTTGCGCACGTCCTGGATATCGCGCCGGTATTCAGGCGCTAAGCGGACAACCAGGTCGAAGCGCCGTTCATTTTCAAAAACGACGCCCGTTGCTGTACCAGCAAAGGCGGTTTGCACCAGGCGGTTCAGCATTGCAATCGAAACACCGTACCGTGCTAAGCGTTCTCGGTTGTATTGCACCGTGATTTGCGGCAATCCGAGCATTTGGTCGACGCGAATATCACCAGCACCGGGAATTTGCTGGATGACCGCAGCTATGCGATTTGCCAGTTGCGCCAAGGTATCCAGATCTTCTCCATAGATTTTAACGGCTATGTCCTGTCGGATGCCAGTCATCAGCTCGTTAAAACGCATTTGAACCGGCTGACTGAAATCAAAGCTGACGCCGGGAATGTGCGCTGTCAGCAGTTCTTCCATTTTGTCAAAAAGCTCTGTGCGGCTTTGCGCCGATATCCACTCTTCTTTCGGTTTCATATTGAGAATCATCTCAGCAACTTCTAAGGGCATCGGGTCAGTGGCGATTTCGGCTGTTCCAATTTTGGCAACAATGTATTCAATCTCAGGGAAATGCTCCAGAAGCAGTTGCTGAACCCGTAGAGAAGTTTCGAGCGTTTCCGAAAGTGCAGTTCAAGGTCGAAGCCCCA
>JALWUI010000010.1 GCA_027082775.1 Candidatus Kapaibacterium sp.
CTCTACGGGTGCAAAAATTCCCTCTCCCAGCGGGAGAGGGAATTTTTGCACCCGTAGAGGCGACCCGGCGAGTCGCCATCACCCGCACCTGTAGGGGCGACCGGCCGGTCGCCCCTACACATTTACGTCAGTGCCTCCTTTTATCTTTTGCCGGCTGAAGCCGGCGCTCCCAGTTAGGGCACCTGCAGTTCGCTGGGAGCGCACGCTTCCGTGTGCATTTCTTGCCGATGAAAGCCAGCGCCCCGGTAGGTGCTGACTGCCGCGGGTATTTCCTGTGCTCCAATGAGGAATCCTGTCGAACGAATCGGGGATGTCCACACCGCACTTCCGTGTGAACGCACGATTTTTCAGAGAGGAATCACGTGGGTACTGGCTTTCAACTGGCAAACTTTTTGTCTCTATCGATGCCAAAATCGGGTGGCACCAGGTAAGCTTTTGACAGCACAGATTAACTTCCTTTTAATGCCTCGGCACCGGAGACAATTTCCAGTAGCTCTTTGGTAATCGTTGCCTGTCGGGTCTTGTTATAGGTCAACTGCAACGCCCGGATGAGCTCGTGAGCATTGTTCGTTGCATTATCCATTGCAACCATTCGGGCTGCCTGCTCTGCAGCGTTGGATTCCAGCAGCGCCCGCCAGATCTGCATATTTAAGTGCTTGGGTAACAGCGCATCCAGCACCTGGTCCTGCGAGGGTTCAAAAATATACTCCCGATGCTCCGATACCGCTTCTGGTAGGGTCGTTGGTTCTATCGGCAATAATTTGTACACAACGACCTGCTGGCGCATCACCGAAATGAACTGATTGTAGATCAAATACACTTCGTCGAACTCTTCATTGATAAAGCCATTGGTCACCTGCTTGCCGATCGTTTGTGCATAGATGTAATCCAGTTTCTGGAAGATGCCGGGATAGGTGTCCAGCAATGGAAAGTGGCGCTTGGTGAAGTACTCTGCTGCTCGCTTGCCCACCGCGATGACCTGAACCGATACGCCCTGCTGCTGATCGGATCGTTCTTCCAGAAATCCCAGAAATTTGCGGAAAACATTGGTGTTAAAACTCCCACACAATCCCCGATCGGCGGAGATGACAACGACCAGAATGTTCCGAACCGTTTCTCGCTTCAACAGCAGCGGATGGATGAGCTCTTCCGCCGACGTTGCTACCAGCAGGGAGAGAATTTCTTCCAGCTTCTGGGCGTAAGGACGGGCGGAAAGGATTGCAGCCTGGGCTCGCCGCAACTTGGCAGCCGCTACTAATTTCATCGCCGTTGTAATTTTGGCGATGTTCTTTACCCCTTGAATTTTTCGCCGTAGATCTCGCAATGACGCCATTCTTTATCTCCCGTTCATTGTGTTTCTGCCTCACCAATACCGCTGTCGGCTCATCAGGTAATTTCGGACGTAATCTTCCACTCCCACTTCCAGTGTTTGAAAAGCAACCATTGCGGGAGTCTGCTGCAACCGACGAAGATCTGCCTGCGTGAAATACTGGTACTGCTCACGCCACTCTTCGGGCATATCCACATACTCAATCCTGGGTTCGACGCCCAGAACTGTGGCCACTGAGCGCACAACGTCGTTCCACGAACGTGCAACACCCGTTCCCACATTGTACAATCCCGAAATCTCCGGATGCTTTAACATCCGCCATAGGACTTCCACCACATCTTTGACATAAACAAAATCCCGCTTCTGCTCTCCATCCGCATACGCTGGATGGTACGATTTAAACAACCGAACAACCCCCGCCGTTCGCAACTGCTGAAAGGCTTTGAACACCATACTTGCCATCGCCCCCTTGTGGTATTCGTTGGGTCCATAAACGTTGAAGAAAATCAGCCCGACCGTCGACGACTGAAAGTAGTGGTGCTGGTACACCCAGAAATCGAACAAATACTTGGAAAAAGCATAAGCGTTCAATGGTTCACGGTTGCTCCAATCCTCCTCCGCAAATCCCTGCTCCCCCCTGCCATACGTTGCAGCACTGCTGGCATAAATAAAGCGAACGTTCATCCTGTGAGCATATTCCAGCAAAGCGCAGCTATACGAGAAATTATTCTCCACCAGAAACTGCACATCCTGTTCCGTGGTATCCGTTCGCGCCCCCAGATGAACGATGACTTCTATACTGCTGCCATATTCACCCTGCTGCAACTTTGTCAAAAAGGTGGAGGGATCGATCAGATCACGGAATTGCTTATGCACCAGATTCCGCCATTTCGGACTTTTCCCCAGCCGATCAACAACCAGGACATCACGGATGCCTGCATCGTTGAGCCGGCGGAGGAAACAACTGCCAATGAACCCCGCGCCACCGGTTAAAACGATCATTCCACATTCAAAGAAGCTTTGAACGACTCGGTAA
>JALWUI010000011.1 GCA_027082775.1 Candidatus Kapaibacterium sp.
ACCGATTCAATGTCCGCTATCCGCTCCTCAACCGATGCCGATGGGGGTGCCGTCCAGCGAAATCGCAACCGCACCAGCTTTGCAGAAGGGAGAAAAGCGACGGTGATACCTTCGTTTTCCCATCGGAGGACATCTTCGCTTAGTTGCACAAACAGTTCTGCTTCAGGAATGCTAATGATCCCGTAGGTTCGCAGAAGGATACGCGGCTGATTGCGCACTCGCTGTTGTAGTTCGGGAAGAACGCTGTTTTCAACGATAAACCGCATTTCCGCCGGAACGCCGGGGAGAGCAATGACCATAGGAAACCCGGATTGCTCACACCAGAGTCCCGGTGCGGTGCCGTAAGCATTGTAGAGCGGTTTGCAGCAAGCAGGAACGGTGCTCTGCGTTGCCTGACGCTCAGTGTACTCCCGATGCTGCCGGGCTAAGTACTGGCGAATCCACTGTTCCGCCTGCTCGCTGTGCTGGAGCGGAACGCCGAAGAATTGGGCAATTGCCTCTTTTGTGCGGTCATCGTGCGTTGGACCCAATCCTCCCGTTGTCAGAATCAAGTCGTGCTCAATTGCCAGCCGCTGGAGTTCCGCCACGATGTGCTCGAGGTTGTCTCCAACCGTGACGTGTCGGTCAATGGGAATACCGATGTCCGTGCACTTTCGGGCTAAGTAGGCAGCGTTACTGTTAACGACATCGCCGATGCAGAGTTCGTCACCGATAGCAATGATGGCACCTTTCATTGTTCACGTCTCCGGTATCATTGACAGAATGGCATTGCGAGTTGCAGGATCCAGCAAAAAGAGTAAGCCCCAGAGGGTAAAGCCAATCGACAGGGGAATGGTGAGATTGTCATCCATCCGGAGTCGGATGGAAGCTGCTTCAGCAACAGCGCCAACGATCCCGGCAAGAGCTCCAGAGTAGAAGTACGGCAGCGGCGCATCATAAATTGTTCCGATGACGTACACCGTCAGGAATGCAGAGATGGCGAACGCCACGCTTCCCTCCAGGGATTTATCCAGAAATCGATGTCTGCCGAAAGCCCTGCCAATCAGGGCGGAGGAAATGTCAGAAATAATCAGGATGGAAAAGGCGGTCACCATAATGACTTTCGGGAAAATGGCGACGCAGAGCACGGCGGAGATCAGGACGTAGGTGGCGCCGTTTAGCAGAATTTTCTTTTCATCTTTTTCGTGCGGTCGCAGCAGAGCGCCAAAGTATCGCTGCATAAAGGTTCGGACCGGCGCAAAAAAGTGCTGTCCAATGTCGATGAACAGGGCAATCAGGGCTAAGGGGATGAGGACGCTGAGCGCAAATTCCCGGCTGACCTGCGTGTAGATGGTCGGGATGGACAGGGAGGTTAAGTGAATGAGCTTGCGGATTACTTCTTCGCGAAAACCGATATTCCCAGCATCTGTCATATTTTTGCAAATTGAAATATGTCAGAATCCAAGCCGTAAGATAGGCAAACGGAAGCAAATTGGGCATAAATGCAAACGACGGAGACGATTCTCTCGCCGGCTACGTTGAACTTTGGGTTACAAGTCCTCGAACCTTTGCCCAATGGATACCACCGGATCAACTCGGTATTCATTCCCCTGATGTTCGGCGATCAGATAGAATTGCATCTGGAAACGGCTGCGGATCTTTCGATCACCATTGCTATGCATCCGGATTGGGATATTGCTGTTGAGCACAATCTGGTTTTTCGCGCAGTGCAGGCGTTTGCCCGCGCAACCGGTTTGACTTTTCATCTGCACGCTCGCGTTGAGAAGCGGATCCCTCCGGGTAGTGGGCTGGGCGGAGGGAGCAGCAATGCGGCGATGGTGCTGCGATGGCTCAATCAGCGGTTGGGTTCTCCACTGAGCGAAACGGAACTGTTGACCCTTGCTCGCCAGTTGGGCAGCGACGTCCCGTTTTTCCTGCAGGTACAACCTGAAACCCTTGCTGTGGTTGGAGGAACTGGCGAGGAGTTACAATGGTATTCGTGGGATGTTCCGTATGAGTTTCTTCTGGTGATCCCGCCCATCCACGTTTCCACGCGTGCTGCCTATGCAGCGCTGGCACGCCGGAGGGCGTATGCGCAGCAGCCGCGGGATTTTTTTCACCTGCTGCGAGGATACTGGGATTGTGGATCGAAATTGCGGTCGCAGATTGTCAATGATTTTGAAGCAGTGGTGTTTGAGCAGTTTCCGGTCCTGCGAAGCATTAAAGAACAGTTGCTGGAGCATTCGCTTATGCTCTATGCGGGGCTGAGCGGGACAGGAGCGACGGTGTTTGGCTGTACCTTAGATCCTGACTGTGCGGAAGCTGTTGCGCAGCGCTTTGGACAGCCGTATCGCGTGATTCGAACTCGTCAGTTAGCTGAGCAGAGGGCATACGTATGAACATTTTAGTCACAGCGGCGGAGCTATATCCATTTGCCAAGGCAGGGGGACTGGCAGATATTACCTATGCGCTGGCAAAAGCGTGGGCAAAGATGGGACACCGGGTTCGCATCGTCATTCCCAAGTACCAGATGATAAATGCTGCTGCCTACGGATTGAAACCCACGCGCCACGTGATTGGTGTGCCAATGGGCAGTTGGACAGAATATGCACGCCTCTGGTCTGGTGTGTTGCCCGGCTCGTCGGTTCCGGTAACCTTTCTGGAAAATGCGGAATATTACGATCGTCCCGGTATCTATGGCGCACCGGAAGAGTTTGGGGACAACGATCGACGGTTTCTGTTCCTGAGCCGAGCGGTGTTTGAAGTGGCACGCGCGCTGAACTTCCTGCCGGAAGTGATCTTTGCCAATGACTTTCATACCGCGATGACAATGCCGTTTTTGAAAATTCACTACCGCCGGTCGCCGTATTTTCAGGGAACCGCCGGTGTTTTGAGCATACACAACATTGCATTTCAGGGTATTTACGACCCGGATCGCTTCCTCTTTCTGGCGCAAATTCCAAAGTCGTTTTTCTATCCCACCAGTCCCTTTGAATTCTACGGCAAAGTCAATGTGCTCAAAGCGGGGATTTTGTTTGCTGATAAAATTACCACGGTCAGTCCACGCTATGCGTATGAAATCCGGACAACCTCGCTGGGAATGGGATTGCAGTCAGTATTGCAACAGCGAGCAGCCGATTTGATTGGGATCCTCAACGGCGTTGATTACACGGAATGGAATCCAGCAACGGATGAAAAAATTTACTTTCGCTATACTCCGGAGACGCTCCATTTGAAGCGGCAGAACAAATTGCAATATCTCAAAGATCACCATCTACCGGATCGAGAGGTCATCGAAGATATTCCGCTGGTGGGAATGGTGACACGATTGACCGATCAGAAGGGCATTCCACTGCTGCGCGAGGCATTGGAGTCGCTCATTACCAGTCTGCCGCTCCGCTTTACCTTGCTGGGCAGTGGCGCCTGGCAGTATGAAGAATTTTTCCGCTATATGGCACGGCGGTATCCAGCGCGTGTGCTGGTGCATATCGGCTACAATGAGGAGTTGTCGCATAAAATCATTGCAGCTTCGGATATCTACCTGATGCCTTCTCTCTATGAGCCGTGTGGGCTGACCCAGATGTATGCCCTGAAGTATGGAACGCCGCCAGTTGTCCGATTTACCGGGGGATTAGCTGATACGGTCCGGGAATTTTTGCCAGAAACGGCGGAAGGAACGGGCTTTGTGTTCCATCGCTACGATGCGGGCGAGATGAGCTGGGCAATCCAGCGCGCTGTTCAGCTCTACTATATCAAGCCGCTGTGGGAAAAGCTGATGCATAATGCGATGAAGGAAGATTTTTCCGTGGAGAAGTCCGCACAGCGATATATCGAGGTCTTTCAGTGGGCATTGGATCAGAAATCAGCACAGCAAGTCGGATAGGCATCAGCAGCAGAGGCGGGATGGAAATAGAATTTCAGGATGTGAGCGTGTTTTATGATGATTTGCCGGTGCTCCGCAACATTCGGTGTCAGGTCCATCCCGGCGACCTCATTTTGCTGACGGGTGAAACGGGAGCGGGCAAAACGACCTTTTTAAAGTTGATCTATGGAGCGCTGATGCCGACAGAGGGAACGGTGCTGGTTCGTTCCGCAGACCTTCAGACGATACCCTCCGCGCAGTTGCGCCGGTTGCGGCAGCAGATCGGCATTGCCTTCCAGGATGTGCAATTGCTGCCTGAGTGGACAGTGGAAGAAAATTTACTCTTCGTGCTTCAGCATCGCGGGCTGTCAAAAGAAGCGATGCGGCACCGAATACTGGAGGTGCTGTCGCAACTGCGGATCAGCCACGTCCGGGAAAAATTTCCAGCAGAACTTTCTGGCGGCGAGCGGCAGTTAGTTGGGGTTGCCCGCGCTTTAGTCGTCGATCCTGAAATTCTGCTGGCAGATGAGCCGACTGCCCATCTGGATCTCTATACGATGGATCGGCTGATTCGAGTTCTTCGCCAGTACAGTGGGGATCGAGTGGTGATCATTGCGACCCATCATCCGGAAATGATCGCTGCTTTTCCGCAGGCGCGGATTTTTCATCTTCAGCAGGGAGCATTGATGCAGTTGGATCCACAATTTGCGGGATAAGCGATGGCACAGATTCGAGCAGTGTTGCTGGGACACGGTCGGATGGGAAAGCAGTTAGAAGCCTTAGCACCGGATTATGGTTATCAGATTGTGGGATGGTACGACATTGACCATCCGTTCGATCCGGAACAGGCACCCTCTTTTGACATTGCTTTCGATTTCTCCCATCCCGACGTGGTTCGCACACACGTGCAGCAGATAGCAGCTTTGCGGAAGCCGATGGTCATTGGTACGACTGGCTGGTACGATCGGCTGGAGGATGTGCAGCGCCTTGCCCGCGAGGCAGAAATTGGTATTCTGTACGGACGGAACTTCTCGGTTGGGATGCAGGTCTTTTTCCGACTTGTGCGTACGGCTGCCCGTATTGTCAATGCTCTGGAGGCGTATGATGTGCTGATCGCTGAGACCCATCATCGGGGAAAGGTGGACAGTCCCAGCGGAACAGCGCAACAACTGGCAGACATCATTTTGCAACATTTCGATCGGAAAACCGCGGTGTTCGCAGGCAATCCAGATGGCGGCATTGCCCCTGAGCAGTTGCAGGTCGTTGCTGCCAGAGTTGGTGCTGTGCCGGGAGAGCATTCGGTCGTGTTCGATTCGGAAGCTGATAGTATTCTGCTGACCCATCGGGCACGGAGTCGCAAAGGATTTGCCATCGGTGCGCTGCTGGGCGGGCGGTGGATTCTGGATAAAGTCGGATGCTACGATTTCACAAACGTGTTCGAGGATATTTTGCAGTTGCGCGTTTAGATACGTCGCAAACTTCGTGCGGCGTTAAGGGAAGGAAAGTCGGGGCGGCAGGATTCGAACCTGCGACCTCCTGCTCCCAAAGCAGGCGCGCTAACCGGACTACGCTACGCCCCGATTTTGAGCGAAGCAATAAACGATTGCTCATCTTTTCCATTGTGTTGCGCCCCTGGTACCACAAGCGCCACCATTGGCAGGTTATGGTTTCAGCACAAAAGTCGTATCCCGGATGACAAAGGCGGAGCATACAGCGCCAATGGCATCGCCTTCCATCGCGTTGAGCAGCGGCGTATATCGCGGGAAGCGAGAGAAGTGCGTCTGCTTGAACCACTTGATCATATTGGGATCGGGATTGAACACGGCAATTTCGTGAAGACCGTACCATTTGAAAACGAACCACACAGTCGGTGACCAGTTAGCTGTCAGGAATCCCCATCGAGTGACTTCCTGTTTGTAGGGATCTAACTCGTTGACGCGGTGATGAATTCGCTCATTTGGTTCATCGGTTGGCGGTGTGAGGTATTTTCCGTATTCAAGGGTGTCCAAGCAGCGGACACTAATCAGAAACGCTTCTGGCAGAGAGTCCGGGATAGACCAGACAATGCGGAGCGAATCCGGTGATGGCAGGTTGATCGTATCTTCAGGATATTGCAAAATCGGCTTGGGCGGTTGTATCCAGGCGATCGAGTCGGGCGTGACCGTTGTCCCGGTGGCAAATTTTCCATCCGGAAAGCGGACTTCCAGCCGATATTCCCGCCGCGATTGAATCCGCTGGCCAGCGTCGGGATAGAAGTAGCCGTATTCGGGGGAGAACTGGAGGTGAAACGTATCAGTGCCGCTGATCAGCCGGACATCGGCATCGGATACCAGCGAGGCTTCATAGCGAAAAGTGTCGGTTACCGGCAGAGAGCGATAAACAAAGATATTCCGAATGGGTTCGTTGACCAGCAGGAAGGCTTCAACAACGTAACGAGGCTGGTAGTCAACAATGGGAGGATCTTCACAGTGGCTCAGCAGCAGGAGCAATAGCAGGCTCAGCAACCCGTATGGCAACCGCAACCATCTCATAGCTCTACCTCCACCGAAAAACTGGGCACAATGGGCAGCAATTTGACATCGGTAACGGTGGTCACTTCCGACGTCGTGTCATAAATCCGGGCGAAGATATCCCGTCGGGAATACACGTTGTAAATGTCCAGACTGAAAATAGCTGGAAGGTCGAAGATAGTAGTGTGATAACGGATGCTCAGATTCAACTGGTGCGATGGAGGCAGACGGAGACTGTAGAGATCGGCGGGGATAACCACACCGCGACCGGGATTTTCACCCGGAAATCGGGACTGAAAGCGAGAGGTTGCCGGCGTGTATGGCTGTCCAGACTGGAAGAAGAAAGAAGCAGCCGCTTCCCAGCGGCGGGAGATCTGGTAGTTCAGCACGATTTTGAAGTCGTGCCGTCGATCGTATCGAGGATTGAATGGCTTCCCGTTGTTCAAGCTATCGATTTGCCATTCCACATATCCGTAGGCGTAGCCGACCCAGCCAGTCAGCTTCCCGGTTTTTTTCTGTGCAAAAATTTCAATGCCATAGGCTATGCCATCGCCAAACAGAAAGATGTCTCGAGTGGAATTGCCGGAAATGGAGAAGCGGTTGAACTCTGCGATATGCTTCATCGGCTTGTAGTAAACGTCGACCGATGTCTTGAGGTTCGGCAGTGGATATCCTTCGACGCTGAGAATGTAGTGCTGAGCCGTTGGCGGATTGGTCAATGGATCGGTTGGGAGCCAGGTGTCAAAGAAAGAAAAATTTGGTTGATAAGCGAGGTAAAAGTACTGTTTGTAAATACCCCACAGCAGCTTAACGGAGAAATCCGGGTGGAACTGGTATCGGAGCGCCAGGCGGGGCATAACGACCGTGAGATCTCGAAGTCCCATTGTGAGCGAACGGATGCCAGCCTGGATCAGCAACAGATCTGTTAGCTTGTAAGATCCCTGGAGGAAAATGGAAAATGTTTCGTCAGGGACGTCAAAGTGGATGGTCCCAAACCGCCCGCTTCCTTCCTGAATAACCGTGTCTCGCTTGCCAGTGAAGTTCTGATAAAACTGGAAACGATAATGGTGGTATTCGCCCCCTGCTTTGAGACTCAACCGGTCGGTTGGATAGTATTCCGTGGTGACCTTGAAAGCAAGATCCTGAATGAAATTTTTGATCTGGAAGTCAAATCCGAAATTCGATCCATCCAGCCGGTTTTCATAATAGCTGGCTGATCCGAGGACGGTTAACAGTAATTGAGGGGTAAACACATGTGCCCATCGCAGGGATGCAACACGGTTGAGGATGCCGAAGGTGAAGTGAGTGCCTGCATTCCGAACGCGGAAAATGTCGCGAGTCAAAAATCCTCCCAATGAGACTTTGTCATCGTCGCCGGGCAGCATCGTTATTTTGCCGTTCAGGTCGTAAAAGTAAAAATCCGGAATCGGGTTTTCCGGATCTTCCGGGAGGAAGGGTTTCACAATTTCTAAGTACGTGCGCCGACCGGCGAGGAAAAAGGAGGAACGTGGCAGCAGCGGGATCGGACCTTCAACGCTTCCCTGAGAGGATAGTGTTCCGAGAATGAGTTTTCCGTGGTACGCTGTTTTGTTGCCCTCCTTCTGCGTAATGTCCAGCACCGCTGACATCCGGTCCCCATATTCTGCGGGAAATCCGCCTTTGTATAACTGTACATCTTTGATTGCATCCGCATTGAACGTGGAGTAGAAGCCAAAAGCATGCGAGGGGTTATAAACGGTTGCACCGTCCAGCAGAATGAGGTTCTGATCCGGTGATCCACCACGAATGTAGAGTCCGCTGGAAACTTGCGAAGAAGAAAGAATGCCGGGAAGGTACTGGAGTGTTCGGAAAATGTCCCGTTCACTGGCAATCCGAACGGAGGTAAGCTGTTGCAGTGGGATATGCACCCGGCTGATGATCACTTCGCGTTTTTCAATCTCCCGCTCTGCTTCAACAACCACTTCGCCCAGCTCCAGCGTATCCGGCACTAAAAAAATTTTCAGCACGCGCCGCGGATGCTGGGGGGATACTGTGATGGGAATGATCTTTGGACGGTAGCCCAGATACGTGATTCGGAGGTGGTAGGTACCGAAAGGAATCTGGGGAAGAATAAAGTATCCATCGGCATTGGTGAACCGCCCTTTCTGGAGTTCCTGCACCAGCACGGTTGCAGAAACCAGCGGCTCTTTCGAGAGGGAATCATACACCGTACCGCTGATCGTGCCTGTTGATTGTCCAGAAGCAGGGCGCCAAAGACAGCAGGATAGCCAGACAACCGCCATTATGCGGCAGAGCAGTTTCATCGGACCCGGCGCATTCGTGCAACAAAGAAGCCATCAGTCCCCATTACCGATGGAAGCATCGTGTAATGCCACTGATCAGGCTGTAATAACGGTAAACGGATGTGGTATGTTTCAAATGCTGGCAGGAGCGGATCGGGTTCGAATTCTGGATGTTCACGAAGAAATTGCTCGACGACAAGTTCATTTTCCTGCGGCAGGAGCGAGCAGGTTGCATAAACCAGAATGCCGCCGGGTGCCACGCATTGGGCATAGAGTTGAAGAATGTGCAACTGTTGACGCGCCAGTTTCGCCACCGTTGTTTCTTTCGTGTACCACCGGGTCGCTGGCGAGCGGCGACTCCGCCCGGTCGCAGAGCAGGGGGCGTCCACCAGGACCGCATCGAAGCTCTGGGCAAAGGGGCGCAGGGGATGAGGCAGGGTGGGATGAAAGCTGGTTGAATTTGGCAGCGTCAGCGTTTGAATCGAACGGATGCCAGCCCGATGCGTCCGCTTCCGCAACGCCTTCAACCGTTTCGGTTCAATGTCGGTTGCCAGAATTTTGCCACGATCCTCCTGGAGAGCTGCTAAGTGGAGCGATTTGCCCCCCGCACCGGCGCAGGCATCCAAGATCGACCAGTGCGGCTGGGGAGCGACAGCAAAGCTGATCAGTTGACTCCCTTCATCCTGAAGCTCAAAGTAGCCTTCCTGATACAGGGGATGTGCCAGAAGCTGCAATCGATGGGGCGTGCACAGCCCGTGCGGAGACCACCGAGTCGGGCTGAATTCCCACTGTTCGGCTGCCAGAT
>JALWUI010000012.1 GCA_027082775.1 Candidatus Kapaibacterium sp.
CTCCGGACACGGGCAAGGCACTAAGGAAGCAATATTGCACGTTTGCGGAAGTGCAGAGGAACAAAAGCAGTGGATGAGAGCGGATGGCGGTGCTCCGTGCGGAAGATCTGGTCAAGGTTTACGGCAAAAAACCTGTTGTCCACGGCGTGAGTCTGGAAGTTCGCCAGGGGGAAGTGGTGGGACTGCTGGGACCAAACGGTGCCGGAAAAACGACCACGTTTTATATGATCGTCGGAATGGTCGGAGCAACGAAGGGAAGGATTTTTTTTGACGATCAAGACATCACCCATCTGCCGATGTACAAGCGGGCTCGAATGGGTATTGGATACCTTCCACAGGAGCCTTCTGTTTTCCGGAAGCTGACGGTGGAACAAAACATTCTGGCGGTACTGCAACTGCAAAAACTATCCCGAAATGAGATGCGGCAGCGAGTAGAGCAACTGCTCGAAGAATTTGGCATTGCGCACATTCGCAAACGGCGCGGCTATATGCTTTCGGGAGGAGAGCGGCGTCGGTGTGAAATTGCACGAGCTCTGGCAGTGAATCCGAAGTTTATTCTGCTGGATGAACCCTTTGCAGGCATCGACCCAATTGCAGTGGAGGACATTATGCGGATTGTCCAGCAGTTGAAACATCGCGACATTGGCGTGCTGATTACCGATCACAATGTCCACGAAACGCTGTCCATCACCGATCGCTCCTACATTCTCATCGATGGAAAGGTGTTTTTCTCCGGCACGGCTGAGGAAGTGGCTGCCCATCCTGACGTTCGAAAGCGGTACTTAGGGGAACAGTTCACGCTCGATCGCTATGCCCACTAAGACCATTGGGATGGCACCAGAAGGGATTCCGGAATCCTGCAAGGAACGCCATCCACAGCGCATCGCCTATTGACAGAGTGCTAACCCCTTGCGGATCTCCGACTCTGAAACATCAATGTCAAAACCCGCGCGCAACGCCGGGCTACGGTGCTGCAGGAGTTCAAGGCATTCCTCAAAAAGCTGCTTCGCTTCTGCCTTTCGCCCCAGATGGAGCAGAGCAAAGGCTTTGAGCGTTCGAGCATACAACTGGTCCGGCGCCAGCGCCAGTGAACGCTCGGCGTATTCCAGCGCCTGAGCAAAGTTCCGCTTCCGTCCAGCTAACTGCGCTAAGATGGCATACGCAGCCGCTTGCAGGTAGTCTGGTAACGGTGGGGTAAGCTGTAAACTGAAGCGGAGCGCTTCTTCGGCTTGCTCCGGTAATTGCATCCAGTTCAGGGTTTGCCCTAACTGAAACCACGCATACGCATCGGTTGGCTGTTGTTGAATGTGTTCAAAAAGAAGCTGGTAATTCCGCTGCACTTTCTGACGAAGAGCAGCTTCCGGCAGGTCGTAGCCGAGGTGATGGATAATGATCGGCGACGGAGCAATAGTTTTGCCCGCTTCCAGAATGGATGGACTGATCTGTTCGTGGACCTTACCCCGGAAATGGATCGTGGGATACCCAAGATTGCGGAAAAGGCGGGGATAAACGCCCCGGTGAAGCGAGCTATCGGTATCGGTAAGTCGGTGTTTGCTGACGATGGTGCACGCAAAAGCCCCGATGTGTTCCTCCGCTTGTTGCAGCAACTGTCGGATCATTGGGATCTGCTGCCGGTCGATCCGCTCATCAGCATCCAAGTACAAAATCCACTGTCCCCGCGCGTGCTTGATACTTTCGTTGCGAGCCAGGCTGAAATCATTTTGCCACTCAATGTGAAAAATCTGTGCCCCATACTGCTGCGCAATTTCGATCGTGCGATCGGTGGAACCCGTGTCCACCACAATGATTTCATCCACCAGTCCACGCACGCTTTCCAGACAACCGGGAAGATGCTGCTCCTCATTGCGAACAATCATACAGAGCGACAGCAGTGGCGTCGACGGCGAACGCTCCACCCCCGCTTCCTGCTGCGCTGCCGTGGCATCTGAAGGGACTGTGCGATCAGAAGACTGCACGCCGGACGCACTTTGTGTCGACGACCCCGAAGCAGTGGATGCGGAAGGAATCGGAACAACCGCACCATAAACCTGCTGCGCCTGCTCTATCAACTCTTGAACCTTCGACAATGGCGGGAGCTTCTCGAACGGGAGTGCCGACTGGTAATGCTCAATGCGTTCCAGGTACTGCTGGATGCTGTGAAATGCTGTTTGTGGACGCTGCAAAGACAGTTCTGCCAGAAAGTGATACCAGTAGGCTTCGCACTGATCGGGGAAAATGACAATAGAGCGTTCGGCAAGACGGGAAATTTCCGCAAAGTCCGGATCTGCCAGCTTTGCACGGATCAGTGCATTCCACAGTGTCGCCTGCTGCGCCGCCGATAGCTGCTG
>JALWUI010000013.1 GCA_027082775.1 Candidatus Kapaibacterium sp.
ATGACTTTCAACGCTGGCAGAAGGCGGAGAAAAAAATGCGGCGTGTGTTGATCTGTCGTTTCACTCAGCGTGAGAATTCGCTGAGCATCCACCATCCACACCTGCGCTGCCGGCACTTCCCGTTCCCGCTACGCTCCATACGGTGGTTGCAGTACAGCAGCAATACCCTTCAGCATCAGGATCGTCCACAGAACAAAAAGCAGCCGATTCATTCGTTGCCTGCGGATGCCGGTTTAAGCAAACAGACCACCCAGGCGGCGACCGCTTCCCCGTTGCCAAGACTATCCAGTTGTTCATTGGTGGTCGCTTTGATCGACACTGCAGAAAGGGGCACCTGACAGAGTTCGGCGATACGGCGACGCATTGCCTGCTTGTAAGGTGCAATTTTCGGTTGCTGGAGCACGATTGTGCTATCAATATGGGCAACGCTCAAATGCCGCGCCTGCAACGCTGCAATGATGGCTTCAACAAATGTTGCGCTATCGGCGCCCTTCCACTGCGGATCGGTATCCGGAAACCATTCCCCAATATCGCCCAGAGCAGCCGCTCCCAGCAAAGCGTCGCACAGAGCGTGGAGCACCACATCCCCATCACTATGGGCAACTGCTCCTCGATCCGATGGAATCTCTATGCCGCCCAGCTTCAGCCGATGCCCGCGCGCCAGCCGGTGAATATCATAACCGATGCCAACCATCGTTATAAGGAAGAATTTTAGCTGTTTCAAACGTTGCGCTGTCTCTACACAACGAATAACAACTGAGAGTATGGCAAATTCCGTACAGTATGGGGCTTGAACGCAGTGAACACCCGGTGATTCTGACGGTTTCAGAAATCACGCGGGCAATCAAATCGGTTTTAGAGGACGAATTCCCCGTTGTCTACGTCCGTGGCGAAGTCTCGAACTTCAAACAGCACACTTCCGGACATCGATATTTTACGATCAAAGATGCTGAAGCGCAGATCCAGTGTGTGCTGTGGCGCTCCCGACGGCTTTTGTTCCAACTGACCGATGGAATGGAGGTCATTGTCGAAGGGCGACTGACCGTTTATGCCCGGCAGGGGAATTATCAGATCGACTGCTCCCGCGTTATTCCGGCAGGCAAAGGCGATCTGTATCTGGCATTTGAACAATTGAAGCAGAAATTAGCCGCCAAAGGGTACTTTGCTGAAGAGCGGAAGCGCCCGCTGCCACCGTTTCCGCACAAAATCGGTATTGCCACCTCCATTTCCGGCGCAGCGATCCGGGACATTCTCACCACCCTCAAACGCCGTATGCCGCTGGTCGAAGTCCTGATCCGTCCTACGCTGGTGCAGGGTGAAAGCGCACCGCAGGACATTGCGCAGGCGATAGCGGAGCTGAATCAAACCGATTGCGATGTGATCATTGTTGCTCGCGGCGGTGGCTCCATTGAGGATCTGTGGGCATTCAACACCGAAATCGTCGCCGAAGCTATTTACCGATCTCGCATTCCGGTGATCTCTGCGGTGGGACACGAAGTGGACTTCACCATTGCCGACTTTGTGGCGGACAGGCGGGCAGCCACGCCGACAGCGGCAGCGCAGGTGGTCGTCCGCGACCGCACCGAAGTGCAGCAGCAACTGCACGCAGCGCTTCGCCGACTCCAGACCGCCGTGCAGAGCCAGCTCCAGCTTCGGAAGCAACGCATCGAGCATCTCCAGCACCTGCTGGAACGGCGATCACCGCTGCACCGGATTCACGAATATGCCCAATATCTGGACACGCTCCAGATGCGCCTGCAGAGTGCAATGCTTCGGGCATTGAACCATCGCCGGCAACTCATTGACCGTCTTGCTGCCCATTTGCGCTCCCTCCACCCTTTTGCCCCGCTCAGCAAAGGGTATGCCCTGCTACGCACCAACGGTCATTATCTCGCTGCTACCGAGCCGTTACATCCCGGCAACAGCATTCGGATCGTCCGGGCGCAGCAAATTGCTACCGCAACTGTGGAACACGTCCAACCAGGAGATCAGGCTGATGGGATCGATGAAAACCTTTGAAGCAAAACTCCGTCGGCTGGAAGAAATTCTCGACATCCTGGATCACGGCTCCGAACCCCTGGATACACTGATCCAGTTGTACAAAGAAGGAACGGCATTGGTCCAGGAATTGCAAAAGATGCTGGAAACAGCGGAACTGGAAATCAAACAACTCACTCCCCAGACCCCGTCGGACGCAAACGATACCGAAACAGCAATAGATCAATAAACCGGTTTTTCCGAATCAAA
Source organism: Candidatus Kapaibacterium sp. (assembly GCA_027082775.1). Classification (GTDB taxonomy): domain Bacteria; phylum Bacteroidota; class Ignavibacteria; order Kapaibacteriales; family WFXC01; genus WFXC01. The sequence goes on from JALWUI010000013.1 coordinate 2,248, forward strand.
AGGCAGAACAAACGATGCGGCACGAGCAACAACGTCTTCGACCGAAGCAACATACCATCTTAGTGGTTGACGATGAACCCTTCATTCTGGAG
>JALWUI010000014.1:0-847 GCA_027082775.1 Candidatus Kapaibacterium sp.
CCCAGCAGAGATGCAAGCTTCATTGTTGTCGCAGATTAACAAAAGAACAAAAGGCGATTTATCCAGCAACTTTCGCTGGCAGAAAGGCAGGTGCGGCGGTGCCAAGTTGCTGCGCCTGCAGGCGGCCCACCGATGCGATGCAGTGTGAGCGGAGGATCGGGTTTAGAACCTATTCGCACGGAAAGCGATGTGCACGGAATCTGCCAGTTCGTGCGTGGTGGTAGGGGCAGACCGGTGTGTCTGCCCTATGCCCGATGCAGGGAGCGCCGGCTTTCGTCGGTAAAAAATACAAGGATGCGCTGACGTAAGTAGGGGCGACCGGCCGGTCGCCCCTACGGATGTGGGTGATGGCGACCAGCCGGGTTTCGCCGACGGGGAGCGCCGACTTTAGTCGGCAAGGGAATGCACGCTGAAGCGTGCGCTCCCAGTAATGGGGAAACCTCACTGGGAGCGCCGACTTTGGTCGGCAATGACTGGGAGCGCCGGTTTTAGCCGGCAAAGAAAGTGCACCCTAAAGGGTGCTCTCCCAGTGAATGCCCACTGCAACGTGTGCTCCCGGTGATATTATCGTCACCGCCAGTATTCTTTTCACTGGCACCGGGGAGAAACAACCACATAAGATCCTTTGTTAAGCGGGAGTGCAGAATTTCCCATACGGATGCTTATTCCTTTTGTGCTGAATCTTGTTCCTTCCGTGTTCTCGACATTTCGCGCTGCCTGCGGAATTGCAAAGGCACAGAAACTCGCCCTCGTGTCGTCGAGTAAGAAGAAAGACCGTTAAAGCAACAGGGCAATATCCAGAGGATCTCCACCGTATAAACAGAAAATTGACAGCGAACCTGCTAAC
>JALWUI010000014.1:857-9374 GCA_027082775.1 Candidatus Kapaibacterium sp.
CCTGCTAACTGGCGAGCAAGCGTGGGTCGTTGAATTGAAAAGATGTGAAGATGAACATTGAAGAAATCCTGAAAACCCTGGGAAGTCACAAACAGGAATTACAAAAAAGATTTGGGATAAAAGAGCTCGGCGTTTTTGGCTCTTATGTGAGAGGCGATCAGCGGGAAGACAGCGATCTCGACGTCCTTGTAGAGTTTGAAACGCCAGTTGATTTTTTTACTTTTCTGGAGCTGGAGGAGGTGATTTCCAGATTGACTGGCGTTAAGGTTGACCTTGTGATGAAAAAGGCATTAAAACCCCAAATTGGGAAAAACATTCTTAAGGAAGTGATCTATATCTAACAGGACACCTATTGATTTTCTCAGGGACATTCTGGAACACGCTGAAAAAATTGAAAATTTCACGGCAGGACTTGATGACGCTGGATTTATAGCGGATGAAAAAACCGTTTATGCAGTTATTCGCTGTTTCGAGGTCATTGGGGAAGCAGTTAAAAATATTCCTGACACGGTGAAAAGGAGATATCCTCAGGTTCCGTGGGGCCAGGATGGCGGGGATGAGAGACAAGCTTATTCACGCTTATTTTGGTGTCGATTATGAAACGCTGTGGGAAACAGTGAGGAAGAGAATTCCAGAAGTGAAGATCGTCATCAGGGAAATTTTACAGGACGTAGAAGCAAAATAAACTACGTTTCCAGCCTCTCTTCCAGGGTGAAAAAAGGGAAATGCAGAAAGGACCGAATCGGTGCACTCCCAGTGAACGTGCGTGGGCGAAGCACTACTGTGCCCGAGGGGTGACCCACTGATGCAGTGCAGTGTGAATGTAGGAGCCGACCTGGAATCTATTCGTGCGGAAAGCGGTACGCGCGGGATCTGCCGGTTCGCAAATGTGTGGTAGGGTAGGGGCAGACCGATGTGTCTGCCCCATGCCTGCGCCGCCGATCATCACCAGTAGGGGCAGACTGGTGTGTCTGCCCTATGCCAGATGCAGGGAGCGCTGGCTTTCGTCGGTAAAAAATACAAGGATGCGCTGACGTAAATGTGTAGGGGCGACCGGCCGGTCGCCCCTACGGGTGTGGGTGATGGGGACCAGCCGGGTTTCGCCGACTGGGGGCGCCGACTTTCGTCAACAAAGAGATGCACACTGAAGTGTGCGCTTCCAGCGGACCGGGAGCGCCGACTTCAGTCGGCAAAGAAGGTGCACCCTAAAGGGTGCGTTCCCAGTGAATGCACGCTGAAGCGTGCGCCCCCAGTAGATGCACACTGCAACGTGCGTTCCCGGTCGGCGCGGGCTTAGCCGCTGGTGTTGCTGGAGGAGGAACTATCCTCACACTCGTGTGGGAGACTGGTGTCGCAAGGAGGACGCTCCAGCGTAAGAGCGCAGGCGTTCCAGATTGACGGGGTCCATATTGTGCCGTTTCGGAGTTTCTAAGATCTTTGGGATAGTGGGGAAGTCTTCCAGAATGCGGAGGAAGGGGGTAATGCCGATGAATCCCTGTCCGATGTGGGCGTGCCGATCACGCCGCGAGCCACACGGATAGCGTGAGTCGTTGAAGTGCCAAACCAGGAGGCGGTCAACTGGCAGGAGGGTGTGCAGTTGGTGGCAGAATTCGCGGTAGTTTCGTCGCAGATCATAGCCAGCGGCGAACAGGTGGCAGGTATCGAGGCAGAAACCGCCAAGATGCGCAGGCAGCGTTTCGAGGAGCGCTGCTAACTGTTCAAGGGACCAGCCGATCGCATTGCCCTGTCCGGCAGTATTTTCGATGAGCAGTTTGGGATACAGCGATTCCGCCGGCAGGTCAGCAAAGACTTGAGCAATGGCGTCCGCAAAAAGGTCGACGGTGTGCTCGAAGGGACGCTTTGAAGAGCCGGGATGAAAAACCACGTAGTCGATATGGAGTTGATGACATCGTTCCAGTTCTGCCCGCAGTGCAGCGATGGAGCGTTCGCGTGTCACCGGGTTATCAGAGGTAAGATTGATCAGATAGCAGGCGTGGGAGACAATAGCACGCACGGGGTACTGTCGACGTGCTGCACGGAAAGCCGCGATTTCTTCTTCGGAACAGGTGTGCAGTTGCCATTGTCGCAGGTTACGGGTTGCCACCTGAAACGTATCAATCCCCAACTGTTGCGCTTCGGTGAAGGCTTTCCAGAGCCCACCGGCTGTGGAACACTGGACGCCAAGGTATGGCAACATTCGAGCGACCATCAGGTTAACGGGTCGTGAGAGAAAAGACTGCTGATCGTTTGCCACGCTGGTCGATTGCCTGCAGGGTCAGAGATCGAGGATCTGAGCGGGGAGTGACCTCAAAGGTCTGGATGTGTTCCTGGGTCTCCTTGATCGAAATGTAGTCGCCATAGCGTTCCTGGATTTGCGCTTCACCCGAAACGGTCAGCAGACGGGCGCGATTGGCAATGCCTTTGATACTCCCAAAGGTGCGTACCCGGATGATAAAGGCTGAGCCTGCTGGCACAATTTCCAGAATTTCTGGAGGAGGGTAGGGTTTGACCGGAATTTTTATCGTTTCTCCAACCCGGCGGTTGTCAACATAGCGCTCGAATGTGAAAATCTGGTTAGTGTCGCTTTGCTGCGGAATGAAGGTAAACGGTGCTCCGCCAAGGCTGGTATATCGGATACCCGTGGCGTCTCGCAGGACCGCACGTACGTTGCGTGCTACCAGTGGAGGAAAGTTGGGAGCAAACTGGTAGGCTATTTCGGGATACATTACCTGCGGCGCTCTGGGTGGTGGGAGTTTGTGAGGGATAACTTTGAAATGGAGGCGTACTGAGTGATTGCGTTCGGAGGAAGTGAGCAAAAGGGTAAGAAGCAGGGTATCGCGTGCTGGTGTTGGTCCAGAAATCAGCAGGGTCGAGGGGTCCAGGAATCGATGCTGAATTTTATCCCGGTAGGCGGCTGGCTTGCAGTCAACAGCAACACTGGGCAGAGAACGGGCATCTTCCACGCCGGTGAGGTAAATGGGATTGCTCCACGTTTCTCCCTGAAGCATGTGGAGCACGGTGGCTTTTGCCCGGGCAGTGAAGGGTGGTGGTGCGGGAGTCGGCGCAATCACGATGGGCGGCATCGGCTGCGGCTCAGTGCTGACTGTCGTATCAATCTGTTGCGTTTCGGCGGCAGCGAAGGAAAGCGGTGGAGGAGATGGTGGTGCGCCGGATCGCTCGGAGACGAACTGGAGTGAGAAACTCACAGAATCCCGGAGGATGATGGTATTGCGATGCAACCACTGGTAAAATTGCTGAACTAACGGGTCATCGGGCAGCGGCGGCAGGGAAAGCCGCGGTTTGGCAGCCACAGAGATCAGTACCCGGAATGAGCCGGGAGCAATGCGGGATTGTTGCGAGGGGTGGAGAACAAATCGAATCTGTCGCATCAGAGTGTCGGGAACCAGGGAAAAAGCCAGATTATGAGCGGATCGAGTGTAGCGAACCGTTGACTGTTCTGTTTTGACCTGATACGGCACACAGTTGATGTCCAGGATGTTGACATTCCCCAGGATCCCAATTCGATTGACAGAATCTCCCCCGCTAATCACCCAGCCATTGCCGTTACGGCGCAGTCGGAGCACCAGCGGATTTTTGTCCGGTACCAGATCAAAACTGCTGTGGACCAGTGCATAGAAAAGCGGCTCCAGATATTCCGAATCCGTATGTCGAACTTCGGGCAGAAGCAAAAGCAGGGCGGTCAGGTAGAGGATAAAGTACAATTCGATGCTATAGCGCCGACGTTGCTCCCACCGCATCGCTTAGTGCAACCGATTGCTGACGATTTTTTCCAGCTCTTTTCGGACAGCTTCCCGGATGTTTTCCTCCCGCAGTTTCGCTACCGATTCCTGAAGCGTGACCAGTTCCTGGCGGAGGCTGGCAAGCGCTTCAGCCGTCTGGTGAATGGCAGCGGTGAGATCCGGTGGCGGTGGAAAGAATTGTTGAATGCTGTGGACAATGGTCTGGAGTTGGGGAAGCACCTCGCGTTGATGCTCTACAGCTTCACTCAGTGCTTCGGTCATTTTTTCGAGGGTAGCCGTTGCCTGGAGATAATCCTTGGCAATATCGCCAATGTCATTGACCAGGTCTTTGAGCAGCAATTGAATGGTCTCTGTCTGGAGCGCTGAATCTGAACTGCGAGAGGATGGAGCGGTTTCCTGATCGATCTGTACAGGAGTAAAAAGCAGGACAACGAACAGAAGAAGGAGGAGGGAGGCTTCCAGAATGATGCCGGCAATGACGAAGGATTTGGAGAGATTAACAAAGCGATTCAGCCCGATGAGGACCAGCAGCAGGGCAGCGCCGAAATACACCAGAGCATTTACCTGGGGGTAGTAGTAGCGATTGACAATTTCTTGCAGCCAGACGCCGGTGCCACGCAAGATGCCCAGCGGTTGCTCGATGGTGAACTCTGCATTCGGGATATGATTGACAAATTCTTTCTCCGTTGTTGCCAGTTTCCACGTTGTCCACAGGACTGCCAGAGAATTGCGTCCGGCTTTGAGCCGGAGATACTCATAGGCAGTTCTGAGCAACTGGCGTCCCTCGATCGAGGCTATGGAGCGAATTTTTTCCATATTCAGGAGCGAACTCGAATAATGTTTACGATCCCTGCTATCGCAAATATTCCATTTGTGAGCCAGCCCCCGATGACCGGAGGCAGCATAGTAGCAGCGACGATTGATTGGCTGATTTTAGTAAATGCCAGGTAGAAAAAAGCGGCGAACATTGCAATGGCAATTTCGACGGCTATTCCTTTGCGGCGAACGGGCAGAAAGGCAAAAGGAACGCCGAACAACACGACAACGACATTGGCAAAGGAGAAGGCGATCCGGGCGTGGTATGCGATAAGCTGGCGCCGTACGTTCTTGCCACCCTTCTGGAGTGTTTCGATATACCGGCGAAGCTCTGGCAGGGTAAGCTCATTTTCCGAAGCCTGAAGCAGTTGCAATTCCTCAGGGGTGATGTGGAGCGGCGCCTGAAGCGTATCAAACGATTGGATCTGGAGACGCCACCCGGCAGGATCGTACTGGAAGACTCTCCCCCGAAGCAGCACCCATCGATGCCTCAGCGTATCCCAGTAGAAATTGCGGGCTGCGATGCGCTGGCGTAAACGGGGATGCAAGGGCGAATCGAAGATTTCAATGGTCATTTCCGATCCAGCATTGCTACCACTGTGGTAGTATTGGAAATGCACGTTAGTGGTTGCTGTGTCGCGAAAGAAAACGTTCTGTAAATTTTCGCGACGTTTTCCCTTTTTCAGATACCGATAGGCGAGCTCTGCTTTTTTCTGGTTTGCTTCCGGGACAATCCATCCGCTGAAGTACAAATGGGCAAAGCTGAAGATCAGGCTGATGCTCAGGAGGGGAAGGAGAAATCGCCAGAGGCTGAGACCAGCGCTTTTCATTGCGGTGATCTCATTGCGCGCTGCCATCCGACCCGTTGCAAACAGGCTGGCTAACAGGAAAGCAACGGGCGTCAGCAGGCGCAGGATGTCCGGTAGAAAGACGGCGTAGTAATGGAGAATCGCGCCGGCAGGAGTGTGATGGTCCAAGAAATCGTCCAGATTCTCCATTGCGTTGACGACGATGAAAAGCAGAGAAAAGGTGAGGAGAGCAAACAGCACTGCACTGAGAAACTCTTTCAGGATCAGCCGATCCAGAATTTTCATCGCTCTGTTAGGACTGTTCGAACAACTTCGAGCGAAACCAGATCCAGCCGGTAACGGTAACGATCAAAAGCACAAGCCACGCAATAGCAATCGACTGCCACAATTGATAGGGGGTAATGGCAGTCCACAATGACGTGACGGAGGGAAGGAAAGAGAAAGCGCCAGCCAGAGCAGCCGTTGCCAGTCCGCCGCCGGTCACAACGGCAATTGCTGTTATCCATCGGTAGGGAGCAATGATCACTTTTCGGGGCGTTCCGTGGTATTCCAGTGCGGTAAGGGCAGCGGGAGAAGCGTGGACCAGTCGGCGCAGAGCGTTCAGCAGCAGGAGGGTGAAAACAAAAAAGAGGAGCAATCCAACGGCAATGGCAGCAATCAGTGTGCGCCAGTATTTCTGATCCAGCGCAGCCAGATAGTCTGCACGGTAGGAAATGTCCAGAAAGGGGAAGCGGCGCTGGAGCATCCGACTGAGATGGGCGACCGAATCAGGGGTATGAAAACCAGGGCGGAGGTAGAGTAAAAAGGTCGGCGGTAAGGGATTGGATGGGAGCAGCGATTCGGAAAGCTCGCCATAGCGGGAAGTAAAAAACTGGAGTGCTTCTTGTGGTGAGATGTATTCGAGGGAATCGACAGCCGGAAGTTGTTGGAGCGCGTTTTTAACGACCAGAACGGTTGCCGAGTCACTTTGAGAGGGAAGAAAGACATTCACCACGAAACGCTGCGTTAACTGTGTATAGTCCTGGAAGGCCAAGGAAACACCGAGCACAAACAGCGCGATGCCCAGCATCCCGATTGCAAAAACCAGACTCATCAGCAGAAACGTTGCAAACCGTCGTTTGAGAAGCCGTATTGTCAGTCGAAATTGCATTCCGCTTCTTGGTTGTTTTGACAGATCATTATAAGCTGGTTGTACGGATTGTGTCCATCTGCCAGTGTGCGCCCCGGTAGTTGCTACGGACTATTATCGACTGGCTCGATCAGAGAAGGATCATCGTTTGCTGGATTGTTTACGCGCAGCGAGACGCGATGGGCGGTGAGCCACTCTGCAGGATAAGGTGTTGCCAGGATTTTATGGAGCATTTCCGGCGGTGTGTGCGGATGGATCCATTGCTGTTCGTGTTCGGGCAGCAGCATTGCGGGCATACGGTCGTGATACTGACGCACAAATTCGTTTGGTGGTACGGTGATCAGGGTAAAGGTATGCGAAGATTCTGGTGCGTCGGGTGGCTGCCAGGATTCCCAGAGCCCTGCGAAGGCGAATAACTGGTAATCGGGTAAATGGATGAGGTATGGAACTTTTCGGGTACCTTGCTGACGCCACTCGTAAAAACCGGTAGAAACAACCAGACACCGGCGATGAAAAAAAGCGGAGCGGAAAGCAGGTTTTTTCGTTAATGTTTCGGCACGTGCATTGATCAATCGGTTGCCAATCGCAGGATCCTGTGCCCAGTGGGGGATTAATCCCCAGCGGAAAAGCCGGGCTTCGGCAGCGTCTTTCCCAGCATTCCAGGTAATCACCAATGCTTCATCCGTTGGAGCGATGTTGTACCGTTTGGGAGGAAGTGCCGGAACCGTTACATTAAAGCGATCTTCAACGTCCTGTTGGGAAGCAAACATTGTGTAGCGTCCGCACATTGCTCATCAGTTGTTTTTCTCCAGAAATTTTTGTAAATTAGTTTTTGAAGAAAGGGCTTATGACGGTTGAAGGGGCTGAATGGGTGCATTGATCCAGCAACGATCCATAGTGGTGGGTGTTGATGAGCAGTTGCAACACCTTATAGAATGGCTCCGACAATGTCCCGATGCGCAGGTTCGAACCTTTGAGGGACGCATTGTCACCCGGTCGGATATCGTTGATTGTGATGCTGTGTTTGTCCGCAGCGTTACGCGGGTTAACGAAAGTTTGCTGGGACTTACAAACGTTCGTTTTGTAGGGTCAGCGACTTCGGGGCGAGATCATCTGGATGAAGCCTTTCTGAGGAGAAATAACATTGTCGTGGCTACCGCTCACGGAATGAATGCGCCGACGGTGGCACAGTATGTTCTGTACGTACTTCTTCGATGGGTGCAGCAGTATGAAGTTCCATTATCCAATGCTGTTTTGGGAGTTGTTGGATATGGTGCTATTGGGCGGATTGTGGCGTGGTTGGGACAACAATTGGGAATGCGGGTGTTGATCAATGATCCACCACTGGAGGAAGAACATTTTCCATTTCCAGCGGCATACGAAGTCGTTCCGTTGCAAGAGTTGTTGTCCCGGTCCGATGTTGTTACACTCCACGTTCCTTTGACACGCGACGGACGGCATCCAACGCTGGGATTGATTGGAGTGGAAGAATTGACAAGACTTAAGTCGCATTCTCTGCTGATCAATACCAGTAGAGGTGGCGTTGTGGATGAAATTGCATTATTGCTCCACCTGCAATCGGGAGCGCCGCTGGCTACGGCTGTCGACGTGTGGGAAGGAGAACCTTTGCCGAATATCGATCTGGTACAGGCGGTGTGGTTTCCAACGCCTCACGTTGCCGGGTATTCCGTGGAAGCGGGATTGCGAATTCAGTATCGGTTGCTGGAGATTTTTTTCAAGATGTTTGGTGAATGTACCGAAGCAATGCGAGCGGCAGACCGGGCAATTACCACGCTTTTGCAGAGTTCGGAGATAATGCCTTTCAGTGCAGATCATCAATCGGTGTTGCTGGAACATCTGGATCGGGTTCGCCCTCTGGGAAGAATTGCAGAACAGTTTCGGGGGTGTGCTACCAGTTATCAGTGTGCCCCGTCAGTATTTGACGCTTTGCGGAAAGAAGCGTCAAAAATGCACGAACTCTACCTCCCGCTGTTGTCTCAAT
>JALWUI010000015.1 GCA_027082775.1 Candidatus Kapaibacterium sp.
CGTTATCCTTGATCCTCTCGATGAAGAATGTGGATGCTCATAGGGATACGCTTCATACACGCTGAGCACGGGCCACAACAGCGGTGTGTTATTCGCAGGAGCCGATGCCGGGCGGGTGAGCATTCCGCTGGTTTGCCCTGCACAACCCGAAGGAGCATCCTGCTCTGGGTAATGCACGCTGAAGCGGACGCTCCCGGTAGCCTTGCCACTTTTCGAGAGGGAGAGGGAAGCATAGAGAGAAGATTCTTGAGTGTCTGCTCCCTGTCAGCCCTTTTCCGCTGGCATCGACCGGGAGACTACGTGTGGAGGAATGCTAAGGCTTTTTCGTACTCCTGCTGAATTTCCTGCCGGAGGGTGCTTTCTTCGGTGGTGAGCTGGTGTTCTAAATCCAGCACTGTCAGGAGCGGATCGGGGATGTAGAGTGCTGGATGGCGCACTTCTGCTGCCCACTGTTTGCGGTCGAGTTTCGCCGCTGCCCACTCTGCCAGTGCTGTGATTACGGTTAGCGGGTGGTCTAACTGATGGGCGATCTGGTTGGGAGCGATCACGGGCGGAAGTTCGACCGGCTTTGGATAGTGATGATGCTGTTCGATAGCGGTTGCCAGCGTCTCTGGCAGGTTCCACCGCTGTGCCAGCCAGCCGCCGACTTCTGCGTGGGTTGTTTCGAAGACGGCAAATTCCGCGTCGGGTAAAGGCAGGAGGCGGATCTTTTGCAGGGATCGCACCCGCTGGTATTCCGCCGGCGATGCTGAGATTAGCAGCAGAATGCCAATATCGTGCATCAGAGCGGTGACAAATGCTTCGCCAGCAACGCGATAGCCCAGGTAGCGGGCAAAGACGCGGGCAGCAGCACCGCAGAAAACGGAGTATTGCCAGAATTGATACGTGTCCAGCAGTGAAGAGCTGAACCGCGACACAAAGCGCTGAATCAGGAAGGTGAGAATAATTTCTTTGATCGTGTCGAAGCCCAGCAGTACAATTGCCAGTTCGATCGTGGAGATTTGCCGGGGAAATCCATAGAATGGAGAGTTAGCAACCTGAAGCAGGCGAGCGGCTAAGGTCTGATCCTGCTCGATAATCGCACCCAACTGTCCTGCGGTCACATTCGGCAGTTCGATCATCTCCAGCGCTTTCACCGCAACGGGCGAAACCGACGGCAGTTGCTGGATACGGGACAGTCGAAGTACCAGGTCCGATTTCATAAGGAAAATCGCTTTGTAATTTTCTCGCGAAGGGTCTTCAGAATAGCAGAATGCAACTGGGACACGCGACTTTCGGTAATGCCCAGGATCTCACCGATTTCCTTGAAGGTGAGTTCTTCGTAGTAATACAGCGTCATAATCAGCCGCTGTCGTTCGGGCAGGGTTTCCAGCAGTTTGACCACGTATTCCAGCATCTCTTTGCGCTCCAGTTCCTGCTGCGGGGTTGGAAGATAGGAAGGCAATGATGCCAGCGGATTGGTGCTTTCCCCTTCTTCCCCTTCTTCCGACCACGTGGGATCGTAATAGGAAGCCGCATAGGAGGCAGCCGCTGCGGCTCGCAGGTACTCCTGATATTCCTCATCGCTCAGGTTCAGATACTCTCGAATTTCCTCCGAAGACACTTCCCGTTTGTACTTCTGCCGTAGTTCTTCGGCAGCGTGGAGATATTCCTGCGATCGCTTCCGTGCCGTTCGGGAGAGCCAGTCGTACCGGCGCACTTCGTCCAGAATTTTTCCTCGAATGCGGGGAATGGCAAAGGTTTCAAATTTGACATCTCGATTGGGATCGAACCGTTCGATTGCTTCGTTCAACCCCAGCAGTCCGAACTGGAGATAATCTTCGTATGCTAAGATCGGATTTGGCGGCAGATTCAAATTGTTCAGCACGTAGCGGATTAAGCCCAGGTACTGAAACAGAAGCCGGTGCCGGATCTCATCCGTCCGATTCTGCTGATACTCCTGCCACAACCGCTCGACTTCTTCCGGTTCTAAAGGAGGAGGATACTTCCGCATTGCTCATTATCACCCTTTACTTCGACTCTGTACCTTCCGTTTGCTCTTCATCTTCTTCAAAAATCCATTTTTCTTCTTCCAGATCCTGCAATTCTTTCTGGAGTTCCAGTTGTGTTTGCAGAAATTCTCGCTGCTGCTGCTCTAAGCGTTGAAACTCTTCCTGCATTTTTTGCTCCCGCAGCCGGACGCCAATGGTGACGATCACCCATAGCGCCAATCCGCCCAGAAAGCTTAGCAGGGTAAAGGCTAAGAAGGCACGGAAGAAGGCAGCTAAAATTTCGAAGCCAGAGAAAATGACCAGCCAGAGAAAGAGCAGCGAGGCGATTAGCAGGTTGACCAACAGCAGCAGTTTGATGGGATAGTCCGCTCGAATGACGATCTCCTGTTGTTCATCCCCGTTCTTTTTCTTCTTTTTTGCCATTATGCTGCTGTTGTCGGTTTTTCCACAGATTCAATGAAACGGAAAAGGGTCTGGCTAAGTTGTAAAATCGCCTGCGTGCTGGCAGCAAATGGATCGAATTGCAGCAGCAGTGTCTGGTTCAGGATCGAACGTCGCACGGTGCGGTCATAGGGAACAAACCCGATCATCGGGATATGGAGATTCAAAAAGCGCTGGGTCGCAGCGTTGAGCGTCTGCTCTGTCTGCCGGGCGTCTTCAGGATCCACGACCATATTTACCAGCAACGTTGGTAGCGGGAGCGATTGCTGCTGGACCAGGTATTTCAGTAAGCCATACGTGTCCACGATGGCAGTTGGTTCATCGGTTGTGATCAGCAACAGCAGGTGTGACAATGGGAGAACCGTCAGGAGTTCCGGCGTGATACCGGATGCCGTGTCAATGACGATGATTTTGTGGCGTCGCGTTTGCTGCATCGACCGTACGATGTCCCGGACGATCTCCAGATCCGGTTTTTCTGCACCCGGCAACCCGGCAAGCAGGTCGAGCTGGGGAGAGACGGAATGCAGCAATTGTTCTGGCGTATGGTGTTGTGGATCGTATTGGTGGAGTCGCAACGGAGGGTCAGCAGCAAAGAGGACGTGGAGTGTTGGAGCGTGCAGGTTTGCATCCACCAGAAGCACCGGATGATGGTCGTGGGCAAGGGCTGCACTTAAATTCGCGGCGATCACACTCTTGCCAACGCCGCCTTTGCCGCTGGCAAGCAGGATGGTGAAAGGAAGGGTATGATCAGGCGTTTGTGCCATCGGTCTGCTCCATCTGATTCTGCATTCTGTGTTCTAAGGATTGCCGGGCATAAGCAAACAGCAATTCCCGGCTGGCAATGCGGAAATCGTGCGGAATTTCACTTCCTGTGGAGGCAAATGCCAGCGGGAGGCGGGTTTTTGACAGGAACGAAAGGAGGCTGCCGAAGGCAAAGGTTTCATCGAGCTTGGTCACTGCGCCATACGACGGATGGAACGGCTGGCTGTACTGCCAGATGGTGAGTGTATGGGATAGGAGCAAATACGCCGGGATCACCAGAATCGTTGCAGTCGGCTGAGTTGCTTCGTAAAAGCCCAGCAGTTCCCGCCGCTGGGTTTCATCTGCCAGATTCCAGCCGGGGGTGTCGATCAACACGACCGGAGTTGCTGGCGGCGTTTCGGTGAGATATTGATGCATTTCCTGAGCGGTGTAAAATTTTGCATACGGCAGCTTGAAAAGTTCGGCAGTCACATCGAGTAATGTGCTGCCGTCGACTTTGTAAGTGTCAGTGGTCAGCAGGGTTGTCCCGATGTGATGGCGTTGCAGCCAGGCAGTCAATTTGGCAATAAACGAGGATTTCCCCGATCCGCTGGGACCAATGAAAAAGAGGCGCTGAGCGGTGGTATTCAGGAGCCATCCCGGATCAGCAAACAAACATCGATCCAGAATGGCGTTCAATATTCTGGAAGTGCCCTGCTCGGCTGGATCGTGCAAAAGATCGGCAAAGCGTGATTGCATAATCGGGCGCAAAACGTCCGGTGCATAGCCATCCGCTAAGAAAATATTCCACAGGGTTTCCAGTTGAGGCGGTAAGGGAAACAATGCTGATGACGGGTCCAGCGGCAATGGGGGTAAGAAAGCAGCGCCGGAAGTGGCTTCAACAGCAGCAGCAGTCGGTTCGGGAGATGGAGAAGGTGTTGACAGGCGCTGTTGCGTTCGCAACTGTTCGACTAATTGCTCAACGTACTTCTGCACTTCGGGATTGATGCGGATCGTGTGGGCTGGTGGTTGTTCATCGACACCGGCTGTGATCTCGATGTACGCACTCCCATCTCTGTGAATGGTCCGGCTTGAGAGCACAACCGCCGAATCGCCCAGCTCCCGCTTCATCTGCACCATCGCATCCTGCAGTGATTGCCCTATGTATTTGCGTATCTTCATCGCTTCGGCAAATATACGAAAGTTTGGACGGTTCACCGGGTTGTGCTAAGCTTCCAAAACAATGAAAAGGAGGAGACGTTTTTTACCTCCTGAAACGTAGAATGGTTAACAGAGATGTGGCGATGGGGCATTCAAAAGCAGTGCGATGGGTGGGGAGTGGATTGCTGGTGCTTCTCTTACTCCTGTGGCAGTGTCGAGATCGGTCTGAAACTGAACCGGCGAATAGTCCGCCGGCAATTCGAGCAGATACGGGAAAGCCCGGCGGCTCGTTGGCAGTACCTATCCTGACCGCCGTCCAGCTTCAGGAAGTATTGCCAGATACTTTTCCGGATGCAGAAGGGGCACCGCCAGTGATCGGGCGATCGCAGGGACAGCGATATGAGCAACTGATTGTACACCGGGAATTTTACTTCCGCAACAAGGGCTATCTGAGTATCACCATCACCGATTACGGCGATCGCTCCGAATTCCTATCCGTGTATCCGCATTTTTTTGAGCAGGCGGCACAGGTGGATCCGAAGACCTGGCGACTGACGCGGCAGGAGGGGGAATTGCAGCGACTGCTGGTGTGGACACACGACCGATTTGCAGTGGAAATTGAAGGGAAGAAAGTGCCGCTGTTCATTCCCGAATTGTGGAAAGTGTATGAGTCGATCGCACGGAATCTGGACACCGTGATGCGGACAACCGGAGGGTCAACCCCTTGAGGTGGTGGTATCGGTTGTCGTATGAAGGGCGTTTGGCGGGCGTGCTCATTGCCCTGTTTCTGCTCCCTCTGATCGGCACGCTGGGCTATATGCTCATCGAAGGATGGGACTGGTTCGATGCGTTTTATATGACGGTGATCACCATTACCACAATCGGGTACAAAGAAGTGCACCCTTTGTCGCCCGCAGGTCGAATCTTCACCGTTGTATTCGTCTTTTTTGGCGTCGGAACTGCTCTGTATGCACTGAATGTTCTGGCACAAACGTTGTTGCAAACACAGCGGTTTTTGCAACGAGTGACTTTACGGAAAGTGATGCGGCTATCGAATCATTACATCATTTGCGGCGGTGGGCGAACCGGAACCCGAATCGCCGGTGAATTGCAGCGGCTGGGCAAGCCGTACGTGCTGATTGAAAAGGAGGAAGCGGCGGTGCAGCAGCTTCGGCAACAGGGGTTTCTGGCAATTGAAGGCGATGCCACGCAGGAGGAGGTATTGAAAATGGCGAACATTGAAAAAGCGGCTGGACTGGTGACCGTGCTGCCGCACGATGCGGACAATGTATTTGTCGTCCTGACCGCCAAAGGCTTAAATCCCCGGCTGCATATCGTTGCCCGTGCGGAGTATGCCAGTGCGGAAGCGCGGTTGAAGCGCGCTGGCGCCGATATGGTTGTGTCTCCTTACGAAATCGGGGCAGTTCGCCTGGCGTATCTGCTGCTGCAAAAATCGTTGATTGACACCTTCGAGCTGGTGACCAAACAGATTGTGATGGATGTCCACGTTCAAGAGGTACAGATCACTGCCGATCATCCTTTCGTGGGCAAAACGCTCCGGGAGCTGGATTTGACCAATCGCTATCGGGTCATCGTGCTGGCAATGAAGTTGCCGGATGAACGCATCGAGTTCCCGCCCGATCCGAACGTTGAACTCCAGCAGGGAGCAACACTGATCATTGCGGGCACAGAACCGCAGATTCGGCGATTGGAGCAAGAGTGTGAACAACAAGTGGAGTTACCCTGATGACGGATAAGGAAAAGCTGGAACTGTTGATTGCTTTGCGACAGGCATTTCGTGCCGCTCGACCGGATTTGAACCTGCCGCCGGCGGGACATTCGCCATCGCAGCTTCCATCTTCCCGGCGGGAGCAATTGCGACAGCAACTGATTCAGCGGAAAAAGGAATCGCTGGAGCAGACAGCGAAAAAGCATCCGGAAACCATTGCGAAAGTCATTGACAAACTGCTGGAGCAGTCCAAAAAACGACGGTCGTAAGAATGCCGACAGGAACGATGGGCAAAGTGGTGCTTCGTCCGCGACGCAAGCGCAAAAAGGTAGAGTTACGTGATCCCGTACTGGAACAGGTGGCGGCGTTAGCGGAAGCAGAAGGGATCGAACTGTATGTGGTGGGTGGTTATGTGCGGGATTACTTCCTTGGCAAGAAAGACCGACGGGAAATCGATTTTACCGTCATTGGCGATGCGCTCAGCTTTGCAAAGCTTGTGGCACGCCACTTCCGCTCCAAAGCGGTGATCTACGAACGCTTTCGAACCGCTATGGTGCCGGTTGGTAAGGAGTATCGACTCGAATTCGTGGGAACGCGCCGGGAACAGTACGTTCCGGATTCCCGGAAACCGATTGTGACCGAAGGCACGCTGGTCGATGATCTGGAACGTCGTGATTTTACGATCAATGCTATTGCCATTGCCGTCACCGGCTCGGAAAAAGGGAAGGTAATCGATCTGTTCGGAGGGTTGCGGGATCTATCGAAGAAAATTCTTCGAACGCCCAAAGATCCACTGGTAACATTCGATGAAGATCCGCTCCGTATGATGCGCGCTGCACGTTTTGCTGCTCAATTGCAGTTTTCGGTGGATCCGGCGATTGTGGAGGCGATGAAGCGGCTGGCAGAGCGCATTACGATTGTGTCGCAGGAGCGGATCACTGACGAATTTCTGAAAATTCTCCAGGCGCCGAAGCCCAGCATTGGATTGAAATTGCTCTATACTACCGGCTTGCTCCAGTTCATTTTCCCCGAACTGGCAGCACTGGCAGGCGTAGAGGTGTATCAGGTCGGGCAGCAGGAGTATGCGCATAAGGATGTTTTCTTCCATACGTTGCAGGTGGTGGACAATGTGGCTGAAAAATCGGAGAATCTCTGGCTGCGATTTGCTGCGCTGGTTCACGACATTGGCAAGGCAAAAACGAAACGGTTCATCGAGGGGAAAGGCTGGACGTTCTACGGGCACGAAGAGGTTGGTGCGCGAATGCTGCGCCGCATTTTCCGCACCCTGAAATTGCCGATGGATCATCTGGAATACGTGCAGAAGCTGGTGCGCCTGCACCATCGACCAATGGCCTTAGTGCAGGAGGAAGTGACAGATTCGGCAATTCGCCGGCTGATCGTGCAAGCAGGTGATGCTCTGGAAGATCTGTTTCTCCTCTGCCGGGCGGATATTACCAGCAAAAATCCGCATATTGTGCGGAAGTATCTGACAAATTACGATCGGGTGTATCAGCGGGTGCTGGAAGTTCGGGAAAAGGACAAACTGCGGGCGTTTCAGTCGCCCGTTCGGGGCGATGAGCTGATCGCCATCACCGGGTTCGATCCATCGCCAGCGATTGGATTCCTCAAGAAAAAGATTGAGGACGCCATCCTGGATGGCATCATTCCCAATGAGTACGAGGCAGCAAAAGCGTACCTGTTAGAGCATCTGGACGAATGGAAGCGGGAGATCGAAGCCAGAGGGATTCCAACCACCCGACCGAAACGGCGGGAGCGGAGCGAGGCATCCAGGTGAGGTCGCAGGCAACACTGGTAACCATTCTGTTTCACCGGCTCCTTCTGTGCATCATTGCGGGAGTTGTGCTGCTGCCTGGCGGACAGTGTACTGCTCCTTCAGGTTCTATGGAGGGAGACGGTGTGAACCTTTTTGGTTCGGCACACCGTAGCAGCGACTATGCAGCATTTGTCGATGCTTTTCGCACCGGCTTTTTTATCCCGCACAAGCTGGAGGCATCGGAAAGTTATCGGGTGCAGGCAGGACAGGGGATGGTGCAACCACCACTACCAGTTGGACGATCGGTGTATCTGGTGCGGGCAGATGGAACTATCCTGAAGGTTGAAGATGATCGAATCGTCTGGCAGCACCGCTTTCCTGAGCGGATTGCTGTGCCGCTGGTTGCTGACGGCAGCGGCCGGATCTACGGCATCACCGCGCAGGGAACTGTTTTTGCGCTCGACGCAGATGGCACGGTACGATGGCGGTATAGCCTGCAATCGCCGGAGCAGGCAGGCTGGTACGGCGTGCCGCTGATCTGGAAGAACCGCCTTGTTGTCCATTCGTATGGGGGTACTATTGTGGCTCTCACCTTAGGGGGAAAATCCCTCTGGAAGCACCACTTTGCGCCGGGCCTGCTCCCGCTTACCGCTGCTGATTCGACTGGCAAGGTGTATGCAGTCATCACTGCCCGGCAGTATGGCGCTACTGATACGGTGGTTTGTGTCGACACAGCAGGAGTGGTTCGGTGGAAAACACCGCTATCCCGGACACGGGTTTTGAAAATGGTCGCCACCTCAAACCGGAATGTTTACGTTGCCGGGGTTTCGGTCGACGGAAAAAACCGGATCCCACGGCTGTGGGTGGTTGCTGCTACCGAGGGAGCGGTGAAGGATTCTGTGCGGCTGCCAGCAACGCCGCGCGGGTTTGCGGTGAGCGGTGATAGCCTGCTCGTGGTTGCTGGCTATGAAAGCCGGTTGGGGAAGGTGTATTCAATCGTTGCGGCTTACCAGGGAACCACGTTGCGCTGGAAACGTTCAATCGAGGGAAAGGTGGACATTCCTCCATTGCTGGCACGCGACAATATTGCCGTGATCACCCATTTTGATCTTCACAGTGCGGTCGTGGTGTTCGACCGCGCAACAGGCAAGATTCTGGAATATGCGTCGCTGGACGAGTTGCCGCTGCTCCATCTGCTGCCGATGGTGAGCAGCAATGGGAATGTGCTTCTGGCAATGCGGGAAAAAAACGGCTGGATTGAAGTGGGAGAACCGGCAATCTATCGGATTCTGCCGTATTGAGACCATTTCCGAAGCTGGAAGCACCGTTGCCAGGCAACGCAACCTCATTTTGTGGCAGTGCATCTATTTCCCTGCTTGCGTAACGAAGAACGAAGCTGACCGGGAGCGCTGACTTTCGTCGGCAAAAAATAGAAGGAGGCACTGACGTAAATGTGTAGGGGCGACCGGCCGGTCGCCCCTACGGATGGGCGTGGGTAACGGGCGACCAGCCGGGTTGCGCCGACTGGG
>JALWUI010000016.1 GCA_027082775.1 Candidatus Kapaibacterium sp.
TATGTGCCCTCTGCGTGGGCAACGACGTTCCGCATTTTCTTCAACTCCTGTACCTGTTCGAGAAACTGTCGCCACATTTCTGGCTGTTCGGGTGAGGGATAGGCTTTCGCAATCCGCTCAGTGATCTGCTGATACGTTTTACTCCGATTCGGATCCAGTCCCCAGCGTTCACCCAATCGTTCCACAACCGCCTCCCAGAGCGCTAAGACTGAAAGCCCAGGACGGCCATGTTCCCAGTGGTAGCGGGCAACCAGTAGCATTGCTTTCCATTTCGGAACATCCTTATCAGCCAATGCCATCGGGAGATCCAGAAATTCCTTTTTGAGAAACCGCAGGGGGCGTGGAAACAACGGATCGATCTCCGCATCGGCGTAGGCATTCAGGAGTTGCTGGCTGTCTTCCTGAACCGTTCCCAACAGATTAGTCTGAAGACTGCTGGTAAACTTTCCAGCCGTCGCTTTCAGTTGCTCTAAGGCTTCACTGGAAATCTCCTTCGGCAGCAGTTCCAGCACAGGCTGAGCGTCGCCGTAGTTCACGAAACTGTATACTGCCAGTATCCACTGGGTCATTTCCAGAAACTCGCGGAGATTGAAAATCGGTGTCCGCCCATTCTGCGTTAATTCCAGCGCGCCGTAATACACACCATCGATGCTCAAATTTCTGGATAATGCCTGGTAGTACAGCAATGCCTGATACAGGAAAAACGGCTGATGCCGCAGTCCGTGAGTAATATCAATCGAAACCCTGCCGGCTGGTAGATTCAATCGCATCAGAGTCCGGAAGATTCCCCAGATTTCCTCGCGATTCTGCCCCACCGGGATCAAATAGCAATGCGCTTTCCGCCCCAGCAACTCGTTCAGGGCTTGCCCAACCCATTGCAATTCTTCCGCCGTTGGCTCCAGCGTTCCGGACGCAATTTTGCTGCGCAACTTCTCGTAGGTCTCAATCCAGAACTGATCCTCGTGCAAAGCCGTGTGCTGCAAGCAATGCGCCAGCAGGACATCCCACATCGACTCCGCAGTGCCGAAGACGTATACCTGCGTAAAACGATGGGGCAACAACCGCACCAATGCTTCGCCAACAAACGGCGTCCGCACCGTTTGCCCCGGCGACTCTGCCAATTCGTATTCTGCCACTCGGTACCCCGTATCGTTCCAGTTGGTCAAAACCTTTTGTCCCTTACCCAACAGCAAAAGAAGAGAATGCTGTTGTTGCTCAGTCATTGTCACCTCCGCTTTGATGTTCCTGCAACTGTTTTATCAACGGCTGTAGTTCTTCCAGAACTTCATCCAGCAACCGCTGCCACCGCCACAACCGTCGGGGGTAGGGATCACGCTTACCCATTCCGATATGGGCAATTTCATTCCGCAAATTGGGCACTTTGCTCCAGAGCGTTATCCACTCTGAGGAAAGCAACTTGTTCTCCAGCACTTGCCGCTGATGCTGCCTTACTGCCTTATTGAGTTGAGCAGCAACCGCTTTCCGTTCCTTCCGATTCCAGATATCAGCAACCCCTAATTGGAGCGCAATGCCCGTAATAAGAAATTCTCGCACCGCTAACGCTAACTGAGGATATAACTGCGCCTGGCGCAACAGGTGCAGAAAATACAGTTGCTGCACAAGGGTATTTTGTAACGCCTCATTTCTCCGCTCCCTTTGCCCCGCATTGGCATACCGCAACTGGTCAAAATCCCGCTGTAACTCATCAAATACCAGCATTAACGGAAGTAACTGGGAATGTTGTCCCAGTATTTGCTGGACTTCTGTGCCCGTTTGCCACAGATCCTCCGCCTTTTCCATTACCAACAACGGCTGCGCAAACTGAAATGCCAGCCCTAATTCCTGTGCCTTTCTGCCAAATGTTTCCAGTTGCTGCCGGATTTTCCCTTTTCCTTTCTGCCGCAATCCCTGACTACGGTGTGCAATGTATTGCAACGTCTGCACCAGCAAGTCAAACCGGTAGGTGTCCCGGACCTTCTGTAATGCCGCTGTCCATTCCAGCATATACCAGAAACTACTGACATCGATCACCGGAGTGTTCCCATCCACAGAAGCATCGAAAGCGCCATACACAATTTGCACATCTCCCAATGTTTCTGACACACCTTTCTGCCGCAGCAGTTCCTGAAAATACGTCACCGTTCCCAACGCAATCACCGGTAACATCCGGAATCCGTGAGTAATATCAAGGACCAGGCGTTGGGGAGCTTGCTTTGATGCATCCACAATCGCTCCCAGCTTCTCGACAAGACGTCGGAAAATCTCCCATAGCTCCTCTTCGGACTTCCCATCCGGTATCATTACCCAATGCAACTGTGCTTTGCCAGTCAATGCCTGTTCCAGCCTGTGCCGATACTTCTGCTGTGCCCCCTCAGTGATGCACAACACCAGATGCTGCGGCTGGAAAAACTGCTGAACAGCGACAGGAAAAAGATTCGTCTGGCAACGCTGTTCTTTCCACTGATAAACGGTTGATTGGTAATTTCCTGTTCCGACAAAAGACAAAGCAACGGTCATCGAATGTTCGCTACCTGAATTTTTCCTGCTTCACACGCTGCCAAAAACGCACAATGGTTCTCGTCCCCAACATTGAAACGCATTTTGAGAAGCTTCTCAAAGTTTCGGTAATCTCCCTCAATGAAAACCGCTTTGGACACAGGGCTTTCAGCATACGAATTGCACTATCAACAGCGCCAGCAGCACAGCACACGGCACAGCCTGTTCCATCGTCCACAGAGCAGGTGCAGTGGAACAAGGACATCAACGAGCTTCGCGCACAGCGGAGTGCATACAGCACGATAAGCGAACGATGGAACATCGCAACCGACAGGATCCAATGCCCGTACTACCATCAATCGCTGCCCAGCCACATTGGCTGGACTTTGATTTTTCTCGCCACCAACAAATCCTTGCTGAATTGGGAGAACCATCCTACCGTGCAAAGCAGATTGCTCGCTGGATCTTTGAACGATTCGTTCTGGATTTTACCGCTATGACAGATCTCCCCAAAGCGCTCCGGACCACCCTGGCTGAGCGTTACCGCTTGGGGTCGTTGCAACTTCGCCATCGCCAACTGGCATCGGATGGAACGCAGAAATTTCTTTTTGAGCTATTGGATGGGGAGCACATCGAATCGGTTCTGATCCCGGCGGAATTCCAATCTGGGGGTACACCAAAGCGGTTGACGCTCTGTATCTCCACGCAAGCTGGCTGTCCACTGCAATGCCAGTTCTGCGCAACCGGCACTTTGCGCCTGCGCCGTAACCTTTCTGCTGCCGAAATTATCGAGCAATTTCTGGTTGTGCAACAGCACACCGAGCGCCGCATCACGAACGTAGTGCTTATGGGAATGGGCGAACCACTGCTCAACTATTCGGCAGTTCGGCAGGCATTGCAACACTTTCTTAATCCCTGGTTTCCGATGCTGGGTGCCCGGCGACTGACGCTCTCCACTGCCGGGATCGTGCCTCGTATTCTTCGGCTGGCAGATGAGCCCTTCCGGATTAAGCTGGCGCTCTCGCTCCACGCAACAACCGACGCCCTCCGTTCCCAGTTGATGCCTATCAACCGAAAATGGAACATTGCGCAACTGCTGCAAGCAGCCGAACAATACTATCGCAAAACCCGGGTACCGATCACGTTCGAATACATTTTGTTTGATCAGCTCAACGATTCCCGACAGGATGCTCGCCGTTTAGCCCGCTTTACCCGACGCTTCCCCTCCAAGGTCAACATTATCCCCTTCCATCCCATCGACTTTGTCCACCCACAGGGACTGGCTGCGCAGCTTCGTCCCTCCACACCGGAACGCTTCAATCAATTTGTGCAATGGCTTCGATCAGAAAATGTGGTGGTTATGGTGCGCAGTTCCAGCGGCAAAGAGATCTATGCTGCTTGCGGGCAGTTGGCGCTTTCTTCTGTGGCTGCTGCTGTTCGCTAAACTCGAAGCCCAACCGTGCTGGGATCCGTCACTGGCTGCTGGCGATGCGGTCATCGTGCTTTTGCAGAACGGTGATCGCCTCTCCGGTGAAATTCAGGACATTGCTGATTCTGCTCTGTTCCTCCAGACGGACATTGGCACAGCAGAACTCCGTTGCAACGAAGTACTGCGCATCATTCCGCAACCTGCCTTCTATCGCTTCTCCCACCAGCTTTTGTGGATGCCTTCCGCAGTGCCGATTGGATCGAACCACTTCATTGGAATGACTGGCTGGCTGCTGGCGCACGCCGGTGCTGGCATCACACCCTGGTTCTCAGTTGTCGCTGCCCGCAGCCTCCTGCCTGCCATCGCAGCACGGGAGCAGGTGTCGGTGCTTTACGGGAAAATCTCTTCTCCGAAACCTTTTGCCCTGGGCACCCTTGCCAATCTCTACCTTGCTGGGGGTATCGCGCTCGGCTGGCTCAATGCCAGCAATCCCGTCCACCACGTGTTCATTGCCGGAACGGTGCACCGCATTCGGTCTCGCATCTCGGCGTTGTTTTTTTACCGATCCGGCGGTCCGGAACTCTTCACGGTGCGATTCGGGAACTTCTTCTCCACGAACGTCCAATATGGTAGAGGCACGGTTGGTTTTGCCCTCGGCGTCGACACGCAGCTTCCAGCAACGCCAACGATTCACATTCTCAGCGAACTCTGGAATCTCAATCTGGCAAAGCCAACACAGACAGCGCTGACCTTAGGCATCCGGTTCACTCACTACCGCGTCACCGGCGACTTTGGCTTTGCTCTCTTTCCTCGTCCCCTGCTTCTCCCATTCGCCTCCCTGTGGTGGACTCCCTTTTAGTCAGCAATTCAATGTGCAGTTCAACAGGAGCGCACACTCTCAGTACTTATTGCCCCTGGTAGGACAATCCTCCGAGTTATCCAGAGAAAGCCAGCGGCTTGTTCTGCTCTATTTTTGCCGGCGCAAGCCAGTGCTTTCCAGCGTCGACGCTTGCAACGTTAGTGTTCCCAACGACCGGGAGCGCACGCTTTAGGGTGCATTTACTGGGAGCGCACCCTTCAGGGTGCATTTTTAATTCTTTGCCGACTGAAGTCGGCGCTCCCGGTTTGCTGGAAGCACATGCTCTGAGGCGTGTATTTCTTGCCGACGAAATCCGGCGCTTCCAGCCAGCGCTCCTGGTTAGCACTGCTGGTTCGGAACGCCATTGCGCTACCGTACCACCGGAACCACCACTATGTGTTGCACACCGTTCTGCAACTGGACGACAAGGTAGTAGTCTCCTGCCGCTAATTCCCGTATATCCACACTCTCGACTGCTCCCCGATACTGCCTGACAAGCTGCCCATCTGCCGTGTACAGTGACACCGAGGCAACCATCCCGCGAATCTGCGTGCTGTACTGCAAAAACAGTTTTTTGGCTGCCGGCACTGGATAAGCGGCGATGCCATCGTCCCGAACTGCCTGCTGCGCTTCTTCCACCCCGGTTGTCCCGAAATGGATGAGCAGAAGCTGATGGGGAACGACATTGTAATCTGAAAACATACTGCCATTGCGCCACACAATAGCACAGTGACCGTTATAGTCCCAGACAAATCTCCCCCGTCCCGGTTCAGGTAACTCAATTTTCTTCCACGTCTGCCCATCCTGAGTGTACAGCACACTTCCCGACGACGTACCGCCGCTTGTCATTATCATCTTCGTTGAAACACCGCTTGCTGCAAAGGATATCCGGGGAGTCCCTCCGTACTGTACGCCAAATTGTGAGAACCACACCTGGTGTTCCCACGTCATTCCGCCATCGGTCGATGAAAGCAATGCCACATCGATGTAGGGTATTCCCGGTACTAACACTTCAGCTTCCAGCACAATGTCAATATGCTGTTCATCGTACATTCGTACGAGGCGAACCTGACTGAAGCGGATCTCATTCCCGGTGTAGTGTTGCCTTGCATTCGGTATCGTCCGTTTCTCCCAGTGAGCTCCTCCGTCGGTTGTTGTCCAGAATGCGATTTCCTGATCGGATTCGACAACCGCATAGCCTTTTTGTGAATCCCAGAATCGTACTCCTTGAAGCCGCATCCCTGTATCCAGACGCAGCACTTCGCGCCACGGCTGCCCGGGCTCCTCCGACACCAGACAGACGCCAATAGTGCGATACGTTCCCGGCACCTTGATATATCCTGCTAACGCAAATCCGCGTTCCCCATAAGGAAACGCTTTTGAAATCCCGACAGAATCCAGTTGTACCACTGCCCACGTCTTACCGCCATCAGTGGACCACCAGCCATTGCTATAGAACGTCAGCACAAACACTGACTGCCCGTTCCACACCCATCGAGTCGGGCGCTCTCCATAGTACTGGATTTGCGGATACAGGGTATCCCGCCACACATCAATGATCGGCAATAGTGACACGGTATCCCACACTCCCGCGCTTTCCTGATACCGCACCACCTGCGGCGCTGATGGATAACCGATGAGCGCCAGAAACTCATCGCATTCCTCAAGCTTTGCTCCAGCAACGAAGGACAACGGCACAATTCGATCCCACACTCGCCGTTGCCATTCCTTCCCACCTTCGACTGGCTCTACCCCAACAATGGTATACTGTCCCCGTTCTCCATAGACAAGCCGCTGTTCCCCGGAACGGAGCATTCCCCACCACCGGATCGGATATGCTGTCCACCATCCTCCTGGTGGTACCTGTACTGTATCAATCCGAAATTTCACTTTCTGCCACGTTGCTCCACCATCGGTCGTCTCCCACACTGGCTGCCATAATGCTGACGAGGTCTCTCCCGTGATCCATCCGTGCTGTTCATCCCAGAAGCCAATGCCTTGCAACTTCTCTGCATCCGACAATGGCGGCACCAGCGGCTGGGTTCCCCACGTATCTCCCCCATCGCTGGTTCTACTGAGAGCCATCTGTTCTCCAACCGCATACCATCGATCGGTGCCTGCTGCCGCAACAGCATACAATGTCCGCTTCAAGAAATCTTCTTTCCTGACGACTCTCCACGTATACCCTCCATCCGTCGACCGCACGATCACGCCATCTTCACCGACCGCCATCGCCACATCCCCCTGCCACGCTACCGACCACAAGTCCTTCGCCGTCCCACTTGCCCGCCGCTGCCACGTCCACCCCTGATCACTCGATCGCACAATTTCTCCCTCTTCCCCAACGGCAATCAATACCCCCATCCCATTTTTCCTCACCCGATATAACGTCCTTTCCGTCGGCATCCCAATCGCTTCCCAGCTCTTTCCCCCATCTCCACTCCGATAGCACAACCCTCTTTCGCCAACAACCACCCACACATCCGGCGTCACCTGCGTGATCGAATAAATTGTCCGATCCTCTCCTTCAGCGATGCGCTGCCGCTGCCAGGTCTGAAATCCATCCCGACTCCGCAGTATCATCCCCTCCCCTCCAACCAACACCACCTCGTCATCCACCACGATCCCGTCACACATCTTACTCCCATCCGGATACAATGGCGCAACGGTGATCGGCTCAAACCGCACCTGGGCAGCAGCACCTGCCACAATAACAACTGCCAGCAGCGTCACCGCTTGCTTCATCTTTCTTCCCAGAACTTTATGAAACTTCTCCCGCACGAATCCTGGGCAAAACTACTAAGCGGGAACAAAGCGGAAGCGAAAAGGAGCAGAAACGTCACTACGGCAGGAATGAGAAAGACTCCGAAAGACTCCGAAAGACTCCGAGGACTACAGGTTTGAACGCAGGCGGAACGCGTCATCATAACAACCTCTCCCTGATTGTGAAACAACCATTATTGTGAGTTTACTCCCCTTTCGGGCAACACCAAGTTTAAAAAGTCTTCCGGAAAAATGCAAGCGCTGCGCAGTATTTGAGAAGCTTCTCAAAATGTATGCAGAGAGGTGCCGATTGCGGCTGCCCCAGCAGGCTATCAGCACGACAGAAATGGCACGCAGTGGTGTAATCTCCTGGGTGGAATTTTGTTGAGCGCTCGCGCGCAGTTTTGCACGCTGGCAGTGATGCTATCAGTGCACCGGGAACCGTTCAGAACTGATGGATATGCCTCTACTTTTCAAATCGCACACGCCTTTCCAGCACAGCGTCGCAATACGTTTACACCTGCTCGGCTGCGTGGTAGGAACTGCGGACTAATGGTCCGGACTCCACATACTGGAATCCCATCTCCAGTCCAACGGTGCGATACCACTGAAATTCCTCTGGCGATACATACCGATCGATCGGCAGGTGATTCTTTGTCGGCTGTAGATACTGTCCCAGCGTTAGAATATCAACGCCGATGTCCCGCAGATCCTGCATCACGTCCAGTACTTCCTGTGGCGTCTCACCCAGTCCCAGCATCAAACCGGTTTTCGTCCGCAGTCCCTGCCGCTTGCTCTCTTCCAGAACAAACAAACTCCAGTGATAGCGCGCCTGCGGACGCACCATTTTGTACAGCCGCGGCACAGTTTCAATGTTATGGTTCAAAATATCGGGTCGAGCATCGATAACGATCTGAAGCGAGGATTTTTTCCCTTGAAAGTCCGGGATGAGCACTTCCACCGTAACACCGGGATTCAGCCGCCGGATTTCCCGAATGGTCTGCGCAAACATTGTTGCGCCCCCATCCGGCAACTCATCGCGATTGACAGACGTCACCACAGCGTGCCGAACTCCCATTGCCTGCACTGCTTCGGCGACGTGGCGCGGCTCCTGCGGATCCAGCTCCAGCGGCTTCCCCGTTTTGATTGCACAGAAACCGCAGGAGCGTGTGCAGGTATCTCCCAGAATCATAAACGTCGCGGTCCCTGCGTTCCAGCACTCGGCGATATTCGGACACAAGGCTTCCTCACAGACGGTGTGCAGCCGCTTGGACCGCATCATTTCGTAAAGCCAGGAGTACGTTTCGCCACCGGGGGCACGCACTTTCAACCACGGAGGACGGCGGGCAGTGGATGAAGGCGTGATAACCGGCAATTCAATGGCAGCAAGATCTGACATTCACTACGCACCCAGGTAGGTCCGAAGAATTTTCACCCGGCTGATGTGTCGCAGTCGTCGAATTGCTTTTTCCTTAATCTGTCGTACCCGCTCCCGCGTCAGATTAAATCGTTCGCCTATCTCTTCCAGCGTCATTGGCGACTGTCCATCCAGTCCAAAGTAGAGACGCAATACTTCTGCTTCCCGCTCGGACAACTGCGACAATGCTCGATTGATCTCCTGACGCAATGACTCCTGAATCAATCCAGCATCCGGCGCAGGCTGGTCATCACTCGGAAGGATATCGATCAGGCTATCGTCATCATCATCCGACAACGGCGCATCCATTGAAATATGGCGTCCTGCCAGTCGCAACGTTTCTTTCATCTCCTCCACCGGCCGCCCCCGCGCCTCTGCCACTTCCTCAGAA
>JALWUI010000017.1 GCA_027082775.1 Candidatus Kapaibacterium sp.
ATAGTGAGGAAACCGGCAACGCTGCCGACCGTAGCAACAATCCAGAGAGGAAGGAAATCCAAAGTCCCCAATCCTACCAAGGTGCCGCAGAATACCAGAAGCGTATCGCTGGGGGAGGGCGGAAAGATGTTCTCCAGAAAGGTAATGCCCAGCGCAAAGAGCAGCACTCCCTCTGGCGGGATACTCTGCAAGTACGTAACCAGCGTTTCCAGCATTTTCTTATGGATTGGTCGGACGAAGATCAATATCGGAAACCGTCGCCGTTCGAGGCAAATGCAAGGAACACACCACCGCTTCAGCAATATCGGCTGGCTGCAACACTCGCTTCTGATCCGGCTCTGGATATCCTGACCGCTGGAAAAACTCCGTCGCTACAGTGCCCGGATAGAGATTGAGAATGCGGATGTTGTGCTGCCGCACCTCTCGATACAGCGACTCAAAAAAGCCGCGCATTGCATACTTCGTGGCGGCGTACATTGCTAAATTCGGCACCGGATTTTTTCCCGCTAAGGACACAATGTTCACAATGTCACCTCCCTGCCTATCGAGCATCAACCGCAGCACCTTTTGCGTCAAATAGGCGGCAGCAAAAAAATTCACTTCAAACATCTCCCGTGCAATGGTAAAATCCATTTCCAGAAAAGGTTGATAACGCCCAAAACCGGCATTGTTAATCAGCACATCGATGGCTCCTAAGGTTTCGTGAGCTACAGCAAACAGCGCATCGACATTTGCAGGCTGGGCAAGATCCGCCTGATAATATGCTGCCGTTCCTCCGCTCTGGTTGATTCTTGCTGCCAGTTGTTCCAGCCGATCCTTTCGGCGTGCTGTTAAAAACACCATCGCTCCTTCTGCTGCACATCGCTCAGCAATCGAAACGCCAATTCCAGCACTGGCGCCAGTCAAAAGAATCTTTTTTCCTTCCAGCTTTCCCATAATTCCCTTCCTCATTGTTCGTGTTCTTGCATTTTACACAAACGCAAACGGTTGCTGATGTATGACGTTTTACACCATCCACCAGCTTTAGGCAAAAATTTACGCATTCTTCGGCGGGTTCGTGAGCGCTCGCTGTCTGATGTAGCGCAAGCAGTCGGCATTTCGAAGGCACTGCTGTCGTTAATCGAACAGGGCAAGCGGCGGTGCTCCTTTGAACTGCTGTATCAACTGCTCCAGTACTACCGCTACAGTCTGGGACAATTCATTTCAGAAGCGCAACACCACAATGAAGTAGAGGGACCGTATTTCCAGCCATCGGCTCCGCGCCAGACGCCAATGCATCATCTGCTCTTAGCAGGGGATCGGAACCACTCCTCGCCAACGCTCCTATTGCTTCGCCCGCTGTCCTCTTCATCGGATCTGGAATTTCTCCGCCTCATCCTTCCCCCGCGCTCTTCTTTACCAGCAAAGACTTTTTTCCGCTTTGATGGTCAATTCCGCGGTTATATGCTGCAGGGGAAATTGCTCATAGAATCTTCCGATGCCTCGGAGCTGGTCATCCATCAGGGAGAAGAATTTGCAATTACCCCGCAGCATCCTTTCCGTTTCCGCAACTATACCGACAGCCGATGCGAAGCCCTATTGATCTTTCCCTATCCGTGGCTCTGAAGGTAATTGTTTGACTTCTCGGCATTCCCAAAATATCTTCCGAATTTCACCACATTGATTCCTCTCCGAATCCCTGTACTCTCAAGAGTGCGAAAAATCTTGTATATTTGCAATTTCGTTGGAGCAAAGGAAATGGAAAGCGGGAGTGTGATGAGTCAGATACCTGAGCATTCGTATGCAATTGTATTAGGTGTTTCCAGTGGTTTTGGACGTGCCTCTGCCTTAGCATTAGCAGAAATCGGTTATCATATTGTGGGACTTCACTTAGATCGTGCTGCAACCCTTCCGAATGCTGAAGCGACTCGTCAGGCAATTGAGCAAATGGGTCGACGTGCGCTGTTTTTCAATATGAATGCAGCAGAAGCGGCAAATAGAGCAACGGTGATTGACAAACTCAAGGAAGAATTTGCCAATTATCCGGGTGCAGCCGTTCGCGTCCTGGTCCATTCGTTAGCTTTCGGCTCTTTGCGACCCTTTATCTCCGAAGATCACAATCAGATGCTTCGCCAGAAGCAACTGGAGATGACCTTAGATGTAATGGCAAATTCACTGGTGTACTGGACACAGGACATTTTCAAAGCAGGTTTATGGGGCGACTGGGGACGCATCTTTGCGATGACCAGCGCTGGTTCGACCCGCGCTGTGCCTGCTTACGGCTCTGTTTCAGCAGCGAAAGCTGTCCTGGAAGCCTATATCCGCCAGTTAGCACTGGAG
>JALWUI010000018.1 GCA_027082775.1 Candidatus Kapaibacterium sp.
CCGTTGGGTTGGACCGGGTGATAGGATCACGCCGCGTGATTATTGCCCTGGTAGGTGCCGTGTTCCGACCTTCGACGATGACCTATCCGGGTGGACGGCTCAATGTGGTGGCGTGGATCGAACTTCCAGATCTAATGGGACCGGGCAATGGAATTGGCATAGGAGCGCGAGCGATCTGCTTCCATCCCGGCGGATTGAATCTTGTGGATGGCATCCTGTATCTGCCATCGGATATCGTCCTTTCCGATCGCGAAGGTCGGGATGATGTGCCAACGTGGGAGGTACTGTTCCGCGGCTGGCGCTCGGCGGAGGATCGAGGGACTTACCTGGAGTGGGATTGCTCCGGATTCCGGGTGTTTCAACTGGATGTGGAAGTGGCGTTTTCCCGTCGCGTGCTGTTACCCATCGATGCTGCCGGGCAGGTGATTCCGGATCCGACACAGCACGTGCGCGGGCGAGCAACGGCGCGGCTGGAGCGATCTCCGCGCAGTCAGTGGGGTTTTGTGCTGGAGGGACAGCTTCAAGAATGCGCTCTGACGCAAGCGCCCGGCTTTCGGTTGCGAGGCAGTTCCCCCATCGATTTTGCTATCGATGTCTCTGCCCATAGCAATCCCCGAACGCTCCGCTTCCCATCCGATTACCGGGGGGCAAAAGATGCTACGTGGATGGGGTTCTATCTGTCCGGATTGTTCCTCCAGTTGCCGGATGAGTTCCATCGTGCCGGCGCAACCGAAGGTCCCAGAGTCGGGCTGGAACAGGTGCTGATCGACGACACCGGCGTAACGCTCACCGTAGAGGCGACCAATGTTGCGGA
This sequence comes from Candidatus Kapaibacterium sp., assembly GCA_027082775.1. Classification (GTDB taxonomy): domain Bacteria; phylum Bacteroidota; class Ignavibacteria; order Kapaibacteriales; family WFXC01; genus WFXC01. Next base: position 815 of record JALWUI010000018.1, read on the forward strand.
CAATGTCGATTTTAACAACTGGGGCGGAAGTATCGACACGCTGCGGTTGCGGATTCTGCAATCAGCGTTTCGTGAAGCGTTGATCCACGGTCGGTTGAGTGTGCCGGTGTCGGATTCGACGCTGGACTATCGAGGGCTGCTCAATCGTTCAACGACTGGCTCGCTTTCCTTCGTGTTCCAATTACGAGCCCGCGACACGTTGAATTTTCCGCTAACCCGAATCGGCAGACTGGCAGTTTTGCCCAGCTCTACTTTTGAACTGCGAGTTGAAAGTGGACGATTTCTGCCGACCGTCTTGCTGAATGGGCAACTGCGATTGGCTGGCGATTTGCCACGCCTACCGGGTATTGACTTCCGGGGCGTTGATTTTGAAGGATTTGGTGTGCGTAGTGTGGGGGATCGCATTCAGTTTGAGTCTGGCAACTGGGCATTTGCCAGTCCGCAACATACACTGGCAGGCTTTCCGCTGAGTATTCGAGAAGTACGCATTGTGACCGGAGATTGCGAGGGGCAACCCGGAGCGGCGCTCCGCTTTGGTGTCGATCTCAATCTCTTTGCGGAATCCAGCGCAGGGATTAGCGGAGGGACGACGGTATCGTTCTGGGGCGCTTTGCAGCGAGCACCGCGGTGGCGGCTGGGCTTTTGTCAGGTCCGGCTGGATGAAATTCGTCTGGCAGCAGATCTGGGCGCTGCAGCGTCTATTGAAGGACGCCTGTCGTTTTACAGCGAAGATCCGACATTTGGCAACGGCTTCCGGGGTGAAGTGTCGGCTGAGATTGCCCAGTTAGTGTCAGCAAGCGGCGTCGTACAATTTGGCGCCGTTTCCGATTACCGCTACTGGTTCGTGGATGTGCGTGCCTATCTCCCCGCTGGTATCCCGGTGGGAGCGGGACTGGGAATCTATGGCTTTGGCGGAGGTGCGTGGTACAATATGCGGCGGGTGGGGGAAGTCGCAGCGCCGCCGACCGATTCTCGAACCGCCGATCCTGCTGTGCCGGGAGCAACTGCTTCTGGCTTCCGCTTTATCCCCGACGGCTCCGGTGCTTTCGGACTGCGGGCAATGGTAGCGCTGGGAACACACCCGGATCCCTTTGTGCTCAATAGCGACGTGACGCTGGAAGCGGAATTCTCAACCGGTACGGGTGGAGGGATCCGCTTTATGCGGCTTCAGGGAGATTACTGGATGTTGTGTCGACTGGATCAGCGGCGCAAAGCACCACTGTGGGGCACACTGGTGCTTCAACTGAATTTTGAACCTTCCCTTGTGCTGGACGGCACGTTTGAGGTGAATATCGATGCGCCACGCGGAGCCGGGCTCCTTCGTGGCGGAGGGCAGATGGTGCTGCACGTTGCCTCGGATAGCTGGTATTTCTGGATTGGACGTCCGACTGCGCGTGTAGGCGTGAGTCTGGGCATCGGCGATCTGCGCTTGCCATCGGTGGGATCGTACTTCCAGATGGGAACGCACCTGGATCCGATTCCCCCATTGCCGGAAGAAGTTGTGGCGTTGTTGGGAGCGCCACCACCAATGCTGCGCAATAGTGCGTTGATTTCTGAGGGGAAGGGAATGGCTTTTGGTCAGGAATTGCGTTTTGATTCCGGACGGCTCCAGTTTCTGGTATTCTATGCACGACTCCGGTTCCTGATGGGCTATGACGTCTCATTGCTGGATTATCGCGGCGTACTGCGATGCGAAGGATATTCTGAACCGGGACTCAATGGGTGGTATGCTTCGGGACAGGTGTATGCGTATGTTGCTGGCGAGGTCGGAATGCATGTCGACGTGTGGTTTTTTGAAGGCAACGTTTCGATCCTGGAACTGGAAACCGCTGCCCGGCTTACCGCAGGAATGCCCAATCCCACGTGGCTGGAAGGAGCTGTTGGTGGACGGTTCTCCGCATTGGGTGGAACCATTAAGGGGTACTGCAATTTTGAATTTCGCATCGGCAACCGGTGCTCCCCGCCACGGTTGACTCCCTTTGAGCTGGATATGATCGCCGATCTGCAACCGCAGGATGGAGCGCAAAACGTCAGTGTCTTCGTAAGTCCGCAGGCAGCTTTTAACTTTGTGGCAAATCAGCCGTTTGAGATTGAAGAGCTGGACGAAGACGGAGAGCCTCGTATCCGTACGTTTCGACTGCTCATTACGGAGTTTACGCTTCGCCGGGATCGGGGCGGACGTTCTCCCCTGCTGGGCAGATGGACGCTGGACGATGATCGTATCGTTGCGACCTTAGAGCCGGATGAAATGCTGGCAGGCAATACGTGGCATCGGGTGCGCGTGGCAGTGAAAGGGCAGGAATGGATCGGTGGGCGGTGGCAGGATGTGCGGAAAGCAGATGGTTCGCTGGCGGTGCAAACGATGGAGCATCGGTTCCGAACCGGTCCAGCGCCTGATCGTATCCCTGAATCCAACATTGCGTCGATGTATCCCCGCAAGAATCAGCGGTATTTCTTGATCGATCAGTGTCCGGAAGGGTTTATCCAGTTGCGGCGAGGAATGCGTTCGCTGCTTGCTGAAGAAGGGTATCGGCTGAAGGTGCGATTTATTCCCGCAGGCAGCCGGGATCCAGTGGAAGTGAACGCAACGTATAGCAGACGTCGCATTCGTTTCCCCATCCCGTCACAGTTGCAGACGGCAACGATTTACGGGCTGCAAGTACTCAAAGTGCGGGTTCAGGAGCGTAGCGACCTTATTGCCTCACGTGCCGAGACTGATTACGGTATCCGATCCAGATTGCAGGAGCGATGGGTGCAATTTCTCCAGCAGCGGGGAACAACGGTAGAGTTACGGCAGCGGCGGTTGCCAAGTCTCCGAACTCGATCCGGTGAGAAGCTGATGTACGTGTATCATTTCCGTACAAGCCGATATCGAACCCTGCAGCAAAAGATTTCAGCAATTTTTCAGGGAGGATCGGTGCGAGCCGTCGTGGCGCGATCCGGTCTCGTAACGGGCATTGAGTACCGAAAGCCGAATTTTGCTGGTGAATGGTTCGACATATACGATTTGCGGTGGCTATCGGGGAGTATCCATCCGCGGGATGTGCAACCGCAGTATCCACGAACCAGCCTGTATTGGCGGCAGCGCGTAGAACCGTGGCTGTACCAGCCAGTGCACCGCATTGCTGGTTTCGGTACGGGTGGTAGATCATCGCTGATGCTGGATCGAATGACAGGCGTTTCGGTGTCGGGACTGATGCCAAAATCGCCGCTGCAGGAATGGGAGATTCGGGACGCGTACTTTCCCAATCCGTATCGCATCATTTATCGCCTGAATACCGGGCTTCCGACCGTTACCGTTCGTCTGGATTTGCCAGCAATAGCGTGGTGGGATTATGTTGCCTTTGCCCGTCCCCGCGCAGCTCGCCTGCTGGTGGAAGATGCGTTTATCCGAACCTTCGAGCAGCGAACGGGGCACTGGTGGGATCGGCGGAATCGGAAAGAGCGAGCTCCCATTACGGGACAGTGGCTTGTGCGATGTTACGCTGGGCGACCTCATACGCATATGCTGGAACTGCTGGGATTGAATCCTGCACACTTTCCGTGGGCATTGAACCGGAAATTGCGGGCGGATGAACGGCGCATTGTGCAGCGCATTGCCGGTGGAACCTGGAATCCGACCCTGTATCGATCGAATCTTTCCCATTTTCGCCATTGGGCTGTTGCCTGGCATTACTGGGGTGGCAGTTGCGCGCCCGCTCCCGACCGTACGTTGCCACCGCCGGCGTTGCAGTTGCTGCTGCTTCCGTAACACTGGAGTTCGCAGACCATTGCACCGGTCGGAACGGTGCGTCTGAACCAGCCGTTTTGAGAACATTGTGCCGGTAAGGCTTCAGCAGCAGCGGTTTCCTGTAAAAGGGAAGTCCAGCGATGGCTTGCAAAAGTGTGTGCGCTCAGGAACGCTGTTCTGAGCAAACAACGAGAGGATTTCCCTGAATCACTCTTTGCAGCAGTTGGGTAGATTTGAAATGCCCGAAGGCAGGAGCGATGCTTCGGGAAATGCCGGGGGACAGAGTACGGCTGGCAGGGATTTCGTATCTTTCGGTTTCAGAAAGTGAAAGGGGAAGAACGCAATGGGGAAATTCTTGCTGGCTGTAGGGATGATGCTTGGCGTCGTGATAGCAGTGGCACAGCCGATGGAGCAGAGTCGGATCGCTGTCGTTGGTGGTCTGACTCGCCTGTGGAATGTCTAGACAATGCCGGTGTTTCCGGGAAGTCCAGAGTGCGGGCAGTTTGGCAATGGCACTGCGCTGGGGCAATGGGGCAGCATTCGATGGGAGTATCGGATCGGTTCGTTGCCGCTTTTTGTATCGCTGGCTGGAAGCTACCATCGCAAGCTGGCAGAATTGCAGGCAGTGCAGTCGAATTTTGAAGTCTACAATCCCCGGAGCGGCGCGTATGAGCCGCTGGTTGTCCAGTATGAGTATCAGTCTACGCTGCAATACCTCTTTGCCGACCTTGGCATCGCCTATCAGTTGCCAGTGCTTTCAGCCTTTCCACTTACCCTCCGACTGGGAGTGGACGCAGGAATGCCATTGCTGGGAACAGCGTTTGAGACCTACGAATCGATCCAATCGCCGGAAGGAATTCGGTTTCCGGATGGAACCCGGCGCCATCTGCTGTCCAGCGGTGAGGTGCCGCAAACAACGACCAGCTATGGCGTTAGCGGCGCAATCAGTATGGCAGTGCCGGTTGGCAACGCTGTCTCGCTGCTGCTGGAAGGGGGCTATCGATACGGGCTCAATTCGGTATTAGCAGACGCAGAGTGGAAAATTCATCACCTTCAGCTTGGGTTGGGCATTCAGTATCGGATGTTCCCAGCACCGAAGCCGCGAAAGCCAGAAGCTCCAGCTCCACCGGCAGTGTCGCCTCCGAAGCCTCCAACAACGCCGCCAGCGCTGGTTCTTCAACGGCTTCGGGTTGATACACTCCGGCTTCGGCAAATGGTTGTTACCGAAACCTTTCCGTTGCTGCCTTACCTGTTCTTTGACAGTGCCTCTGCTCAGCTCCCGAAGCGATACCGATGGGTGCCGGAAGACAAAGAGCGATTTACCGAACAGCAACTACCGCGTTCGATGTTGCCCATTTACTATGCTCTGCTGTCGATTATCGGCAAGCGAATGCAACAAATGCCCCACACGACCTTGCGGATTGTGGGGATTGCGCGAAGTGATGAGGTAACCGATGAAATGGTGCAACGGGAATTGGCACGTCAGCGAGCCGCGGCGGTGGCTGATTTTTTGATCAATGAATGGGATATCGATCCCGGACGCTTGCGCATCGAATGGCGCTTCCTGCCCGAATTTGCGTCCAGCGAAGTGTACCGGGAGGGATGGGAAGAAAATCGCCGGGTGGAGCTGTACAGCGATGACCCACTGCTGCTGGCTCCTGTGGTGCATTCGCGTTTCTTTGAATATGACGCAAAGGATTCAGCGCTTACGGCGGCATTGACGGTGCAGCCAGCATTATCAGCAGTGACACAGTGGAGATTGCGACTGCGTCACGGAGACACCGTGATTCAACAATGGAGCGGTGGGAAATTGCAACAGTCGCCAATGCGGTTGCCATTGCGGGGGCAAACCATCCAGTATCTGGGAGATCATAGAACTGACAATGTGGTTTCCGTATGGATCCGGGATGATCGGCAGCAACAGGATTCTGCTCAGGTGGATCTTACGGTCTGCATAACGCGGGATACTGTAGAGCTGAGTCGGCTCAGTCTCATTGTGTTTGACTTTGATCGCTATGAGTTGACGCCTGAAAACCGGGTGATTCTGCGGCGCTTTGTGGGTGAAGCGGTCCGTCCTGAATCAGAGATCCGCATCATTGGCTCGACCGATCGCCTGGGAAAACAGTGGTACAACATCGAGTTGTCGCAAAAGCGGGCAGAGAGCGTTGCAGCATTTCTACGGGAAGTTACACCAGATGGGCATCTGGTGGAGGTCAGGGGCATTGGTCCGTCAAAATTGCGCTACGACAATTCCATCCCGGAAGGGCGATACTACTGCCGAACGGTGCTGATCGAAGTGCGGAATCCGGTGCGGTCGCATTGAAAAGTGACAGTGCGGTCCTGTATTGTAAGCAAACCCCGTAGCTGCCCAAATTTCCGGATATTTGCAGTTTGCTGTTTTGTTGCAAAGTATCAGGAAAGGGTGGAGTGGGATGACCAGGGAACAGTGGATTGCAGCGGCACGATTAGTATTGCTATCCCGAAAAATCGATGAAGTTGAAGAGACGGAATTGCTGCCGAAGAAGCTGGTAACCTATCAGTTTTCGGCTAAGGGACACGAGTTAGCGCAGGCGGTGTTAGCGCAATTCATTACGCATCCGAAAGATGGAGCGACGGTGTACTACCGGTCGCGCCCCTTTGTGTTGGGAATGGGATTGACCGCGCGGGAAGCACTGGCGGGATCGATGGCGAAGGCGACGGGAAGAAATGGGGGGCGTGACATCGGTGTTGTGCACAATTTGCCTTCTCGCGGCAAAGCAACGGTGTTGCCAACCAGCGGGGATGTAGGAGCGCAGTACACACCGGCGGCTGGATGGGCACAGGCGATTGAGTACCACCGGACGGTGTTGCAGGATTCAGCGTGGGATGGCGCGCTGGCGGTGGCACTGGGCGGCGATGGATCCGTGGCAACCAATGGCTTTTGGTCGGCGTTGACCATTGTGACAACCCTTTCGCTTCCTTACCTGTTTTTCATCGAGGACAATCGGTACGGCATTAGTGTTCCCAATACACTGCAAACGCCGGGTGGGAACATAGCCGAGAATTTGCGGTCGTTTCGCAACCTGAAAATCTTCGATGGCGACGGTACCGATCCGCAACAAACGGCTGCATTGGTGGAAGCGGCTGTTCAGTACGTTCGTCAGCAGCGAAAACCGGCATTGCTCCATTTGCAGGTTGTTCGGCTGTGCGGGCACTCAGCAGCGGATACAGCAGCGTACAAGTCGGAAGAGGAGCGGCAATGGGAACAGGAGCGAGATCCGGTGCAGCGCTTGCAAGCGTTCCTTCAGAAGCGCCGCATTCTATCGAAGCGGAAATGGGAAGCGCTGGAACGCGAGGTCGAAGCAGAAGTTGCAACGGCATTACAGCAGGCGTTGGCAGACCCTGAGCCGGAACCAGCAGCCGTTCGCAAGCACATCTTTTTTGACGGCACATTGCCAAAAGTTGGAGGATTAAAGGCTGCGGGCGTTTCACTTCCGCCAACGGTGGAGCAGCCGTCGCCGTCCTCTCGCCGCCGGGTGAATATGGTGGAAGCAATCCGGCAGGTGCTGGATGAAGAGTTGCAATTGAATCCCCGAATACTGGTCTTCGGTGAAGATGTAGGCGTCAAAGGAGGGGTGCACGGTGCTACACTGGATTTGCAGCTCAAATATGGGGTGGAACGAGTGTTTGATACTTCGCTCTCAGAAGAAGGCATTGTCGGGCGAGCGGTGGGAATGGCGCTGGCGGGATTGTTGCCAGTGCCGGAAATTCAATTTCGCAAGTATGCCGATCCTGCTACGGAACAGATCGATGATTGCGGTACGATTCGATGGCGTACCAATGGGGATTTTGCCGCGCCCGTTGTCCTCCGAATTCCGGTGGGCTACAGCAGAGCAACAGGAGATCCGTGGCATAGTGTTTCGGGAGAAGCCTTTTTTGCGCATCTGATAGGGTGGAAAATTGCCTATCCTTCAAATGCGGAAGATGCAGCCGGACTGCTCCGATCGGCGTTGCGTGGCGATGATCCGGTGATTTTCCTGGAACATCGGGCATTGCTGGATGCTGCAAAAGCCCGCCGCCCTTATCCCGGTCCCCATTACGGTATTCCGTTCGGTAAAGCGGCAATTGTGCGATCCGGTACGCAGGCAACGATTGTCTCGTGGGGCGATACGCTGTACGCTGCCCTGGAAGCTGTTGAAATGGTTGGAGCAGATGTGGAAGTTATCGACCTGCGAACCATTGTACCGTGGGATCAGTCGCTGGTGCTGGACTCAGTGCGAAAAACAAACCGCTGTCTGATTGCACACGAAGATACGTGGACCGTGGGATTTGGAGCAGAAATTGCTGCAACGATTGTACAACAGGCTTTTGCGTTCCTGGATGCTCCCGTAGAACGCCTGGCTGTGCCTGATTGTCCCATTCCCTACAATCGCCGATCGATGGAGTATTTGCTGCCGACGGCGGAGAAAATTGCACGAGCGCTTCAGAAACTTTTGCAGTTTTAGCACTTTGTCCGCAGCATAACCGTTTCTGCACCCGGTACCGTCAGCGCAGGCGGTACGAAGTTTCTTTTGTTTCAAAATTTCGGGATTTTCTCAATGAAAACAGCACAACTTGGCGACACCGTCACGGTGCACTACGTTTCACGCGTCGTGGGGGGTGAATTGTTGAACGACACTCACGACGAAGCTCCGTTCACCTTTACGCTGGGTGCCCAGCAGGTTATCCCTGGCTTTGAACGCGAAGTGATTGGAATGCAGGAAGGCGAAACCAAAACCTTTGTTGTTC
>JALWUI010000019.1 GCA_027082775.1 Candidatus Kapaibacterium sp.
GTGATCCGCGGGTACGCTGGCTGCTGGACTGCTTTCCCTCCGAAGGTCCCTTAGCCGGCGTTCTCACCGCCTTCGAGCAGATACCACATACGTGGATTGCTGTATTCCCGGTGGATATGCCATTTCTATCTCCGGCGATCTACCGCTACCTCTGGCGTCATCAGCAAACAGCTCCGATTCTATGCGCCGCAACTTCTGCTTCCCGCTATCCCTTAGTAGCACTCTGGAATCGCTCAACCTATCCGCAACTTAAAGCTCTGTTCCAGCAGGGCATTCGCAGCGTTTTTCAGGCACTGGGAACTCTACCCCACGCATTTGTTGACTGCGCAGCTTTTGCTCGAAACACTTTCCCCTCCCCATTCTTTAACCTCCATACTCCCGAAGACTACCAGCAGGTGCAATGGTGGTGCCGTCGAATGAATATATGGGAAAAATCAGGTACGCAGCCAGCATCTCCTCAACACTGATAGCTCAAACACCCCGGACATCTGGTCCCCAGATATACTTGTGAATCTGCAACTGGAGCCGGATGGGTAAGTGCGTTTCCAGAACCCACTCTGCTAACTGCCGGGGCTCCAGCCACTGCCACACGGGAGAGAACAGCACCGCTGCGGTTCGCTCAAGCAACTGATACTTCGCTACGATCTCCAGTGCCCATTCAAAATCTTCCCGATTGCCAATGACAAATTTCACTTCATCCTGTTTGTGCAACGCTTCCAGGTTGGGATAATAGTTCAGCGGCGCCATTTTCGACGATGGACATTTCACATCCACAATTCGGATGACTCGTGGATCACACAGCCGGATATCAATGTGTCCACCGGTCTCCACCGCAACGGTATAGCCCAGATCGCAGAGGAGCTCCATCAACGGAAACACATTGATCTGCTCCAGGGGTTCGCCTCCCGTAAACTCTACAAAGTTCACCTTGTGCTGCGCAACTGCGTGCAGAATCTCCGCGCCGGTCATTTTCTCAGCCGGAAGCCGCCGATCCACTGCATACTGCGTATCGCACCATTTACACCGTAGAGAGCAACCGTGTAAGCGGACGAAGACACAGGGTAAACCGGCACGGGTTCCTTCGCCCTGAATCGAATAAAAAATTTCATTCACCTCAAAAGTTAAATTTCGTGGATCATCCGTGGGCAGATCTGCTGCCGTTGGTTGCTGAAATTTCGGCATCGTCGACAAAATATTCCGATCGTTCTACTGTCTATTGCTGTCTTTTTGTTCCACGACGAACAAGCGGTCGGATGGCTTACAAAATTGCAGTAGTTGGGACAGGATACGTTGGGTTAGTCACGGGTGTCTGTTTTGCTGAAATCGGCAACGAAGTTGTGTGCGTTGATGTCGATGAAGAGAAAGTTGCGAAGTTGCAGCAAGGAATCGTGCCAATTTATGAACCGGGTCTGGATGTTCTGCTGGAGCGAAACCTCCGGGAACAACGCATTCAATTTACAACGCAACTGGAATCTGTGCTGCCGTGGGCAGAAATTATTATGCTCTGCCTCCCAACGCCACCCGATGAAGATGGATCTGCCGATCTGAGCTACGTCCTCCAGGTTGCTCGCCAGATAGGAACGTTCTTAAAAGCAAATCAGATCCGGGATCACAAAATTGTCGTGAATAAAAGTACTGTTCCGGTCGGAACGGCTTTCAAAGTGCGGGACACTATCCTTGGTATCTATCCGGAAGCAAACATAACCGTTGTGAGCAACCCCGAATTTCTGCGCGAAGGATTTGCTGTAGAAGACTTTATGAAGCCAGATCGCGTCGTTGTTGGCACCTCCAACCCGGCAGCAGCAGAAGTAATGCGGCAGTTGTACAAACCCTTTACGCGGAGCGGCAATCCAATTTTTGTGATGGATGAACTGAGCGCTGAGATCACCAAATACGCTGCCAACGCTTTTTTAGCAACCAAAATCTCGTTTATGAACGACATTGCAGCATTCTGCGAAAAAGTTGGGGCGAATGTGGATCTGGTCCGCCTGGCACTGGGAGCGGATCCCCGAATTGGCAAGCGCTTCCTCTTCCCCGGATTGGGCTATGGCGGCAGTTGTTTCCCCAAGGATCTCAAAGCCATTCTCCGCTCTGCAGCAGAAGTCGGCGTACCGCTCCAGATCATCGAAGCAGCGGAGAACGTGAACCAGCTTCAGATCGAGCGATTTGTATCCAAAATCTTTGAACGATTTGGAGAAAAGCTCCACGGTCGTCTCTTTGCCCTCTGGGGTTTAGCCTTTAAACCCAATACGGATGATGTTCGAGAAGCACCAGCATTTAAAGTTATCGATCGGCTCCTGTCAGCAGGGGCACAACTGCGCGTGTATGACCCCGAAGCAATGGAGAACACCCGAAAGCGATACCAGGATCGCATCGAGTACGGAACAACGATGTACCAGACCCTGGACAATGCCGATGCACTCATCATTGCCACAGAGTGGAATGAGTTTCGCTTCCCGGATTTTGCCGAAATCCGGAATCGCCTCAAAGCGCCGATCATCTTCGACGGGCGCAATGTGTTTGATCTGGACGCAATGCGGCAACAACAATTCGAATACTACAGCGTTGGTCGTCCACCCATTGTTCCGGTTACAAATTCCCGGCAATTTGCGGCAAACCCTTGACAGGTTGCGCGAAATTTTGTATATTTGCATTTGGATTAAACAACGAACGGTTCTTTGAAGAACATAAAAAGTCCTCCTTTCAGGGCGAAAGGTGAGAAGGGGAGTGCCCTCCGGTGAGTGGTGACACCGGGGGGCATTTTTATTTTACCACCATCGAAAAGTTTCTGCTCTCGTTTCGGCTTCCTTTTCCCCCTGCCTACCCTGCACTCTCCGATCCTCCAAGTAACGATTCTTCCTCAAGAATTCGCTCTATAAGGAGACTATCAAACGCTCACTCTGTGAGAAGACCATCAAAAAACAACGTTATTCCAATGAGCAATGCTGCCCTCTCTGCAAGGAGCGTTTAAGTCCCGAAGCAAATCGCCGATAAGTACGAGCGAATGAAGGATGAAGCAATGTTCACGGATGAACCGGTAGCACACAATGCCCGAAGTCAACGGCATACAGGTTCCATTTCTCCCCAGAACCGCTTCGACGGCGCCGAAACCATCGCGTGCGCCCAAAGAACTTTCTTCCCCAGAACCCTTTGCGAAGGTTTTGCAGCACGCACAGGAACAGTTGCGATTTTCTGCTCACGCTTTAGAGCGACTCCGCAGTCGGGCGTTATATCCCTCCCCTGTCGAATTTCAATCGCTGATCAAGGGTATAGAGCTGGCGGCAACCAAAGGGGCACGAAATGCCCTGATTGTGATTGGTCGTAAAGCTTTCGTTGTAAGTGTCGAAAACAGGACTGTGATTACAGCATTAGACCAACAACAATTGACAGAGCGGATAGTAACAAACATTGACGCGGCGGTCTTTTTTGACAAGTAGCAATGCAGGGATGCATTGATTCACAGGGATTGTGAGTGCGAGTGTCTCCTGCGAGGGTTGGACCCACCATCAGGGTGGGGGACCCTCCTGGAACACTCCGACCGACGGAGGAGTGTTCCCCCTGCTGAATCAATGCCCCGGCTACTTACACGAAAGCAGGGAAATGTTTCATAAAATGAGGGTCTCCCAATGCCATTGATTCGTTCTCTCACAGCCGGTACATCATCGCTCAAAGCGCATCAGCAGCGATTCGATGTGATTGCCAATAACATTGCAAACGTCAATACCATTGGTTACAAAGCCAGCCGGGCAAATTTCATCGAACAATTCAACCAAACTTTCCGACTGGGGAGTGCGCCGAACATCATTACCGCCGGCGGTATCGGCGGTATTGATCCCCTCCAGATTGGGTTGGGCGTCCGCCTGGGAAGTGTCAAGGTGGATTTTGCCCAGGGTTCGATTAAAGTTACAAACCGCCCAACAGACCTGGCACTCCAGGGTCCCGGTTTCTTCGTCGTCGAGCGGAACGGGAAACAATTGTTCACCCGCGCGGGAGCTTTTTCCTTCGACCGAGATGGTTTCCTGGTCGATAGCTCGACGGGAGCGTATGTGCAAGGATACAATCTCAAGAAAGACAGCAATGGGTTGGTCGTTAAAGACTCCAATGGTGTGAACGTTCTGGATCGCACACTGACCAACATTAAGGTTCCGCCAACATTCAAATCGGCACCACGGCAGACACAGGAAATCAAATTAGCAGGAAATCTGAACGCTTCGCTCGCTGCCGGTGACACGGTGAATCCTACTGTTACCATTTACGACAACCAGGGCGCAGAACACGTACTGCGGTTACAGTTTACCAAGTCTACAACGATCAATCAATTCACGCTGGAAGTCTTCATTGACGGCGACACCGCCAACCCCATCCCGATTACCGTTGGTAGCACTTCAGCAACAACGCAGACGATCACGTTCAACGGTGATGGAACACTCAGCTCCCCGTTGAGTTTTACCCTTACGGCATCTGATCTCAACACAATCCTCTCCACCATCAATGGAACAACGGTTACCGCGTTCGATCAAACAACTCCGAAGGACATTACGGTCACCTTAGCAGAATCAACCGACCTGTTGGGTGGCATCACCCAGTTCGCTGCACAGAGTACGGTTTCTGTGACCAGCCAGGACGGCTATTCATCCGGCGAATTAGAAAAAATCACCATTGATCAAACGGGAAAAATCATCGGTGCCTTCAGCAACGGGCAATCAGAACTGTTGGGTCAGATCGTCATCGCCCAGTTCAACAATCCTGAAGGGCTGCTGAAAGAAGGAAACAACTTCTACAGCGTTACGCCCAACAGTGGACTGGCAAAGATCGGAACAGCGGTAGAAATCTTTCCTGGAACCGCCATTGCCAGCGGCGCTTTAGAAGAATCGAACGTTGACCTCACAGAGGAATTCACAGATATGATCGCAACCCAGCGCGCATTCCAGGCTGCGGCTCGCGTTGTCACGGTCAGCGATCAGTTTCTCACCGAAATCACCGCTCTCCGGCGGTAATAATCTCCAGCCGGCTCAGGGAAAAGCGCCCCACATTCCCTGTAATGCGGAACGGGCGCTTTTCCTTTTTGCTATTTGGTACAATTTTTTCGCTTACTATGCGTTCAACTGTTTTGTTAAGGGTGTAATAAACCTTCCTTACGCACTCTATCTGCATTTCCCTGCGAACGCATAAAGAGTAAGCGCGACAATAAAAGTGAAGTTTCATAAAATCACGTTCACGTATGGCGACACTCACGAAAAAGGACATTCTCACGGTCGACTTAGATGTCAAGGAGCTCAAAAAGAAAAAGGTGGCTGAATTAGTGGAAATTGCCAAAGAACTGGGAATCCAGAACTATGCAGGTATCCGGAAACAAGATCTGATCTTCAAGATCATCGAAGCCTATCATCAACACCAACAAAGCACCAAAGATACTCCCAGGCAAGACGGCAAAGGAGATACCGAAGGAGCAATTATCGCTGAAGGAGTTCTGGAAGTCCTCCCCGACGGCTATGGTTTTCTCCGATCCCCCGACTATAATTACCTGCCTTCCCCGGATGACATCTACGTATCACCGTCACAAATTAAGCGATTCGGGCTGCGCACAGGGGATACAGTTCGGGGACAGGTGCGGCCACCGAAAGATGGAGAACGGTTCTTTGCGCTTCTGAAAATTGAAAAAGTCAATCACGTTGATCCTTCGGTCATCAAAGATCGGATTCTGTTTGACAACCTGACGCCGTTCTATCCCACCGAGCGCATCCAACTGGAAACCGTTCCCGGCGAATACGATATGCGCATCATCGATATGCTCTGCCCCATCGGCAAGGGGCAACGGGGATTGATTGTTTCACCGCCGAAATCCGGGAAAACGATTCTGCTCCAGAAAATCGCCAACAGCATCACGCGCAATCACCCTGAGATCATACCCATTGTTTTGCTGATCGATGAACGTCCGGAAGAAGTAACGGATATGAAGCGTTCGGTGCAGGCAGAAGTGATTTCTTCTACCTTCGATGAACCACCAGAGCGGCACGTGCAGGTTGCTGATATGGTCATTGAAAAAGCCAAGCGGCTGGTGGAAGCAAAGCACGACGTTGTGATCTTGCTGGACTCCATCACTCGCCTGGCACGGGCTCATAATGCCGTTGTACCCCATTCCGGGAAAGTTCTCTCCGGTGGTATTGATGCCTACGCACTGCACAAACCCAAGCGGTTTTTCGGCTCCGCCCGAAAAGTTGAAGAAGGGGGATCGCTCACGATCATTGCTACTGCCCTGATTGATACCGGTAGCCGAATGGACGAAGTCATCTTCGAAGAGTTCAAAGGAACGGGGAATATGGAGCTGGTACTGGATCGTCGGCTGGCAGAACGACGCATCTTCCCCGCCATTGACGTTAATCGTTCGGGAACCCGGCGTGAAGAGCTGCTCATCCCGCCTGAGGATCTCAACCGCATCTGGATTCTCCGTAAAGTGCTGAGTGAACTATCGCCACCAGAAGCGATCGAATTTCTCCTTGATCGGCTCAAGGGAACCCGGAACAACAAAGAATTTCTGGAAAATATGAACTGGTAAAGTGAAACCGGACAGGAGTAGAATCCGCTCCTGTCCGGCTTTTTCCCCTCCCTAACTTCGAACAATTTGAATTTCAACCCGGCGATTTTCCTGCCGTTGATACTCATTCTCTTCCTGTGGATACAATGGCTCGTCCTCTCCCTTTCCAATAATTTCCGCAATCTGCCGCTTCGGCACTCCCAGCCGCCGGAGCATTTGCGCAACTGCCTTTGCCCGCCGCAGCGAAAGCCGCTTATTCACCGCCACATCGCCGCTGGTATCAGTATGCCCGATAATCCGCACTTTCTTGTCAGGATTCTGCCGTAAAAATGCCGCCAACTCTTGCAATCGAGCTGTATCCTGCGCCCGAATCGTTGACTTTCCATACTCAAACCACGCCACAACGATCGAACGATTTTCTTGCCACCGATCCTGCTGAAGCTGCTGCTGTGCCGGCTTTGCCGAAGCGTAGTACGAACGCTGTGCGGAAAGTACGGTATCCAGCCCCGGAAATTTAAATGTTACATTGACAAGCCGCACTGGCGTTGCAACCTGCGGACGCGGGTATGCAATACGGTAGTACACCTGCAACATCAGGTAGATTTCCCGGAAAATGGACTCCAATTCAGCAATACTCCGTGGAAAATAGGCTTTTCCTCCGGTCACTGCCGCCATCACTTCCAGCAATTGCCGCTGAGGCGCACCAAATGGGCGTTCAAAGCCGATCACAAACAGCTTGGCATTGAGCCGTCGGGCTTTCAAGACCACATCCAGCGGCGTATGCCAGAAAGAAGCATTATCGAATCCATCGGTAAACAAAATGATCACCTTCCGTTTCGGCACGTTCGCAACGGCATCTATGCCAACCGATGCCGCATCAATGTATGCCGTTCCTCCTGCGAGCAGACCAAATGGAATGAGCGATTGCATTTTCGCCAGATCCATCGTCGGCGGAACGGAATGATACACACGATGATCAAACTGAACAACGGTCACTGCATCCTTACCGGGACGCACATAGCGGAGGGCTTCTCGAAATGCCTGCTCCACAAAGCCAATATCGCCACTCATCGAGCCACTATAGTCCAGCACAAATGCTGTTACGAACGGTGGTGCAATGTTCTGCCGGATCTCCCGCACAGAAAAGTCCGTAACAGGATAGGGCTTCCCATCGATAGATTCAACGACAGATCGCCAGAAAGGTCGAAGACTG
This sequence comes from Candidatus Kapaibacterium sp., assembly GCA_027082775.1. Lineage (GTDB taxonomy): Bacteria > Bacteroidota > Ignavibacteria > Kapaibacteriales > WFXC01 > WFXC01. Next base: position 7,749 of record JALWUI010000019.1, read on the forward strand.
TCATTGTACGGTGGCGCTAAATTCGCAACGTAATTGCCATAGCGATCCCGAACGGTACAGTACAGAATCACGGAATCGGCACGATCCTGAGCATCAATCAGCGAAATTTCCAGCCTCGGCTGATCTTTCGGTTTCACACTCTGGGCATTGACAATTCCTCGCAGGTACACCGACGGCTGCGTACTCCGATGTTCCTGTGCAGGTGTCCCGCGTGGCACTGTCTTACTCCGAGCCAGCACGTGCACAATTGCCACAAAAGGATATGCAGAATCTCCCCGATACACCCACAGCGTGTAATGCCTGCCGCTTTTTGGCACGACCTGCTTTCTTCCAATCAGCGGCACTCGTTGTCCTTCCAGGCGAGCACTGTCTGCATCAGCAACCACCCAACTGAGGGTGACGGTATCTCCTTCCAGCACCATCGATGGCATAGCGGTAAATGAAACTGGAGGCGGCTGAAGGCTCCGACAACTCCAGAACAGGAGAGCGAGACCGAAAAGTGCGAAGAAAAAGCGCTGCTTCATCGCAACCGCTGTTTACTGTGACACAAACTCCCAACGCACGCACTGCAACGAACAGCGCCTTCCTCTTCCTGTTCGTTTCCTCTGGTTAAGAAGGTTCCCTTTTTTCTCAAAAATCTGGAAGGAGAAAACCCCGGTTAAGAAATGAGCAGAGGGCAGCGGCGATGTATCCCCCATAGAAGCGCACCCCTTTAGCGTGAACTTCCCGTAGCTGGAAACTCCTTCGCCCCTACCATTGGCAGCGGGAGCGTATCCTTTAGTGTGCACCCTTTTATTCCTTTGCCGACCGAAGTCGGCGCTTCCAGCAGGAGCGCACGCTTTAGCGTGCATCTACTGGGGACGCATCCTTTAGAATGCATTTTTTTGCCGGCTGAAGCCGGTGCTCCCAGTCGGAGCGCACCCTTCAGTGTGCATTTACTGGGGACGCATCCTTTAGAATGCATTTTTTTGCCGACTGAAGTCGGCGCTCCACGTAGGGGTGATCCACGGAGCCGCTGGCAAGACACTCCCCATTCACTCACTCCACACGACCGGCACCACCATCCGCTCTCCCCCAAACTCTATCACCCAGAAATAAACCCCTCGACTCACTTCTACCCCTCTGCCATCTTCCCCATCCCACTCTATCACCTCTTCTCCGCTCCCTTCCGCTTCCCTCTCCCATACCTGTCGCCCCCTGTAATCATACACCCTCACCCGCACTCGCCCCACCACGCCCTTCACCCTCACCCGCATCCCCGCTGCTCCCTGCTCTACCTTGATCCTCTCCCCATCCTCCTTCCCCTCTTCTACCACTCCTACCGTCCCTTCCGTATCCAGCAGAAACGGTTCAATCCGCCCTCGCTCTACCGTATACCCGCTCCCCACTATATACCGCCCATCCCGCGATACTCCCTCCGCCGCTGCCAATACCGACCCATCCG
>JALWUI010000020.1 GCA_027082775.1 Candidatus Kapaibacterium sp.
GGTCATGCTGCAACACATACCGGATAAAATTACTGCCGATAAATCCAGCACCACCGGTGACCAGTATGGTTTGTGACATTCACTCTGGCTCTGCGCTTGTTAATTAATGGTGCAAATACGCAGAGCGCCGGGCAAAATTTTGTTTTCCCCTCTCCAGAAAACTTCGAAGAAAAAACACCCTTTCCATCTCTGCTCAGACCCATAGCGGGATATAGACCAGCAATGCAGCACTTTCCATTGCCCATAAACAGCCCGGTTGATAATCCGCTTTTCAGCATCGCTCAGTTATCTCTCCAGATGTGCCGTCTCCCTGCCTGCTTCCTTCCTGTTCCGGCGCTGAAGCCGGAGGATGTGATTCAGGCGCTGCGGGCAAAGGAGCAACGCCATCGACATTCGTATGGCGTTGCCAGTGAAGCAACTGTCGGACAGCAAGGCTGAGCCCAGCGACGCCGCCAGTGGTAAGAGGAAGCCACCATTCGATCGGCAGCGGATCGACGCTCCCAAAAGGTTGCATCGAAGCAAAGGTCAGCAACGCCAGTCCGTTGTTCAGCAAATGGAACACGATGGGCACCCACAAAGAGCGGCTTACCAGCGCCAGCAATGCCAGATAGCTTCCCAGCAGGAACAACTCCAGCAGGTGGGCAGGATCAAAATGCACGACCGCAAAAATGACTGCGCTCACCGTAATGCTCACCCAGAAGGAATGTCGAATTCGGAGCGTATCCAAAAATATGCCGCGGAACAGTGTTTCTTCTGAAAGTGCGGGGACCACAGCGGCTGCGAGCAGCAGAGAAAATCGGGAAGCATCGCCCATCAGATCCTGATAGCGCTCCAGACTGCGCTGCAACTGCTGCTGAAACCAGGGCACAACAGAGTCAGGCAAAAGCAGCAGGACGACCGTTGGCAACGCAACCGTTAACGCCAGCAGAGCACCAAAACCGACCGCTGCCCATCCCCAGAAAGCAGCATCCGCAGGCGGTGATCGGTACGCCACCTGCCGGTACGATGGCGGCAAGCGGCGAAAGATAAGAAAGGAAGGCAACCACATTCCCAGCAACTGTCCACCGGCATTGGCAAACAGCAGAGAAGCTGGCAACAGCAGAAAAAGCAGTTGGGCAACAAAGAGATAGCTCAGGAAAATCGTCAATAGCAGCAACCAGCCTATTCGATACCAGAATGCTGGTGACGGAGCAGTGGGCAATGGAGCAAGCTCTTGTCGCATCGAAGATGGGTTGTAATTTTGTTTTTTCGCAAATGTACCAAAAAACGGGATAGCAGTGAATGGATCGGGTCATCCGTATTGCATCAGGACAGGGATTCTGGGGAGACTGGCTGGAGGCTCCACGACAACAGGTTACCGGTGGTCCCATTGACTATCTGGTGATGGACTATCTGGCAGAAGTGACGATGTCGATTCTGCAAAAGCAGAAAATGCGGAATCCGCAATGGGGATATGCTCGCGACCTGGTGGAAGTGTGCCGGATGATCCTGCCGGATCTCAAAGAGCGGAATATCAAACTGATCACCAATGGCGGCGGCGTAAACCCGCTTGCTGCCCGTGATGCTATTGCGCAGGTTGCCCGGGAACTGGGAGTCTCTGGACTGAAAATTGGGATTGTGCTGGGCGACGACATCCTTGACCGAATTGATGAGCTCATTGAGGCAGGCTATGAAATGCGGCATATGGAGACAGGGCAGCCTATCCGGGAAATTCGAGATCGGCTGCTGAGTGCCAATGTGTATCTGGGCGCTTTCCCAATCGTTGAAGCCCTGCAGCAGGGAGCGGACATTGTCATTACCGGACGCACGACCGACACGGGATTGACGCTGGCGCCGATGATTTACGAATTCGGCTGGCAACCCGATGACTGGGATAAGCTGGCAGCCGGCACCGTAGCCGGACACATTATGGAGTGCGGCGCGCAGGCAACAGGCGGCAATTTCCTGGGTGATTGGGAATCTCTGGATCTGGTCAACGTCGGTTTCCCAATTGTGGAAGCTTCACCCGATGGCACTTTCGTTGTCACCAAGCATCCCAACACCGGCGGCGCCGTGACCCGCGAAACAGTGGCAGAGCAACTGGTGTACGAAATCGGTGATCCGCGGGAATACATCACGCCAGACTGCGTTGCAGACTTTACGACCATTCAACTGGAAGATCTGGGGAACGACCGCGTTCGTGTTTCCGGGATTCGTGGCAAACCCGCCACGCCTTACTACAAAGTCTCTGCCAGCTATGCGGACGGATACATTGCGG
>JALWUI010000021.1:0-14265 GCA_027082775.1 Candidatus Kapaibacterium sp.
GTGCTGGGGTATCGCAGGCTGGAGGCGGTGGAAGGCGAGTGGCAGGTGATAGACGAAGGTATGGGGACGGTGCGGCTTGCGGGGCAGCGGTCGGGAGGATTTGGCGATGGCGAGGTGGTGCGGCTGTGGTATGGGGTGTATGGCGGAACGGATCGGGAAGCGGTCGAGGTAAAGGTGAGCAGTGTAGATGTTGGGGATCGGGCGGTGTGTGTGGAAGCGGAGACGGGAATGGACACGGTGCGCCTGGGGGAGTACTGTTTGCGGGATGTGCGGGAGATTCGGCTGGGGCAGGAGTACGGATTGGAGGCGAAGCAGGAAGGGGAGGAGGTGGTAGTGCGGTACGGGATTGGGCTCAGTGGAGCGGCGGAGGTGGTGTTGTACGACAGCTATGGGCGGAAGGAGGTGGTGATAGCGAGAGGGCAGCAGGAGGCGGGATGGAGAGAAGTACGGGTAGGGACGGAGGGGTTGAGCAGCGGATTACATTTTGTGCGCCTGCGGAGCGGGCGGTATATGAAGGTGGTACCGGTGTGGGTGGTAAAGTAGGAGGGCGGTTAGAAATTTGATTCGTCGCGCCAGCGGAGAATTTTCCATACGGAGTCCGGATGGGAGCGGATGAGTCGGAAGTTGACCCGACCATCAATCTGGACGATGTCGGCGGGATTGAAGGTGATGATCAGGTTGAAGCTGCGGGTGACGTCCAGCCGTGTAGAATCGCCGGAGGAGAAGACAATTTCATTCCACGTGAGATCCAGCGACTGTGCGTTGCGGAACAGCCCGGCAGTTGCGCGCATTTCATCGTTACGTCCCCAGCTTACGTCCACGGATCGCTCATAGTCGCGGTAGATGAAGGTGAAATCCGGATGAAGGAGCTGGCTGTACACCAGCGTGTCCCGGAATGTGTAGGCGTATCGAAAATTGCGGAAAAGTCCCTCGACCGTGCGCTGATCGCCCAGAAGCGCTGTCGCCGGGTTGTTTTCTGCCAGTCGCGGCGCAAAGGGGTTGACACAGCTATGCAGCGCGACCGTGATGCCTGTGAGGAGCAGACTCAGCCTCTTCATCGGATCAGCAGGGCTTTGACAACACTGAATGACGGAAAGTCTGAGCGTTGCTGATCGAACCATCGTTGGATGTACCATTGTCCGTTCAGAGCGCGAATGCAGTGCAATTGCATTGTACCGCTGGAGGTGTCCGGCACGCCACCGGGTGCAGCGGGGAAGACGAACTGATAATCTGCTTGAAAAATGGCTGAGTCCGGACGACTGTGTTCAAACCGGGGCTGGATGAGCACAAGCTGTGCTGTTCTTTGCTGAAGGTAGACGCCAAGATTGGAGATGAACAGTTGCTCGGTAGCGACCGACCACTGACGGAACAGATCGGGAAACTGTGCTGCTGCATCTGCAGCCGGGATAAATTGGTACGGTGTTTCAGCCGTTGCATCTGGCACAAAGCAGTTGACATAGGGTGCAACTGCCGCTTCGGTCAATGATCGCTGGAAGTTGTCAATGAGAATTTGTGGAGTGGTTGCAAGGGGATAGGAAGCCTGCGGTTGCGTCGGAGCTTCCGGTGTGCGGGTTTCAAACAGACCACAACCGCCGAGATATAGCAAGACGGACAGCAGGAAGAACCACGAGTGAAGCAAGCACGTCTTCCCTGAAGTTGACGCGCCAGCAATCAGCGCTTTTCGCCTGCGGTCAATGTTCCTGCGAATCCGCATTGTGTTTGCTCCTGTCCGCTCTGGTTGCTTCCGCTGACGTGTTTTTCTGAGCGACGATGATAACCCGTGGAGAGCGTTCCGGATGGTATGGCGTTCCATCGTAGTCACCGAAGGTGTGGCGGATGTGGAGACCAACGGCTGCGAAGAGTTGCTGAAAATCGCTGAGGGTGTATAGCCGGACTCGCTCTTCAAACTGATGGTGAGCACCTTCGGAATCGCGGATGTGAATTGTTTTCCGCAGCCATTTGCCATTGACCGACCGGGTTTGAATGATGTGGAGGTTTGCAATGACCCGCTCATCCCGGTGTCGCAACGTGCGGAGCGTGTAGGGGACGTTCAGGTAGTCGAAGAAAAAGATTCCTCCTGGGCGGAGTGCCGCTGCAACGTTTTTGAGCACCTGCAAATCTTCATCGGAAGTCTCGAAGTAGCCGAAGGAAGTGAAGAGGTTGAGAATGGCATCATACGGAGCGTCAGGGAAGGGAAGGCGCATATCCTGCTGAACCAATCGCAGGTTGGGCAGCGTAGCGCCCTGTCGTTGGGCATACTGCAACAGGGTTGTGGAAATATCCAGTCCGGTGACATTAAAGCCTGCCTGTGCCAGTGGAATAGCGTGGCGACCGGTTCCACAACATAGATCCAGAATCTTTGCACCGGGCGGTAGCGGACAGGTTTCGAGGAAAAGCTGGACCGCAACCGCCGCCTCCGCCTGATCCCGATGCTGGTAGACCAGCGGGTAAAAATGAGAATTAAACCAGTGTTGAAACCACTCTCGCCGTCGTTGCTGCTGTCGCCTCATAGCGGAACTCGCCCCTGGAGTGCTCGAGCGATGGTTTCTTCATCAGCGTATTCCAGCTCACTGCCAATGGGAACGCCTCTGGCAATGCGGGTGACGGTAATGTTCAGCGGTTTGATCAGTCGGGAAAGGTATTGCGCCGTCACTTCCCCTTCGACTGTGGGGTTGAGCGCCAAGATGACTTCCTTCACGTTTTCATCGAGGCGTGCCAGCAACTCCTTGATTTTCAAATCTTCCGGACCAATACCTTCCAGCGGATTCAGCGTGCCGTGCAGTACGTGGTACAATCCAGAAAATTCGTGGGTGCTTTCGATTACTACCACATCGCTGGGCGATTCCACAACGCAGATCACCGACCGATTGCGGCGCGGGGAGGCACAGATTGCGCAGGGATCGGTGTCCGTGAAGTTGTAGCAGGTGGAGCAGAGCTGAACTTTTTCTGTCAGCGCCAGCAATGCGCTGGCGATTGTTTCGACCGTTTCTTTGGGTTCACGAAGCAGAAAGAACACCAATCGCTGTGCCGTTTTACGCCCAATGGTTGGCAGCAGGGTCAGTGCTTCGATCGCTCGCTCGATGGTTTCGGAGGCGAATGTCATCGTTGCCAGACAGCTCAGTTGATCTTTGTTATGCCAGCGGTGGCAGCATTGAGCGCAATGGACCCAGAAAGCCGAATTGATCTTCGGACATTTTTTGCACCGCTTCCGCTGTTTTCTGCTGCGTAATGTTCACCGCAGCGATCACCAGATCTTCCAGCATCTTTTTGTTTTCTGGTGACAGCAGAGATGGGTCGATGTCGAGCCGAACCAACTGGAAATTCCCATTCATTGCCGCCTTCACCATTCCGCCGCCGGCTTCGCCTTCGATCACCAGCGAAGCCAGTTTGCTTTTGAGCTCTTCCAGTTTATTCTGGAATTGCTCAAACATTCCCATCAGATCCGAAACATTCAGTTGCATTGTTCGTTTCTTTTCCTTTGAATCGACGGACGATTGGTCGTTTCGATTTGTTCAATGTGTGTCGCTTCAGGCTGGCAATTATTGTGTGAGACCAAATAGAAAGGGGTTCCGATGAGCATCTTCAAGCGCATTGCCGACGTGATCAAGGCAAATGTGAATGATCTTCTGGACAAGGCAGAAGATCCGGAGAAAATGATCAAGCAGATGGTCATTGAGATGGAAGAGGCGGTAAACAAGGCGACCTTAGCTTTAGGCAATGCTATAGCGAATGAGCGATCGCTGGAGCGGAAGATTCAGGCAGCGCAGCGGAAGGCGCAGGAATGGGAGCAGAAGGCGATTCAGGCGCTGAATGCGGGAAGGGAAGATCTGGCACGAGCAGCTTTGGAGAAGAAAAAACTCTATGAGCGGCAGGTGCTGGATCTCCAGTCGGCATACGAGCAAGCACGCCAGACGACGATGAAGCTGCGGGAGCAGGTGAATCGGCTCAAAGCAAAACTGGAGGAAGCGCGAACCCGCCAGTCGACCTTGATTGCCCGATCGCAGGCAGCAAAGGCGCAGAAGCAAATTGCGCAAGCCTTCAGCGGTGTTGGGTCGGATGCTTTCTCCAAGTTTGAAAAATTCGAGCAGAAGATCGAAAAACTGGAAGCAGAGGCAGAGGCATTCGAGGAGCTGAGCGGAGAAACGGTCGGCATAGAGGATGAATTTCGCAAGCTGGAGCTGGGCAGCTCTGTCGATGCGGAACTCTTAGCGTTAAAACAGAAGCTGGGGAAACTACCGCCGTCTGAAACTTCTTCCGAAGCAGGTCAATAAAGTCGGAGGAGTGGTGCGATGAGAATCGAAGATCTGCAAAAGACACAAGAGGAGCAAGCGATGGAAACAAAGCAAGAAGTTCTCCAGGCAGCGATTGAGAAGGTTCGATCGATGCTCAATCAGCAATTTCCCGATGCGGTCGACTTCGAAGATGGATCTTTTACGCTCAGCAAGGGATCGGCATCGGTGATGATCATTGTCCGTCCCTTTACCGAAGATGATGCTGTGGTGGAATGTACTTCCCACGTCGTGACCGATGCGCAGATAACTCCTGAGGTAATGGAGTGGCTGTTGCGGAAGAATGCGGAGCTTCATTTCGGTGCGTTCGGATTGTTGTTTGACCACACCATTATCTACAGCTACAGCCTGCCGGTGAAGAATCTGGATCCCGAAGAGCTGGGGGTGATGGTCTCAGCCGTCGCAACCATTGCGGATTACTATGACGATGAGCTGGCAAAGATGACCGGGGGCAAGCGGGCGCTGGATTTGATCGGACTGGAAGGCTGACAAACCGTTCCGTTGGCGGTCGTTGTACGGTTGTATGGTGAGTTACACGGAATCGGCTATTGTCGACGCCTATAGCCGAGACGCTTCCAATTATCCGGATGGGCGGGCTGAGGCAGTCTGGATTCCCCAGTCGGTTGAAGAGCTCATTGAGGCGGTCCGCGAGTGTATCGATCGGGGTCAACCATTGACCCTTTCAGCAGGACGCACCGGGTTGACGGCCGCAGCGGTGCCGACCGGTGGAGTGCTGATTTCTGTGGAACGGTTGAACCGGTTTGCGCTCCATCAGACCGGGGAAACGGCGTGGGTGTGGAGCGAACCGGGAGTGGTGCTGCGGGAACTCCAGCAGTCAGTCGAAGCGCAGGGGTGGTTTTATCCCCCGGATCCAACGGAACGCAGCTCTCAGATCGGCGGGAACATTGCGACGAATGCCTCCGGAGCCCGAACGTTCAAATATGGGGCAACCCGTCCCTACGTGCGCCGACTCCGTATGCTGCTGGGCGATGGGGAAATTCTGGATCTGCGGCGCGGGCAGTTTCGGGCGCAGCAGGGAACGCTGCGGATTGAGTCGGAAAGCGGGCGGCGCTATGCCGTCCCCATTCGCCCTATTCCGATGCCGGCTGTGTCGAAACACGCCGCTGGATTGTTTGTACAGCCGGGGATGGATGCGATCGACCTGTTCATTGGCAGTGAAGGAATTTTAGGGGTGATTCTGGAAGCGGAACTTCAGGTGATTCCATTGCCACCGAAAGTGTTCGGATTGGTGGCGTTCTTTGACTCGGTCGAAGGATGCCTGGACTTCGTGGAGCAGGCGCGACATCGGTCGTACCAGACGCGGCGGTCGGGTGGTGGAGACATTGATGCCCGATTGCTGGAGTTTCTGGATCGTCCGTCGCTGGAGTTGGTGCGATCACAGTTTCCGGAATTTCACCCGGAGGCGGAGGCGGCAATCTGGCTGGAGCAGGAGTGTACCGAAGCAACAGCAATGCCATTGCTGGAACAGTGGTATGAGCTCATCGCGCAGCACAGCGCTCTGGCAGATGCAACGTGGGTGGGGCTGGATGCACAGCAGCAGGAGCGGATGCAGCGGCTGCGGCACGCCGTCTCCGAAGCCGTGTATGAGCGCATTTGTGCGCTGAAACAGACAAAAATTGGAACGGATATGGCAGTGCCTGAATCCTATACCCGGCAACTGTACTTCCTGTATCGCCAACTGGCAGACCGCCATAGGCTGGAAGCGGTGATCTATGGGCACATTGGCAATGCGCATCTGCACGCAAATTTTTTTGTTGGCTCAGAGGCAGAACGCCATCGTGCCCGGCGCGCGTACGATGAAGCGGTGGCACAGGTGTTGCGGTGGGGGGGTACTATTTCCGCCGAGCACGGCGTAGGGAAATTGAAGAAACGGTATTTGCAGCAGATGTTCGGTACAGAGGTTGTGGATTATTTTCGTCGTATAAAACGCGTATTCGATCCGAAGTGGTTGATCAATCCTGGCACAATGATAGACAGAGAAAGTTTTCCGGCTAAGTGGAGAAAAAACGATGGTTGACCTGAATCAAGCCTACGTCGAGGAGCTGTTTTTTGATTACCTCAAAGATCCCGAATCCGTATCGCCGTCGTGGCGCCGGTACTTTCAGGAGCATCAGCAGGAAATTCAGCAATGGCTGGAGGCAGAGCAGCGCCCCCTGTGGCTTCCACAGTTGCAGTCGCCAGAGCCAAAATCTGACGGGGAGCAGCAGGCAGCAGCTCCTGCAGTGGCTCCGGTGGAAGTGACGCCGCAGAAAGAGAAGGCAGAGGAGCAGGTGAAAGCGCCCCCAGCGGCTGCAAGGGTCGAGGAAGAATTTCCTCCGGTACCGATCGGACCTGAGGATCAGTTGCTTCCGCTGCGCGGCATTCAGAGCCGGATTGCCGAGAATATGAATACCAGTCTGAAAGTGCCGACGGCAACGTCAGTCCGAACGTTACCAGTGAAAGTGCTGGACGAAAATCGCCAGTTGTTGAACGCTTTCTTGGTACGCAAAGGGCAATCAAAGTTGAGCTTCACCCATTTGATCGGATGGGCATTGATCAAAGCGCTCAAAAAGTATCCGCGACTCAATGATGCCTTCACCGTTGTGGATGGTAAACCCTATCGGGTCGTCCGCTCGTCGATCAATCTGGGATTAGCCGTTGATCTGGTCCGTCCGGATGGGAGTCGAACCTTAGTGGTGCCGAATGTGAAGGGTGCAGAGAAACTCTCGTTCAAGCAATTTGTGGAAGCGTACAATACGCTGATCCGGAAAGCACGGGACAATGCGCTGGAACTGGACAGCTTGCTGGGCACGACCGTCACGCTAACCAATCCGGGAATGATTGGAACGGTGATGTCCATTCCCCGGTTGATGTGGGGGCAGGGATTGATTTTCGCTACCGGTGCCATCACGTATCCGGCAGAATACAGCGGGGTGACGCAGCGAACCTTAGCGACAATGGCGGTTGGTAAGGTGATGACCGTCACCAGTACCTACGACCATCGGATTATTCAGGGAGCGGAGTCGGGCGAGTTCTTGCAATACTTCCACCGATTGATTCTGGGCGAAGAAGGATTTTACGAAGAAATTTTCCACGATCTTGGCGTCCCGTTCCGCCCGTGGCGGTGGAGTGAAGATCGGCTGGTGGTGTCGCTGTTTCAGGATTACAAGGAGTTGTCCGAGCGTGAGGCACGGGTTCGAGAGCTGATCAATGCTTACCGGGTGCGAGGACATCTGTATGCAGACATCAATCCATTGCGCTACAGTTTCGAGACCCATCCGGAGCTGGAGCCGTCCTCGTACGGTTTCACGATCTGGGATCTGGATCGAGAGTTCAACGCGGGAGACTTAGCAGATCTGGGACGTGCGCCGCTGCGGGACATTCTGGCAGTGCTCCGGGATCGCTACTGCGGTACCCTGGGCATTGAGTACAAGCATATGCAGGAGCCGGAGAAAAAGGAATGGGTGCAGCGACGCATTGAGAATCGAGAGGGAAAATTTACTTTTACGCCGGAGGAGAAGAAGCGCATTTTGCAAAAGTTGATCGATGCGGATAGTCTTGAGCAGTTTCTCCACACGCGATTTATCGGGCATAAGCGATTTTCACTGGAAGGAGGGGAGTCGCTGATTCCACTGCTGGATTTCCTGTTCGACGCTGCATCAACCAGGGGACTGCAAGAAGTGTATCTGGGGATGGCGCACCGTGGACGGTTGAACGTGATGGTCAACATTATCGGCATGCCAGCCGAGCGGATCTTTCGCGAGTTTCAGGGCGATCTGGATCCAGAGTCGTTTTACGGCGCTGGTGATGTGAAATACCATCTGGGTGGGAAAGGAGTCTTTCACGGTCAGGGCGGAGCAGTGCAGATTACCTTAGCAGCCAATCCCAGCCATCTGGAATCAGTTAATCCAGTGGTAGAAGGAATGGCACGGGCGCGGATTGATGAGTTGCAGGATCCGTCAGGAAATCACGTGCTGCCTGTGCTGATCCACGGTGATGCTGCCTTTGCTGGACAGGGCGTAGTGGCAGAAACCCTGAATTTGTCGAAAGTTCGCGCCTACCATACCGGCGGAACGATTCACATCATCATCAACAATCAGATTGGGTTTACCACTTCGCCTGAAGAAGCCCGCTCGACGGTGTATGCGACCGATTTAGCAAAGATGTTGCAGGTTCCCATTCTCCACGTCAATGGCAATGATCCGGAAGCAGTGGTTGCCGCAGCCCTCTTTGCCCTGGAGTACCGCCAGACCTTCCACGAGGATGTGGTCATCGATATGTTCTGCTATCGGAAATACGGGCATAACGAAGCGGACGAGCCGAGCTACACGCAGCCACTGCTGTACAAGATCATCAATCAGATGACGCCGGTGTGGAAGTTGTATAGTGGCAAGCTGCAAAGAGAAAAGATTCTGGACGAGGCTGCCATTGCGGCGTTATACAAAGAGGCACAGCAACGGTGGCAAAAAGCGTACGATCAGGTATCTGCTCGGAAAGTGGATGTACATCAACTCCTCCAGCAGCGGCAGACCGCCGATCTATTCCAGCCGGTGTCAACAGCGGTGGATGCAGCAACCCTACGCTTGATTGCCGAAAAAATCACTACCCTGCCGGAGCATTTCACCCTGCATCCAAAATTGAAGCGCTTTCTGGAGCATCGGCGGCAATCGGTGCTGGACGGTAAGGGGATTGATTGGGCAACGGGTGAGGCGCTGGCTTTTGGATCCCTTCTGCTGGAAAAGCATCGCATTCGGATGTCGGGACAGGATTCGGTTCGTGGAACTTTTAGCCAGCGGCACGCCGCCTTTGTGGACTACGAAACCGGAGAGGAATACATTCCGCTCAACCATATAAAACCCGGAGAGCAGGAGCAGTTGCATATTTATGACAGCACCCTGTCGGAGTTTGCGGTGTTGGGCTTTGAATACGGCTACAGCCTGCAGAATCTGGAAGGTTTGACGTTGTGGGAGGCGCAATTTGGCGACTTTGCCAATGGAGCGCAGGTTGTATTTGATCAATACCTGAGCAGTGGAGAGGTTAAGTGGGGAACCAAAACGAATCTGACGGTCCTGCTGCCCCACGGATACGAAGGACAGGGACCGGAACATTCCAGTGCCCGTTTAGAGCGATTTTTGCAGTTAGCGGCGGAGAACAATATGATCATTGGCAATTTCACCCTTCCGTCGCAATACTTCCACGCACTGCGGCGGCAGGTGCTGGCGCCGTGGCGAAAACCGCTGGTCTTGATGACACCCAAAAGTTTGCTTCGCCATCGCCTGGCCAGCTCCACACTGGAAGAGTTTACCAGTGGACGCTTTCAGGAAGTGATTCCTGATCCCGTTGATCCTGCCGGCGTGCGCCGGGTGATCTTCTGCACGGGTAAGGTCTACTACGATCTGTTTGTCCGTCGCCGGGAGTTGAAGGCTGAATCGCAGGTTGCGTTGATTCGCATTGAACAGTTGTATCCTTTCCCGGAAGCGATGATTGATCAGATTCTTGAACGCTTTGCCAGAGCATCGGAAATTCTCTGGGTGCAGGAAGAGCCAATCAATATGGGCGCCTGGTGGTATATTGACCAGAAACTTCGGGATAAAATTGGTGCGCACCAGCGGTTCTGGTGTGTCGCCCGCCCGGAAAGTGCCAGTCCAGCAACCGGCTACTCTGTGCTGCACGCAATGGAGCAGGAAGAATTGCTGAAGCAGGCGTTTGCATAACGCACATCCCGCTGGGGGGAATGATCCGAGTGCAGCACGAAAATCGCTTCCGAACGCCGAACGCAAAAATGCCTTGAAAAGGTGAATAATGCAGACAAAGAAGGTACGTACAAAAAAGAGGAGCGTTGCAATGCGACGACGATGGTATTTGGGCATCATAAGTGTGTTTCTGATATGGACTGTTGCGCTGTCGGCACAGTCGTCGGTTCGACTGATTCCGGCGAAGCCGAAGCAGGGGAAGCTGGTGACGATTAAGTACAAACCGAACCAGCAGTTGGCGCCGGTAACAAAGCTGTATGCGTATGTGTACCTGTTCACTGAGCCGGATGGGATACCCCGCGTGGAGGTATCTGAGTTGCGCCGTGCTGGCGGGGGAGAATTCGAAGGCACGGTGCAGTTGAAGCCATCGGATGTTTTTGGAATGATCAAGATTACCGATGGTGGCGAGCTGGTGGATGACAATCAAAAACGTTTCTGGGATTTTCTGGTCACCGCCGATTTTGTGCATCCGGTCCAGGGGGCGCACTATCGGCGTGGCTACAGCTTTCTGGGCAGTTTGCCGGAGCCCTGCAAGCGGCAGGTGAATTACGATTCTGCACGAGCAGCATTTCAGCGGGAACTTCAGCAATCGCCAAACTATTTGCCGGCACAGGTGGGGTTGTTGTGGCTCAAGCAGGTGTTGGGCGAAATTTCTCCGTCGCAGTTTGAGAAAGAATTTCGTGCGTTGCTGGAACAGTTTCAGGATTACAGTCAGCCGCACTTTCTCCTGACGGCGATCCGTGGGTGGCAAATGCTCCGGAATCCGGAAAAGGTGAAGGAACTGGAGCAGATTCTTTTAGCGCAGTTTCCGGAAAGTGAGGCGGCAAAGGAGGTGAAATTCCAGCGTCTTATGGCAGTGACCGATCCATCACAGTTTTTGCGCGAAGCAACGCTGTTCTTGCAGCGATATCCTGCTTATCGACAGGGTGAGGAATTGGAGCGAAACATTGTTACCCGATATCTGCGTCGGGGTGAATATGACACCGTTGCCGCCTTTCTGCAACGCATCCCATCTCCCCATCCGCAGTCGTACATTATGCTGACGCGCTTTTTGCTGGGGCAGTATCAGATGATGACCGATACGATTGAGCAGCGAAAACTCCGGGATCGGTTGGCGGAAGTTGCCAACCTGATGCGGGAGTATGTGGAGCAGGATCTGCTATCGCTCAAACCGCCGTACCTGGCGCCGTCGGAGTGGGAAAAGCAGATGACAACTGTGCGAGCAGAGGCATTTTATACGTATGGGCTGGTGCAGGAAGCCTTTGGCAATCTGGAGCAGGCGATGGAAGCCTATCAGCAGGCACTGATGTGGTACGATATGGAGGAGGTTCCTGCTGATCTCTACGATCACCTGATCCCGCTGCTGATCCGCTTCGGACACTCCAAGGACGCATTTCTCTTCATTCAGCAGGCAATCGTGACCGGTAAAGCCTCGGATTCCATCCAGAAGCAGTTGCGTCCATTGTATGACTCTCTGGTTGGCAAAGGGGATGAAGGATTTCGGGAATTAGAGCAGCATCTGGAGCAAGAGAAAAGGAGCTATCGCAAGATGCGGCTGTTCAAGAAGCGGTTGAATCAGCCAATGGTCGATGGCGAACTGACCACCTTAGATGGGAAAAAAGTTCGCTTAAGCGACTTTAAGGGGAAAATTTTGATCCTCGATTTCTGGGCAACGTGGTGCGGACCCTGCAAAGCCTCGTTTCCTGTCCTGCAACGGCTGTACGATTCGTTGAAGAACGACAAAGACATTGCGTTTCTGGTAATCAATGTGTGGGAGCGCGTCGACAATCGGGATAGCATTGTCAAAGCATTTCTGAAGCAGACCAACTATACCTTCCCGGTGTATCTGGACAAAAAAGATGCGCTCATCCGCAAGTATGGCATTACGGGCATTCCCACTAAGGTGTATATTGACAAAAAAGGGCGGATCCAGTTTAAGGAGATCGGGTTTATGGGTGCCCAGCGCTCCCGGGAATTCTTCCTGGATGTCCTGGAGTTACTTCGAGATCCAGCCTTCTATCGGCAATGAGCAAATGGAGAGGCGAGACGTCGGGGAGTAGCGCACACGGCTGAAAGACAGCAGATGATGCGGCTGATACCAGTCGCCGATAGGATTGAAACGAGTTTCCGGCGATCGTGCGAGCAGAAACTTCGGTGTCGTGAGGACGCACAATGACAATAGCAGCAAGTTGGATGACAAAAGGCACGGACAACAATGCTCAAGAAGCGGGCGCAAGAGTTGCTGGTAGCAGCTTTCGAGGCGTTACAAATCCCGGTATCGGCTGAAACGATTCGTCTGGAAATTCCACGGCAGGAGTTCGGCGATTTAGCAACGAATGTAGCGCTGACACTGGCGAAGCGTTTGCGGAAACCTCCGCGAGCCATTGCAGAGCAGATTGCTGAAGTACTTCGGACGATGGCAGAAGACCTGGCACAGGTTGAAGTTGCCGGTCCCGGTTTTATCAATCTGCGATTTACCCCGCAGTTCTATCACCAGATGCTTCGGCAGATTGTGGAACAGGGGGCACAGTGGGGACGACATCAGGCAGAACATCCGCTGTCGGTGAATGTGGAATTTGTCAGCGCCAATCCCACCGGTCCGCTCCACCTGGGGCACGGGCGGAATGCAGCAATCGGGGATACGCTGGCAAATCTCTACGAGTGGATGGGGCATAAAGTGGTGCGGGAGTACTATTTTAATAACGCTGGCAATCAAATGCGGATGCTGGCACTCTCAATTTATGCCCGCTATCGACAGTTGCTCGGCGATGCCGATTACCCGTTGCCCGAAGATGGATATCGGGGTGAGTATATCACCGACATTGCCCGATCGCTGGTGGAGCAATACGGCGATCAGTTGCGGCAGGGAACGGAGGAACAGTTGCAGTTGATTCAGAAAAAAGGCGAGGAGTGGTGCTTCCGTATGATTCGGCAAACGCTGGATCGAATGGGAGTGCAGTTCGATGTCTATTTCAACGAGGATCGATTGTACACTGAGGGGAAAATTGAGGAAGTGATTGCGCTCTTTCGTCAGAAAGGATTGGTGTATGAGAAAGATGGGGCGCTGTGGCTGAAACTTACGGCGGTTGGACGCCCGCAGGATCGGGTGATTGTGAAATCCACCGGAGAGCCGACCTACCGATTGCCGGATATTGCCTATCACCGGGAGAAGTTTGAGCGGGGATACGATGTGCTGATCGATGTCTTTGGTGCCGATCACATTGCAACCGCAGAGGATGTGAAAGCGGCATTAGCGGCGCTGGGATATGATGTGAGCCGCTTGAAGGTGATTCTGTACCAGTTTGTCACGCTGCTGGAGGATGGCAAGCCAGTGAAAATGTCGAAACGGTCAGGGAAAACCTATACCCTGGACACGTTGATTGATGAAGTTGGCGCCGATGTCGTCCGCTTTTTCTTCCTGATGCGCAGTGTGTCGAAACATCTGGAATTCGATCTCAATCTGGCGCGGGAGCAGTCGGAAAAAAATCCAGTTTTTTATCTCCAGTATGCCCACGCGCGCATTGCGTCGATTTTCCGAAAGATGGATGAAAGAGGAATTGCAATTTCCGAGGCTGCAATGATGGAAGGGATCGAGCAATTGCAGCAGCCGGAGGAATTGGCGTTGATCAAGGAACTTGCCCGATTCCCCGAAATTATCGAGGCAGCTACCAGCGCCGCTGAACCGGTGATACTGGCGGATTACCTGCGAGATGTTGCTACGGCGTTCCATCGATTCTATCATCAACATCCCGTGCTTGGAGCAGATTCTCCGCTTCGGGAGGGGCGAGTTGCGTTATTGCACGCGACCCAAACCACGCTGCGAAACGGTCTGGCAATTCTGGGTGTTTCGGCGCCAGAGAGGATGTAAACGACTGGTGGGGTCGGAGCGTACTATTCCTATGGACTGCTCTGGCAGTGCATACCATAAGAACATCCGGTATGGCGTATGCCTGCCGGAGATTTTGTAACTTTGTATCTGAACAGTGAAAAAGGGGTGATGAGGCGACGGCGTAGGCGTAAGCGGCGAGGGATCAAGCGGCAATTGTTGCGCCGCCGTATAGTCATTGCGGTCGTGGTGGCGGTTGTGATGGCGTTTATCCTGTTTTTTGCCGATTACAGCCTGTGGACCCGTATCCGCCTGGAAATGGAAAAGCGGGATTTGCAGGAACAAATTGCGCAGCAGCAGCGGCGGCGGGACTCACTGCGAAAATTGATCGAACGAT
>JALWUI010000021.1:14275-30692 GCA_027082775.1 Candidatus Kapaibacterium sp.
TTGCAAACCGATACGCTCTACATTGAAAAGCTGGCGCGGGAGCAATACGGAATGGTGCGACCGGGAGAAGAAGTGTACATTTTTCGCACGGCAGAATGAGCGACTGGATTGGCGTTGATATTGGTGGAACCCGCATCAAGGCGGGACTGGTGACGTCAGCAGGGCGGGTGCGGAAGGTGGTTGTGCAGGAAACGCGCGGTTCGGTTGAGGAAATTCTTGCGACCGTGGTTGCACTGGTAGAGTCATTGCTGGCACAATCAAAAGCCGTGCGAGGGATTGGCGTTGGTGTGCCCGGCATCGTGGATGATCGAGGCGTGGTGTATGATCCGCCCAATCTGCCGGGGTGGCACAAAGTACCAGTGCGTCGGTTGTTGCAGCAGCACGTTGCCGTGCCGGTATGGGTGGAGAATGATGCCAATGCGGCTGGTATTGCCGAATTGCTCTTTGGCGTCGGACAGCAATTGCCCTCCTTTCTGTACCTGACCTGGGGCACCGGTATCGGCGGGGCACTTATCTTGAATCGCTCGCTGTGGAAAGGAGCAGGATGGGCAGGCGAAGTGGGGCATATCGTTCTCAATGCAGCCGTGCCATTTCAGGCAACGCCGGGTTTTCGTACCGGAACCTTAGAGCAATGGGTGGGGCGCAGAGGAATCGAAGAAATTGCCCGGTATATCTACTACCAGTTCCACCAGCGGCACCGGTCGATTTCCGGACAGCAGTTGGCGAAAGCGGCGCGCCGGGGTGAACCGTGGGCAACAGCGGCACTGGCGCGGATTGCGGAAGTGATGGGCATCGGCATTGCTTCGCTGGTTACAGTGCTGGGTGTGCCAGATGTCGTGATCGGTGGCGGCTTTTCCCATTTTCCAGATGCCGTGTTTGAGCAAATACAGAATGTTGCCCGTATTCGAACATTGCCCTTTGTTGGCAAAAAGCTCCGGATTCATAAAGCGGTGCTGCAGGATAAAACGGGTATTCTGGGAGCGGCGGCACTGGGAATGCTGCAACAGATGGAAGTTTCATAAACGTGGAGATCGTGGAATGCAGATCATCGAAACAGCCAGTGCTCCGAAGCCGATTGGACCCTATTCGCAAGCGCTCTTGACGGATAATGGCTTTTTGTACCTTTCTGGACAGATCCCGCTGGATTCGCAGGGACACATTGTAGGGAGCACCATTGAGGAACAAACGCGGCAGGTGTTCCGCAACATTCAAGCAGTGCTGGAAGCAGCCGGCTATCGATTGTCCGATGTCGTAAAGACAACCGTGTTTTTGCAGGATCTGGAGGAATTCGCTGCGATGAATGCCGTGTATGCCGAGGTCTTCGGCGATCATAAACCAGCGCGATCTGCGGTGCAGGTTGCACGATTGCCAAAGGATGTGAAAATTGAAGTGGAAGTGATTGCGTATAAGAAGCCGTGAAATTTGTGCTGGTCCCATTGTGGTTCGCAGCCATTGTTGGCGTTGTCGCGCAAACCAATGCCGCAGAAGCACCTGATACGACTGCTGGCGTGTCGCCGACGGGAGCAGTTGTGCGTTCGCTGTTACTTCCCGGTTGGGGACAGCTTTACACGGGACATCCGATCAAAGCGGCGGTTATTGCTGCTGCCTTTGGGACCGGCGTCGGCGTGAGTGTGTACTACCATCTGCAGTTTCAACAGCAGCAGCAGTTGATCGAAGCGTATCAGGAGCAGCATCAAACGGAGGCGCCATTGTCGATGATTCAGGTGCGGGAATATTACCGTGATCGCCGCGACGAATTTTTGATCTACACGGCGATCATCTACGCTATTGCGGCGCTGGATGCGTACGTTGATGCTCACCTGGTGGATTTTGACGTCAGTCCGGATCTTTCGGCTGAACTGTGCCTTCAGCCTGCGCCGTTGTTCCGTATGGCGTCATTGTTGCCGGTGGGATCGCAGCTTCAGGTGCAACTCCGGGTGGTGTGGTAAGATGGTTCAGCGGAGGTGGCGATCCGTCGTTCTGGGGTGGTTGTGCCTGGAAGTCCTGCTGCTGTTGATCGGACAGAGCTTTGCCATTGCGCAGGTGCAGCGCGGTGTGCAGGCGCGGCGGGCAATGGTCGTAACCGCGCATCCGCTGGCATCTCAGGTGGGAATTGACATTCTACGGCAGGGAGGAAGCGTTGTTGACGCTGCTATTGCCGTTCAGTTTGCACTGGCGGTCGTCTACCCCAGCGCCGGAAATATCGGCGGCGGTGGATTTATGGTCATCCGTCAGCAGGATGGTCGTGTCTATGCGCTGGATTTTCGTGAAACAGCACCGCACCGTGCCCATCGGGATATGTACCTGGATTCGCTGGGCAATGTTATTCCCGGTCGCAGTCTCTATGGACATCTGGCAGTTGGTGTGCCGGGGACGGTGGATGGGATGGTCAAAGCCCATCGGCGATTCGGACGACTGCCGTGGCATCGCCTGCTGGAGCCTGCTATTCGTCTGGCTTCTGAAGGGTTTCCGCTAACGCAGCGAGAAGCAGCCAAGCTCAATCGATTTCGTGAAAAATTTTTGCAGTACAATCGGAAGCCACCGCCGTATGTGCGCCCCGATCGACCCTGGAAAGCAGGAGATACCTTGCGACTGCCAGCGCTGGCAACAACATTGCGACGTATCCAGCAAGAGGGGCGGAAAGGATTCTATGAGGGAGAAACTGCTCGCCTGCTGGTCGCAGAAATGCAGCGGGGCAATGGGCTGATCACCCTTGAGGATTTGCAGCAATACGAAGCCCGATGGCGAGAACCGGTCGTAACAGCATATCGGGGGTACCGGGTTATCTCAATGGGTCCGCCGTCCAGCGGCGGAGTCCTCCTGGCGCAGTTGCTCCGTATTGTGGAGGATTATCCCATTGCTCAATGGGGCTGGATGGATTGGCGAACCCTGCACCTGATGATTGAGGCGGAAAAGCGGGTATACGCCGATCGAGCTCGATATCTGGGCGATCCGGACTTTGTAAAAATACCGCTTCGCGGCTTACTCAGCAAGTCCTATCTTCGGGAACGGATGCAATCATTCCGCTTCGATCGTGCAACACCTTCGGATTCCATTACCTTTGGCAATCCGTATCGATATGAGTCGGAGGAAACCACCCATTTCTCCATTGCCGATAGTGCCGGCAATGCGGTAGCAGTGACCACCACGCTCAATGGACCGTATGGTTCGTTTGTGGTGGTTGAAGGTGCAGGATTTTTGCTAAACAACGAGATGGACGACTTTAGTGCAAAGCCGGGCGTGCCCAATGCGTACGGCTTGATTGGCTATGAAGCCAATGCGATCGCGCCCCGAAAACGAATGCTCAGTTCAATGACGCCAACGATTGTGGATCGGGATAATGTGCTGGTGATGGTGCTGGGTACGCCCGGTGGATCCACCATTATTACTTCTGTTTTCCAGACCATCCTGAACGTTCTGGATTTTGGAATGACAATGCAGCAGGCAGTGACCATACCACGATTTCATCACCAGTGGCGACCACCCTGGGTGTACTATGAGCCGGGGCGGTTCACGCCAGCGATTCGGCGGAAATTAGAAGCACTGGGACACGTGCTCCGTCAGCGGCAGCGCATTGGTCGCGTTGACGCGATTTTGCGTCTGCCAAATGGCATCCTGGAAGGTGGTGCCGATCCCCGCGGGGATGATGCGGCCGTGGGGTGGTAGCAGCGCTCTGCTACACACCGCCGTTCAAAGCTTTGATACGCTCACGGGCAAAAGGAACTAAGGGAGAACGGGGATAGCTGAGCAGAATCTTGCTGTATACTTCCACCGCTTTTTCCTTCTGCTTTGTGGATTCGTAAATCTGTCCTTTGAGCCACAAAATGCGGTCTGCAAAAACAGTGTATGGATACTGTTTCAGAATGCGATCCAGCAGTGTCAGCGCTGCATCTAATTGGCGCTGTTCCCGGAACAAATGTGCCAGTTGAAGCTGGATATACGCTGCCAGTTCGCTGGTGCCAGCCCGCTGGAGTGCTTTCTGGTAGAGCGTTTGCGCTTCTTTGTATTGTCGCTGTTTCTGGCGGAGCATCCCGGCTGCCAGCAGTTTGATTGCTGCTTGCTCCGCTTCGGAACGATATGTTTCCAGCAGCACAATTTTTTCCAGCGCATCGTTCGCTGCGTCTGCATCTAAGTGAACCGCTACCTTGCCAAAAAGCGCCTTAGCAGAATCCAGGTTGCCCTGGTAAAATTCCAGCATTCCCTGCCCATATTCTGCCTGAAGTTGTGCTTCCAGAATGCGGGGATAGGTCTGAAGAACCTGTTGGTAGTAGGAGCGAGCAGAATCGAGCGCATTTCGGCGAAGTGCCAGATCAGCCAGTGCCAGCAATGCCTGGGCAGCAATTTGATCGAAACGGCGGAAAGCGGCTGCTTTTTTCAGGTATTCCTCTGCCTGCTCCAGATCATTGCGGTACTGGAGGGCTAAGAGTGCCAGGCGGTAGAACGACTGGGCAGCAAAGTGGGTGCCAGGGAACCGCTCGATGATCTCGTGGTACCGATCCTCGATTTCTGATAATTGCTCCGGGTCCAGTTTGGCAGAGTCCAGCAGCAAATGTTCCAGGGAGCGGACGGCGCCGTACATTGCAGCCTGGTAGTGGGGAGAGCGTTTGCCTATCTGGAGCACCGCTTCGTATGCCCGTAGTGCCGTCTGGTACTGGCCTTCGCGAAAACAGAGGCGGGCAAAATCGAACAGTGCCATTCCCGGCGATTGACGATAGCGATCCAGTCGCTTGACCACCTCCAGCGCCTTGTCGTACTGCTTGGTTTCACGCAGGAACCACTCATAGAGCATCAGAAATGCCGGAGAGTCATCGATTGCAGCAGCAGAGTCCAGTACGGCAGATACTTCCCGAACGCCTTTGTCCGAAATGAGAAAGGCAGCTATGCGACCCTGAACCCAGCTTAGATTTTTCTTGCGCTTGAGCAGGTCCAGCGCCTCACGTGTTCCCTCGGCATATTGTTGCGTGGCGCCGTAGAGTTGAATGAGGTCTTCAGCGAACAGGAAAGGATTATCCAGTTGCTGGCGTCCCCGAAGCAGCGTTTCGATGGCGTACGAATATAAGCGGTTCCGTAACTGGGCAGTTGCCACAGTTTGATACGTTTCTGGCTTGTCCGGCGCTAAGGCGATCGCGGCGTCCCACGCTTTTTTTGCCGCTTCCATCCTGCCCATTTTCCACAGCAGTTCGCCGTGGAGCGCTGCTAAATCAACACTCGGCTGCTGCTGTAATCGCTGCTGGACGAATTGATCCAGTTCGCTGTAGCGATGGAGCTGAAGATACGTGCGGACCAGTCCTTCAAAGTATTCCGGTCGAGGATCCTGTCGGTAGAGGGTTTCGTACAGTTGAGCAGCTCGCTGCCAGTCACCACTTTCTTCGTACGAGCGGGCATACTCATACCGGCGATCCAGTTGTTGCGCTACCGCTACGGTTGTCAGGAGGAATGCAAGGGTGATGAGAAAACGCATTTCGTTCTGCTCCGTTCTTTTTGACTCTGGCGGTAAAACGATCAGGAAGACCTTCCATTATGGAACATCATCGCTACTGGACAGCCTCCTGGTGTCCAAAGTGACAATGCCAGAAGGGTACTGGCGAGGACAC
The DNA here is from genome assembly GCA_027082775.1 of Candidatus Kapaibacterium sp. Lineage (GTDB taxonomy): Bacteria > Bacteroidota > Ignavibacteria > Kapaibacteriales > WFXC01 > WFXC01. Next base: position 19,870 of record JALWUI010000021.1, read on the forward strand.
TACAGCAGGGTTGCTCAGGGCGACTGCAACGGGAGTACACTGCCGTGCAGCCACGGTGGAAGAGGGATGCCGAGCAGGTGGAGCAGGGTGGGCACAATATCGATGGGTTCACAGCGGGTGGTGATCCTGCCCTGCTGCACGCCTTTTCCGTAGAAGATCAGGGGAACATAGCGGTCGTATTCATACCACGAGCCGTGCATTGCGGTTCGGTGGTCAAAAATCCAGAATGGCTGCGGTTGGACCAGAATGTCGCCGGTACGACCGGGGTAGACATCATTCCCCAGCCATCGCTTCTGCTGAGGTAGCAGTGGGCATTGGGAATTCAGTAACTCTTCAGGAGTGATGGCTAAGCTGATGCCACGATACCACGAAAGCCATACCAGAACCGAGTCGATAACCTGCTTCCAGTCAGCATCAACCTGCTGAGCGGCGGAGCGATTGAGAAAAAGAGAAGGAGGAATGAAAGCTTCAACCCACGGTGTATCGGGGGTGCCAAAGTGGCGGCGCAGCTTTTGGTCAACGAAGGTGATGATGGAATCTTCCACCAGCCGTCCAGCGTTGAGCTCCAGCTTCTGGAGATATTCGGGGATAGGACAGACGCCGTGATCTGAGGTGAGCACCACCAGATAATCGGCGACGGTAGAATCCAGGAAGGAGAGGAACTCGCCCAGTCGCCTGTCCAGAAAGAGGAACATTTCAGCAATTTCCCAGCTATCGGGACCGAAGCGATGGCCAAGATAGTCGGGCGCCGAAACGCCAAGCAGGAGCAGGTCGGGTATGGTATCACGTCCCAATCCTTCAGCCAGCACAGAAGCTTCTGCAAGGAGGAAGACATCCTCAATCGCTGGGGGAGAGCAGAGATAGGCTTTCAGAAAAGTATTCCGGTTGCTGGTATCCGGCAATGTATGCGGGAACTGTCGATCACCACCGGGGAAAGTACCTTCCCAGTCGACAGAGTCGGCGGTGGCGTACATCGCCAGGCTTCCTGCCGGTTTCCATTGCCAGTATTGCCACCGAGTTGCCGGGAATTGTCGATTCCACCACCGTACCCACGCCGGGATGGAGTCCCCATAATATCGAGAATGCCCCCACATACCGGTGTGGCGATCGAACCATAGCACCAGATCCGCTGCGTGTCCGCCCATTAAGATGGCAACGCGGTCTTTGTGAGCAATGCTCACTACCCGTGCCGACGGTTGGGCTGCTTTCAGTAAATCGCCCAGGGTTGGGGTTTTCAGGAACGTTGGAGCGAGAAGATGCTGACCCTTGTGCCATTCCAGAGAATCGGTGACGCAGTAAAAAATGTGGTGGGTGTTGCGGTCATAAAAAGTATTGGTCACAATTGAGTGTTGTGCAGGGTAAGTTCCCGTGATGAGTGTAGCATGTCCGGGTCCAGTTTGCGTGTTAGCGTGTTCGTAGAAGCAATTGGTAAAGGAACGTCCCTGGGTTAGGAGCCGCCGGAGACCACCGGTCCAGAAGGGATTCCATCGGTCTGGATAATCGCCGCGCATCTGATCTACTGAAATGAGGACAATCAGTCGAGGAGGAGTGCTGGTGTACAGTGGTGATGTGAAAATCAGGATTAGAAAAAGAGCGGTTGTCCAGAGAAGTCGTTGCGCAGTCCTGACCATTGATGTGAGTCCCCTTGTTCGTTTAGCAGGCAGGGAAACGCAGAGCAGCAGCGGCTATTTTAGCTCTTTCGCTGGAGGAATAGAAACTTCGGTTCAGTGATCGAGAGTGGGCAAAGGAGATCATTGTTTGCAAAGAAATTCGTAACTTTTCAAAGATGGAAAACGATGGGAGGCAGAAAAGCAGAATGCAACGATGGGTCATAGGTGCAATTGCAGTATTCAGCGCTGTTGCTTTGATCGCACAGTCTGATTTCAGCAATCGAGGCAAAGAGTTTTATTTGACGTTTCTGCCAAACTATCACAACAAGCTACGGGACTGGGATACGCTTGTTCGAATCTATCTTCCCGGCGATTCCCTGATTCTTTTCTTTAGCGGTGCTGAACGGCAGACCAGAGTCTGGATTGACGCGACCGATTTTCTGGGAAACACGTTGCCATTGATGGTGATACTTCAGCCTGGAGAAGTGCATCGGCTGGCGTTTTCTCCAAGACTGTACGAATTGCGGGGGGATAACTGGGATGAACTGCCGTACAGCAATTCCCAGAATCAGCGAATTGTTCGTACGGGATTCCACATTACCGCAGATAACGACATCAGTGTCGTTGCCGTCAATCGAGCCCAGTGGACAACGGATGCGTGTCTGGTTTATCCTAAGAAGGTTCTGGGCACAGACTACATCGTGCTGAGTTATCCCAGCAATGGACATACTTTCCAGGATATGCTGGAGGGGAGTTCGACGCCTTCACAGTTTGTGGTCGTCGCAACAGAGCCGCGCACCCGTGTCGTGATTGAACCCAGCATTCCGTCGATGAAAAGACAGGAAATTACCCTCGATGCGGGCGAAGTGTTTTTGGTACAGGCTGATATGAACTGGAGCCTGACGGCTGATCTGACCGGAACCCGGATTCGAAGCGATAAGCCTATTGCCGTATTTGCCGGACACCAGCGGGCAACGATCCCGATATCGCTGGACGATGCATTTAATATGCCTTCGCGGGATATGCTGTTCTCGCAATTGCTGCCAGTTTCTGCGTGGGGGATTGAGGCGCTGCTCTTTCCATTCCCCGATCCTCCGGGCATTCAAACCAGGGGCGAAGATGTGTATCGCGTTGTAGCAGCTCGAGATAACACCCGACTGTACATTGATGGAACATTCGCGGCGACGTTGCGCGCTGGCCAGGTTTTTGAAGCAGCATTGACGCATCCTCTCCATCTTCGGGCAACGAAGCCGATACAGGTAGCACAGTTTAAAAGTACTGCCAGTATCAATGGCAGCGCAAGTCCAGCCAGCGATCCTTTCTTTCTCATCAGTCCGGATCCCCTGCTGTTTGATCGTTCCTATTTTGTGATCGTGCCACAGTTGTATGAGTGGGATGACCCAACACCAGATCCGGTGATGGGGGATTTTTATATCACCATTGTCAAACCGATGGATTTGCAAGCGATTCACTTTGAGCCTGCTGATGTAACACCGATAGGGGCTGCAGAACCCATCGGCGATTCAGATTACGAATTCGTAACGTATCGAGTCCATCCCGGCGTATACCGCATCTGGGCAGAACAACCCTTTGGCGTCTATGTTTATGCCTACGGGCAGGTTGAGTCCTATGGCTATGTCGGCGGCGGACAGGTGCTGGAATTGATCGATGTTTATCCACCACAAATTACCACGAAGGCAATGTGTTTTGGAGTGCAGGGAACGGTGGCTGATACGGGATTGATTCGCAGTGGGATCGCAACGGTGGTGGCGCAGTCTGGATACTGCTCCAATGTTGCACTGACAACGCAAACGATTAGCAGGGATACGGTCACGTTTACCGCCGTGCTGGAAAATCCCTTTCAGGATGGAAGGTGCTATGTAACGGCGGCTGATAGTGCCGGACGAGTCACACAGTGGATGCTGGAAATTCCAGGGATGACGGTACACCTGGATTCCAGTCTGACGGTTGATACAGTCGCTGCTGCTCAATGGTATGTTCCGGGTCAGCAGTTGGCGTGTTATCCCTTTACGCTTGTGAATTATGGCAGATTCCCGCAAACAATTGATAGCATTCGACTCCGACATTTCGATACACTCTTTGGAGTCCCGGACGCTGCAGTTACCCTGGAACCGGGGCAGCAACGGGTGTTTCAACTCTGTGTGCGTCAGCCGATCGCCGTACCAATGGCAGTGCGGGATACCCTGGATATCTATCAGCCGTGCGGGGTGCGACGCATTCTTGCCCTGAACATTGATGTGCAGGTGGATACCGCAGCTCCTGCCATTACAACTACGGCGGATCCGTGTGATACCGCCCTGACCGTGCAGGTTGTGGACCCTCCGCCCTACCGCTCCGGCATTGCCACTTATGAAATCGTCACGCTGGAAAATCTGGAGCTCAGGGATGTCAACTGGCGAGGGAAAGATACCGTGCAATGGTCCTTCCGGGTGCTGGATCCTTATCGGGATGCCATTTTTGCCCTCTGGGTGCAGGATTCTTCCGGAAATCGTCAGGAGGTGAGCGATACGATTCAGGGGTTTACGCTCCAATGGAGAACGCAGTCGCTGCCGGATACGCTGACATCTCTGATCGGCGAACGTCGTTGCTTTGAGGTCTGGGTTGAAAACACTGGATTGCTGCCTTTTATCCTGGATCAGAACGTATGGGCGGAAAGTCGACGGTGGCTTATGATCCCGCGATCGCAGTTTCCGATCCGGATTGATCCGGGAGAGCAGAAAGCAATTGTAGTGTGTGCTGCCACTTTCCAGGATACGATCATTTTAGACCGATTGGTGTTGCAATTTCGCTGCTGGGAAAAGACCTTTCCATTGTGGATTCAGGGACAGGAAATCGTCCAGTTAGAGCAAAATCGATGTGGTTTAACCCTGCGGCTGCGGGCAACGACAATTTCCCCACCGGCTTTTAGTCTTGGTAAGCCATATCCAGTGCCGGCAACGGGTGAAGTTGTGTTGCCATTGACCAGTCCCGAAGCAGATGAGTATACCGTGGCGTTGTATACTGCCTTTGGACGTCAGGTTGCCCGCTTTGTCTTTCGGCTGGAAGCAGGGTTCTATGAACTGCGCCTGCATTTATCGGCGCTACCCAGCGGCACATACTTTGGTGTGGTCCAGCGTAGCAATGGATCGATCCATCGGTTTCAGGTGCAACGGGTTCAGTAGGAGCTGGACACAGTAAGGAAGGGAAGATTCCGGAGCAGTTCGGTATCAAGGAAGTTTTTACCCGGAGGCAAATGGCAAAGGGGCGGCGGGGTTCAGCGTGGAGTGGTGGATAGGAAAGGCTTGTCAGAGTGAGAGCGGCACCAGTTTGTTCAGGAAGGTGTCCAGTACTTCCTCAACCGTGATCCATTGGAGGCAGAGGTTGACACCACGTTCGCAGCGATCAGGGTGGATGTATTGTTTGCACGGGCGGCAGTCAATGTCTTTTTTGAGAATCACCACGCTGGATCCCAGGGGACGGATGCGGGCTTCATCTGCCGGTCCCCAGAGGACTAAGGTAGGGATGTTCATCAGCGCTGCGCAATGAGCGGGTCCCGAATCGTTGCCGATGAAGAAATGCGCATTGCCGAGTGCTTCCAGAAGATCGGCAATGGTGGTTGTCTGTATGATCTGAATCCCTTCGGTTTTGTTGGTCAGGTGGCTTCTGAAAAAGTGAAAAAGGTCGGGTTCACTTTGATGGATCAGGATGTGAACGGAAAATCCGCGCATTGCCAGCAGGCGAGCCAGTTGGAGGTAGCGTTCGAGGGACCACCGCCGGGGTTTCCATTTGCCACCGGGATGGAGAAGGACGGTATTAGCTGCTGGCGCGGCAGTTGGGCGAGGCAGGGACAATGGACGAGGTTTGCTCCATTCCGGGTTGATCCATCCGAACAGTTTCCGGAAGCGATCGACAACGTGTTCGGTAGCAGGAGCATCGTATACTTTTGACAGCAGCCACCGGCTTCCGCTAAAGAACCGTCCTGCTTCAATCATCCCATACCGATGCGGCGCCATCGGACAACTGGCAAGGTAAGCTCCCGGTGGTGAAACGCAGGGCAGGATAACCACATCGTACTGGCGCGGTCGCAGTTTGTGACACATCTGGCGTAGTGCAGCCGTGTCCCAGCTTCGGGTCGGAAAGGGGAAGACCTGGAGCGTGGGAAAAAAGTGCTGCCAGAAAGGAGCAAGTGATGCCAGACTGCATACGTCGAACTGGTCGGCTGATAAGCCAATGGATCGAAGGTAGGCAACCAGCAGCGCTGTATCTCCCAGTGGATCCAGATGGATGATCAGTATCCTGCCTGTACGCACAGTAGCCGGGAGGGAACGCCATCGGGTTCGGAGACCAGCTACGAAAATGTTCCATTTTTTCTGCATAGAGCGTTTCCACCGAAAATTGCGCTGCATTCTCTCTTTGCCCTGTGTTCCGGAAGCGTCGCAAAAGTGACGTTTCTTTCCGTAGCGCAGTACAAAAGAGCGGCGTTTCTCGTCACTAACGGGTACTGGAATGAAGCAGGGAAGACGATGGTGCGAAAAATCATAGCGTCAGGCATTGTGGGATGCTGTTTCTGGATCGGGATTGCTGCTGCCGCAACGGTGCAATGGGAGGAACAACCCGATGGAGGGCGTCTTCTTATCCGCGACGTTGAGCCTTCAACGATTGCCCGCTCCGATGCTCCGTGGCTTGTCAAACAGGAAGATACGGTGCGCTATTTCCGATTTCTGATCGCTCTGCCGTCGGAGCAGTTTGCCCTCCAGATTGAGCAGTGGTCAGCCGTTCCAGTTCGTGATGAGGTGGTCATTCTGCGGAATATCCAGCGATCGAGCACTCCCGTCGTGTACACGACACCCCTGGGATGGCAACGGGGACGTTTTATTCTTGCCCTGACAGTTGTACCATTTGTTTATGACAGCACGGCATATCAGTGGCAATTGCTCCACACACTGAAGCTCCGGATGCGGTTTTCTGCCCGGCAGCGGACAAAGTTCCCGAAGGCATTGCTGGAAAAACCATTGTTCGCTGGGGTCATCAATGCCGAACAGGCGGTGCGGTTTGAGCCGGCTGCGCAGGTTCTGGATAGTGATTCTTTGCCTCCGCTCCCGTTTCCCAAAGGACGTTTGGCAGTGAAGTTGAGAACCAGCAAAGATGGTGTTGCTTTTGTGCCTTTTGAATCGGTTGCTTCCGTCTTGCCGGCTTTTCGGAATCAGGATTTTGCCCATCTGCATTTGTACTATCGCGCTCGACCAGTGCCATACACAATCATTGGCGATCAGGATGGACAGTTCAATGAAGGGGATACGCTGATTTTTCAGGGATTCCACCCATCAGGAGATACGGTCTGGTTCTCTTCGTATGATACGCACACAGCCTTCTTTCTGGTTATCGATTCCTCGCAGGCATCGCAGCGATTTGGAGAATGGGGAAGTGTTGCGATCCAGGATACCGTTCGCAAAATCTGGATTACCGAGCATTTCGAGGAAGATCATTATGTGTCGGTGGGATTTAAGGATCACGTGACCGGCGATGAGGACTGGTCCTGGACAGGTGGAATCCACTGGGGCAAGGGTTTTACCTATCCGGTGCGACTGTATCCTGCCGATAGCCTGATTTTCCGCTGTCAGTACCGGGCAATTTCGGATAATCGGCATTATAAGCCGGATCACTATCCGCAGTTTCTGGTCAATGATACGGTGGTGGCAGAAACGATGTTTGACGGCAGACGGGATGATACCCTGGAAGCTGTGCTGCCAGCAACGCAGGTTCTAATGGGACCCAACCGATTGCGTTTTTATTCGGCTGGAGTGCCAGAATATCGCGACCGCAAAGATCCACCGTATACGGATCTGATGTATCTGGACTACTTCGAGGTCGAAGGCTGGAGTCTGCCGGTGCTGTCGAACGAAATGGTCCGTGGTGAGGTTCGAGAGCTGGCAAACCCAGCCGCACTGGTACTCCACGGCGCAACGACATTGCCTATCGTGGTATTGGATACGACCCATCGACAGTATGCCGTAGTACGGGATGCAGAGTCGGGTGTGCAGATTGCTGCCAGTTGCCATCGCCGAACAACCCTGATGGTCGATGGGGACGTATTGGTCGATACGCTCTCCGGGGGATGGGCAGTAGTGGTGTCGACAGCGGCACCGACCGTTGTACAGTTGTTTGACCTTCAACAGCAGGCAGCATCGTTTGAACAGGCTGTGACCAATGCACCTTCTCGTAGCGTGATAGCAGTCGTCTGGAACACCCGGAGTGAGCTTCCAGAAACGGTTCGGACGATGCTGCAAGCGCTGGGAGCAACCGCAATAACCTCGTATACGGCTGGAGAGCGGTATGCGCTCATAGCACAGAAAGACGAAGCGATTGTAGAAGAGCGTCGAGGTGTCGTCCCTTTTGGACTTTCCCAATTTGTTCCGTTGCCCGGTGCTTCCAGTTACCGGGTGGTACTGCCAGTTGCTACCGGTTCAACGTGGTTTGTAGCCGCCTCGCCTCCGGCATGGGAGGAAGCAAAGGTCGAACCGGTAAAGTTGCACTATTGGCGAGACTACGGTGGGCAGGTGGATTACCTTGTAATCGCTCATTCGAAGTTCTGGTCACAGGCGCAGCAGTTGGCACAGTATCGAGCACAGCGCAGTGGCGTTTCGGCTCTGGTCGTCGATGTGGAAAGTTTGTATGATGAGTTCAGTTATGGGGAAAAGAACCCGTATGCGATTAAATGGTTCTTCAAAGCCGCTTTCCAGCGATGGCAGCGTCCGGCGCCGACGTATGCTGTTTTCTTTGGCGATGCCAGTTGGGATCCCCGCAAGGTATGGGAGAAGTCGATCAAGGAGGATTATGTCCCGTCGTATGGCAAACCGGTCAGCGATTACTGGTATACGCTTCTGGATCCTTCCCCCGATATTTTGCCGGAGTTGCTCACCGGGCGAATTCCTGTTGAAACCGAGGCAGAGGCGCAGGCAGTCGTGGACAAAATTATCGAGTACGAAGGCTTGCCGCAGCAGCCGTGGATGCGTCACGCGCTGTTTTTGACCGGCGGAGAAAATCAGAATGAGCGGTTTCTTTTCCGCTTCGATGCAGAGCAGGTTGTTGGATCGTACCTCTATCAGGCGCCATTGTGTATGACTGCTGAAATTATTTCAAAAGCAAGCGATGGGAATGTGGATAATTCCAACGCAACACTCATTCGGCGGGCAATCGATAAGGGTGTGATGTGGGTGAATTATGTTGGGCACGCCGCACCAACCATTTTTGATATGGATTTCGGCTGGGCAAAAGATTTCAATAACACCGGGAAGTATCCCATCCTGGCGACTTTTTCGTGCCAGACCGGTGCTTTTGCTGAACCAGCCGTAGTGGCAAAAAATGAGGATTTTCTGCGGGGCGAACGTCGAGGAATGGTTGCGTGTTATGGAACAACCGGTTTTGGTTACGTTGCGATTGACCGGGAATTGCTTCGCGGATTTTTTGAGGGATTTCGTGATTCCGTTGCTCACTTTGGCGATTTGCTACAGTATGCAAAAATGTGGACCCTGGTGATTTCGGACACCCTCAATCCGTGGACGATGGGGGAGGAGAAACGGACAACGTTCTGGCAGTATACGCTGCTGGGCGATCCGATGGGCATTATTGCCTATCGACCCAAAGTGGACCCGTACGTGCTGGAGACAGATTTTACAGTGGTCAATGCGCAGGGGGAGGCAACCTTTGCGGAAGAGGACACAGTGGTATTTCTTCGCGGGATGATACGGAATGGAGGACGATGGTGGCACGATTCACTCCAGATTCGCATTGTGCATTCTGCGGAACAGTGGCGAGATACGCTGTGGTTTACGGTGCCGGAATTGTGTGCCGATCGCCTGTTTTTCGCGACTATCCCGACATATGGGATTACCGGGGTTCACACGCTGGAAGTTCAGGTAGATCCTGAACGCCGAATTGATGAGGCAAATCCGTTGAACAATACGGTGCAGTTGAGTTTTACAGTGTTTTCCAATCGGCTCTCTCCTCTCGATCCTTTGCCTTACTGGAACGTAGCGTCAGAACGTCCCCGTTTCCGGGTGTTGCGTCCGTTTGGCAAGACCATCGTTGCTACTGAATGGTTGCTTCGAGATCCCTCCACCGATAGCATTGTTGTGAGCGCTGCTCCTGAGGAAGTGGCAATCGATTCCGATGTTCTGGAGTGGCAGTGTCCGAAGAAACTGGAAAAAGGAAAAAGTTATGTCCTGTGGGTGCGGGCGTGGGAGGAAGGGCAGTCATTGCCGGGTGAGTGGTTGACCATTCCTTTCTTTGTCGATTCCGTTGGCGCGCAGCAGCCGGTGGTTCGGTGGCGGGTGCAGTCTTCGGCAGAGTGGCGTGCTGTGCAGCGCGGGCAATGGCGATGGCTCCCGGATTCGGCAGGCGTTGCGTTACGTAATCGCAAAGTGCCGCTGGAAGTATACTCCGATGGGCGGGGTAAAACACGGCGGGTGCGAGTCCGCATCGCAGGACAGGAGTATCTGAATTCTCCCTTTAAACGCGGTTTTAATGTCTTTGTCATTCCGCCAGATGATTCGGTGCGCTCTGTCTATCGACGATATGATACCTACTTGAAAGAGGCACCGATCCAGAAAGATGTCTATGGCGATAGTGAGGAGTTGGTGCGCTTTCTGGAGGATTCTGTCCGGGCGGAAGATCGTATCTTGATTGCATTGTGTGATAATTCCGTCCGGGGAATTTTGCAAAAAGGACCAGATGAACCGGGGAATTTTACGGATGTGGTGCGGGCGCTGCAACGCTATGGAGCTGAATACGCCGAATCGCTGCGGTATGGCTCTTCCTACATCCTGCTGGCAAAGCGGGGGCAAAAGCTTCGGGAATTGTGGAAGCGGGAGCAGCCGGAAGGAAACACGGCGGTGGAACTCAATGATTCACTGGAGGTATGGGTGCGGTCTGGAGAGTTGACGCTACCGCCGCTGTCGCAGGTCAAACAGGTGCAGCAAATTGTGCTGCTTACCAATGGTGAGGGACACTATCAGATGCAGGTGATTCAGCAAAAGGATAATGATTCACTTCAGGTCCTCTGGGAAGTTGATAGTACCGTTGCAACATTTCCCGACCTGCCGCCCTCGCAAACATACCAATTGCGAATTCAGGTAGACAAGTTTGAGAATGAAACGCCCACGATTTACGGGGTCGAAGTTCGGTATGTGCCGATGCCAGAGCTCTCGGTTCGAG
>JALWUI010000022.1:0-15992 GCA_027082775.1 Candidatus Kapaibacterium sp.
CTGCGCCCCATACATCGCCCGTAGCCGCTCCAGCCACCGAACCTCTTTCTGCAATTCTTCTGCCCGCTCCCATTCTTCCAGCCCCCTCCCATCCCACCAGCCCTTTTCCCATAAAGCCATCGCCGGGTAAAGCGATAAATGCAATACCTGTGTTTCGACCGAATTATAAGGTCGAAATTCCAGCATCCATTCCGGCTCGTCCAACGGTTCGCTGTGCTCGCTGCAGATCTGCTGATATTGATCAAACACGGTCTGATACTCGCCATTTTCGTCATAATACCCAGCAAAGATCCAATGTTCTACCTCTTCCTTCGACAACTCCCAGTCCACAGGCTGCACCTGCCAGAAGTGCGTGCCATACGTGATGATCCCGCTGTCCTGGAACAGAAGAAACGCTTTCCATTCCTGCAAATAGTATTTCCGTATTTCACCATAACGGCGAGAGACGTCAACCTTATTCTTGACTTCAACTCCCCCTGGTGACTCTATCCACTTTTTGCTCACCCCCCGAAATACCGGCAAATCCTGAAATCGCACCATCTTCCCCGTCTTCAAATAGCACAACAATTGTCGCTGCCGATCAATCGCCATCCAGACGTGTTCATTCCCAATCGGGTCGTGCGTCTGCACATTCGGACGAATCCGCAGAATATACCCCTCAAAATGGCGTGCCTCCCACACGTAGATCGTCAAAATACAAAAGTCCTCCCATTCGGGATCGCTGTTAAACTCCACAACATACGGCACCAGCAGCAGCCGGATAAACAACATCTCGCGGCGATAAGTTTCCAGTAGCTCCTTTTCTTCAGTCATTCCCATACCTCCACGTTCCAACAAATTCTATTCTTTGCCGCTGCACTCTGTAAACATCCACCGTCAGCGGTACTTTCACCACCGCTGGTTCTATCGAATCCATTATCCCCCTTATTTCTTCGATGCTTCCCTCAATGCAGAAAATCACCATCCGCCGCGCCGATCCGTACCGAACATCCCAAGTCCATTCTGAAGTACCACCGGCATCACAACTACCCGGCTGCTGCTTCACAAACTCCAGAAATCGCTGCCGCATCCTTTTACCTTCCGGTTATTCCCACCGCTGTAAACGTCCCATCGGGGAAATTTATTTCCACCCGGGGCCCGTGACCGGTCGCCCCTACACATTTGCACCATTGCCGACGAAAGCCGGCGCTCCCAGCAGACACCCTTATTTAACAAAACGTCCGAAACCTTTAATAACAAAACCCGGAATGCAATAACTTTAAACACGGCAGGAAATCCTCAGGAAAGCATAAAAAAAAAGCGAGCAGCCTATCCCCGCTTTAGCTACTCGCCCTTCGCTAACCCCGACCCGGAGCGACCTCGGGAGAGCCCCAACCTCCGTAACCTGCGCTGCAACCATCGGCGGGGAGCAACGGCGGCTACGGGTCGGTTGGCTACCCTCCCGGCACTCCTGGTGGGCCGGGCTAACGAAGATCTCTACGCTATCAAACACCGGTTCACAGTTAGTGCTAATGTGTGACGAAGCAAATTCCCAGCTTATTGTGAACATCATCTCTGCAACCACTCCTCCAATGTCCTCCTTTCCATCGCATTCCCGGCAATCAGCACCACCACCTTATCCTTCCGCTCTTTGTACCGCTCCCATCCGCCACGGATCACCCGACGCAAAACCGCTTTGATCGCCTCAAAATCCATCGACTCTCCCCTTGCCGCCTGCTCGGCAAGAAATCCGGGTTCGACAAACAACACGACCGTCTTTCCTGGTTGCTTCAACGCCGAATCAAGATGCCCTTTTACTGCTCTTTGCAAATTCCGTGTTCCTTTGATTACCTGCTTAATCTCCAGAATCTCCTTAATCCTGCCACTCTCTTCCCGCCATCCATCTGCGTGTTTATGTTCTGCATACGCCTGCGGCTCCCGCAGCACAATGTGCCAGCCGGTTATGCGTGCGATCTCCTTCGCCGCCTCCAGCTCCGGTATCAGTTTCTTTTCCCACAGCCGCCGCCGCATCTTCTCTGCCTGCTCCTGCGCATCCTGCCGGATCACTTTCTCAAGAAGCGACTGCTTCATCGCCTCGATTCCCGCCGGTGTCATCTCCGCCTCCCGCGCCAACTGCTCCGCCCGCTCTGTTGCCTGCTCCAGCAGCGAGCGGATTTCGTCGCGGACATTGCGCGCCCCTCTGCCAAACTTCTGCGCCTCGGACTGGTACACCTCCACTCGCCCGCCGTTCGGATACTGCGCCACCACCTCCCGCTGCCCCTCGATCACCGGGAGCAAAGGTTTTGGCAATGCCGACGAAAGTCGGCGCTCCCGGTGATGTGCCGGCGAAAGTCGGCGCTTCCGGCAAAGGTGCTGTGCAATGCTCTTGGGCTACCGGACTATGAGGAACTGGCGGTAGAAGACCTGTTTTCCTACCTGAAACCGCAGCATATAGAGACCGGCTGCTTCTTCTCTCACCGAAACGTTTACGTGCTGCTTGCCGGATAGCACTGCTGGACCAAGGATGGTTCGCAGCTTTCGCCCGTCGGCAGTGTACAATTCCACGGTCGTTTCCGTTGCAGCGGGGACTGTGAAACGCACTGTTACCTGTTCAGACGCTGGTTGCGGCGCCAGATGCACCTGAAATTTCCGGGCAATAGAGGACCGTTGCCGCACGCCGGTAACCACCACCGAATCTTCCGGAAGATCGGTTACCGACAGCAGCTCATCCAGGCGAAACGTTCGCAGAACCAGGCTCATATTCCGATTGCCCCATCGAATTCCGTACTGGACTGTATCGCCAACTGCGGTGGCATTGTTTTCGTGCGCAAATAGACTGATCGTTTGCGGCGTTTGGAAATCGAAATCAAAATCGTAAACCTGCATTGCCGTATCGCAGACGTACGGCGAAGCCATTATATGCCTTTGTTGCTGTCGTTTCGGATCAATCGCAACTAAATCGATCTGACTCCGATGCGTTCCAAAAATCTTCGATGCCCAGGAACGACGGTATCCAGCCAGCATTACGCCATCGTCGTTTACTGCCACGCGGGGCAGGGTGCAATAGGAGAGGGAATCGCGCCATTCAAAAAGCGGCATCCGATCCCACCGACCAGCAGTGGTATCCCATTGAAGGAGGCGAACGACCGTCTCTTTCGTCACGGTATCAACCGAAATCTGGAGCAATGCGCCTGCTCCTGTATGGTTAAATCCCTGGGCAATATCGACAATATGCTCCGTGCTCTCTCCGCTATGGAGCAGCGTTTCGGGCGTCTTCCAGCCACCATAATAAACGCGGCTGCGCACCCGACTGACCACGCGCCCCTGTTGTCGATCCCGCTCAATCCAGCTTAGCACGGCAGCATCATTCCCAATGCGACTGAGCACCATTTCGTGATCCTGGAACTTTGTTGCCAGTAGCACTGGGGGCATCTGCACTTCCCACACACCGTCCGAATTTCGATCAATCGTCACTGCCAGGAGATCAGAGGATTGACCATATCGCACGTGCCAGACCATCAGCATCTCTTCATCGTTGAGCACCGTAGCTGCGGGTTTTCCTTCGATCCTGCCTGAACGGAGACTGTCAAGATTATCCGGGACCATTCCAACTGCTTCAACCTGCTGTGTTCTGACATTGTAGATCGCATACCAGATATCTTCGGATTCCAGAAAGGTAATTGGTCCGAGTTCACGAGGCACGGTTTCCGGCGTATACCGCGACTGCATCCAGGTCACCACGGCATACGGTCCACCGGTATAGCTGAGTTGCGGATACGTCGGCGCATTCCGGTTGGTTACAATGGTTACAGGCGATACAAAATGCTTTTGCCCCAAGCGCCGCTGGCTCAACACAATGCTGCGAGTATCATCGAAGGACTCTTCGATCCAGGTAATCAGGAACACCGAATCCGCCGATGCGACCGACGGCTGTGGGAATAACAGGGGCGTGATACGGTTGACCTGACTGGCTGGCACATCCGTACCGAAAAGAGCGCCGGACTGTCGCGCTGATGATAGCGTCCACGATGGCGATTCGCCCCTTGTTGCTCTCAACTGCGACTTCAGCAAACCAAAAATTCCGTGTCCCTGGTTGGGAAATAATTCCGGGAACGCATAGCCTTCAGTCAGGTGCAGAAACATTTTGGGACCGTACAGGGTTTTGCTAAACAGGAAGAGGTAATGGGCAACGACCTTCCCATACAACTGGAGCGTAATGGAGGGTAATAGTGGCGATTTCCACCGATCGGGCACCGTCTTCCATTGATGTCCCAGGCCGCCAAGCATTCGCCCGGTGAAGTCCAGCGACAGTCCTGCCAGTCCTCCGGCAACCGAAACGCCGACCGAGAGTGTCAATCCTCCCCCCATCTGGAACACTTCATAACCTGCCCACTGCGTAACATCCACGGTATCGGGATCCGGTTCCGGATAGGGCAAAGGCTCGCGCACAAAGCCAAGTCGGCTCTTTGTAAATGCCCGGACTCCTTTCGCTCCATAGCGGTGTTTTTCTGCATCATACCCCAGATTATGGTGGACGTACTGCGCAAAGGCAAAATTAAAACCAATGGTCACATACGGCTCAATGGTTGCATCACCATCTTTTTCCAGTTTCTCTAATACACCAATAACCCGCAAAAATCCCTGCATTGCTCGAATGGTTGGCAAATCCTGCTGGAAAGCGAAGGAAAATAGCTGCTGTGCCAGCAGATTCTGATTGCTATCCAGCAGATAAAATGCTTTTCCGTCGCGCTCTTTCCAGGAAAAATGCCGGGTAATCGGTATGCCAAAAATGTTCAAGGTCATCGTCGTGCGAGGCGCGGAGATCAACGCCAGTGCTTTTCGGGACTTTGCATACCGGCATCGGACTTCAAAACTATTGGATGGAAAACCCAGTGGTTTGCCCTTAAAAATCGGGACGCCTGAACCCAGTAAATAAGTCGCTGATGGATTTACAAGCGCTGTTAAAACTGATGGATTTACCGTCCAGATTTGCGGTTCCACCGGAGCATTATAGGGCACTTTTACGGTAAAGTCTACCGTTGTCGTGGTTTCACTCACATTATCGAAGCGTGCGGCACTAAACCAATCCGGTCGAGTTCGCCGGATGGTAATGGGTTTTGTGGTACTGCGCAACAAATCACCTGAGCGCGAGTTGTAGGTTTTCAAAACCAGATTGGTTGTTGGCGGCTCCAGACTCCCCATCGGTGTGGTAAGGAGCCAGAGCGAATCATTGCCCGCTACCTTTCGGGCAGTGTCCCGGCGGATCAGAATGCCGCGCTGATCGTAATATTCACCGATCATTCGCACTTCATCCGCAAATTCAATGATCCGGAACGTTTGAAGCTGCTCCATCGAGCCTGGAGCAATTGCCTGGTCGAAGGGTCCGAAATCCCCTTCAATCTTTGGCGGCACCAATGGGAGCACCTTGAGGAAAAAGGGTGCGACCCGCCGCACTTCTGGATTATCAACTTCTTCAACCACCAGTTCCAGATAGGACCCTGGCTCTGCCTCACCCACATCCAGAGCAACCCCGTACGGCGACTGCCACGTGGAGGTCCGGGTATAGGAATGAGACGCCAACTGCTCACCATTCGACTTGCGAAGCACAACCCGGCGCACCGACCAGGGATGGAGCATTCCTCGAAAAGCAAAGCGGACCGGATCCTGGCTGGCTTCAAAAAACGGACCGAAGCCATCATCGGCATAAGCCGCAATAGGAGTCCAATTCCGAATCGTATCTCTGTTCTGCCCTTCTCGCGCAAAGGCAAGTGCCCGAACAGACAGCGGATAGCGATACACAACACCCGTATCCGGTCCAGCACCGCGGTAAAAAACCCGAACACTCAACTGATACGTTTGCGGCAATCCACTTGAAATCTGCGGCAACAGCATTCCAAAATTGCGCTGATAGGTCGCCCAATGCACCGTGCCGGTGTGCTGTCGGCGATGCATTCCACCATACACCGCATTCTGCTGGCGGGTTTTCCGATCATACAATGCGGCACTGCTGGTGTCCGCGCAGGAGAGTGAATGCTGCAAAGCGGAAAATTCCAGCGGCGGCGTGCGATACATCAATGCGGTAATCTCTCTGCCGCTCAACGCAGCGGAATACACTCCGATTTCTGTGATCGAGCCCTCCATTCCCCGGTTCTGCGATGGAGCATTGGGCCACCCCTGAATCCGCCCCCGCCCGATGCGCCAATAGCCATTGTAAGTCGAACCATCAATCCACACCTCCTGCTCATCGATGCTGACCCCATCAACGAAAATCCGCATTATCCCTTTGTGTGCTCCTGTTGGCTCGAAAGAAGCTGCTACGTGATGCCACTGCCCGTCGTTATACCGATGTTGCGTGGAAAGTACCTGCGCGCCGTGGCTGCGGGACCAGATACCAAAATGCAGGCGCCCATCGGTGCTCATATACAGATGCCGATCATAGTCATGACTGTTGAGTCCCGGAGCAGCCGTGCTTTCAAAGCCCAGGATTTTGCCGCCTTCCCTGCTGGTGGTCTTGATCCAGCACATAAGCGTAAACGGACCGGTTGGTGCCGCATACGGGGCACCGCTTCCTCCTCGTTGCAGTGACACCGCCGTATTCGGTGTTATTTGAACTGAATACGCAGATGGAATAGCCGGACCCCGGATCGTATCTGCCCAGCGAGGACGATGCAGTCGAGCCGCAGGACTATGCGCAATAAAGCTTTGCCGACCAAATAAACGCTCATTGTGCAGAACTTGCGGACAGTTCCCCGTCAGTTCCTCGCACGGATGGAAATTCAGAGGGAAATAAAACCGCAAAGCCTCATCTGCCTGCCACTGCCGCTGCACCATCGGATCCATCAGATTGACCGCTGGCAACTGCTGGATTCGCTCTGAGGATAGGGCTTTCTGGAAAATGGTTACTTCCGCCACATTCCCCGGTATGTTCCCCGGCGACACCTGGATCGAGTTTGGGGGAGATTCCAGTGGCAATGCAGAGGAATACGTTGCCGTTGGCGCATTCCCACCACTCGTTGCTCCATCCACACTGGCATAGAGTTTCAATTTCCCGTCAACAAATTTCGCTACAAATACCACGTGGCGCCACGGATTCTTTTCAATATCCGACCGGACCTCAAATTCCGTACTGATTGGCACCTTTATAATAGCCGTTCGTATCGATCCATCGCCACTGTGCCGGTATTCCCTCTTAAAAACAGCATTAGCCACATCATAGAAAAAATTCTCTCCTCGCTTTTTCCGCTCTTTCTCAACACTCACCGTCCAGTTGACGCCCAGAACATCCGGAACAGCGGAAATAATCTCGCTTTCTTCTTCGACCAGGGCATTCAGGCGAATCCAGAAAGAAATCGTCAATGCTGCTACTTCCCCTCCTGTCCAGCGATCCGAAGCCCCATTAAACAGAAAGCTGCCCGTCTGGTAGAGTCCATAAGAACGCTGTGCTGGTCCTTCTACATTGATGACCAGGCTATCCACTTCCATCGGGAATTGCACCAGGTGAATGGGAATTTGCCACATCTGTCCGGACACCAGCGAATCCAGCGGAATGGGAGAACGGAGCACGGGAGATCCCGGATAAATCCGCAATGGTTTCTCTACCGTCAATGGCTCCGCCAGCGCCGGGGAAGGAATGACTGCTCGCACTTTTGTGCAGGTCGGCGGCAGACTTGCAAGATCAAATTCGATGGTGGCCTGTCGAATCACGGTAAAAAGGTCCGGGTTGTGCGGCACGGAAATCGTCCGGAAATGTCCCGAAACGCTTTTGATCCTGTGCCCTGCGCTATCCAGAAATTCCAGCCGAACAGCGCTGGAAGTGGTATCCAGCCAATCGGTTCGGATGATGAACTTTCTGACGACCGTATGATGATCAGCAGTATCAAATGGATTGCGAGCGTAGACTGGCGTTGTCGTCTCCCACGGTCGGTTCTGTTCATCAACCACCTGCATTTGCGGTCCGGGCGGTACAACAATCAACGATCGTCGTTGCACAATGCCGGTATCTGCCGAACCGGAAGCAAACACCCGTACCTGGATCCATCGAACGGAAATCGGCAATCGTGCCATATCGAAAGTGCTGGATTCGACGGAGCGATCCGCAAACACCTGTTCAACACTGGCAACAGAATGCTCACTCTGTTCGAGGATATTCCCTGCGCTATCCACAATCTCAAACCGCACCCCGGTGGTGTACCGTGGCAGATGCTGGACGGTAAACCGCACCGGTGTTGAGGGAATCGGATTCGGAGCGTGGCGAAATCTCCGATAATTATTGGTCCGAAACGGACCAAAATGATCGGAGGAATGGATAGTAAAGCGGGTGGGCAACACATCCATCCCAACCTGATAGGTTGTTCCTTCGGGATACCCATCGGTGTGATACACCGTAACCAGCAGCAACGGCGAAAGCGGAAGCTGGAGTTCTCCGAGACGCACCGTGTAGGAAACGGAATCCAGGAAGCCAGAACCAGCAGCAATTGCAATTGAATCTCTGTGGCGAACGCTGTTGGAATCCAGATACTCCACGGTTTTGCCATTACTGCGGGCAAAGCGCAATACCACGCGTGTTGTGTGGGGTGGAAGATCTGTTATCGTAAAAGTCACCGTTGTATCCAGATCGGCGAAAAACGGTAAGAAGCCAAACGAAGATCGGATCACAGGATGCGGCACCGCAATGCTGATGGGCTGGAAAATCTGGTATCCCTGCGCTGGAAATTTCGAATCTCCCGTGACACGCACGTGCACATAGGCGCCAACGGGTAAGCGTCCCATATCGACATTTGACCACTGCTGCGCTGATGATACCTGCTGCTGTAACACGGTGCTGTCACTTCGGAGTTGAAACACAAGCGTGTCCGCACCCACGGGAAGTGAATCCAACAGGTAGGTTGTGTAATGTTTGTACCCCTGCATAAAAGGACCAAAACCGCTGGAAGATTGGAGCTGTACACTCGCAATCGGCTTTGCCGCACGGGCAAATCGAACATACATCGTATCTGCCAAAAAAGGCAACTGCGGGATGGATAAGGTTCGGTGGGAGCGATCTACTGTGCCGATGATAACAACAGGATCGGTAAACTGCGGTGTCCGGTCTACCAGAAAACACGCCTGTGCGTTCACCCACTGCGGCAGCAGCTCAAGCTGGAGCGACAATGGACGCTTCAACCCTTTGCTCACAATACCCCAATACCCCTTTGTCTGCCGTTCGATCCCGGCAACCTCGCTGGCTTCCAGCAGCGACACGTTGCCAGTATAACCAATCACCGCAATTTGTTCTGCATCCGTAAAAGCTGCGGAAATCTGGAGATTCCCACTGCGGGCGTGCGGTCGTTCCTTCCACGCTACGGCTGTTTCGGTCAGAAAGAAAACGACCGGCACAGCGCGATGCACCACCGCCGCACCATTGTGTAACAACAGCTTCTGATTTCCCGCCGCGGCTTCGACCGTATCACCAGAAACGGAGCGAAAATCAAAGGTAGCAAGCGTTCCGCTGACGCTGGCAAGATGGAGATTGCGGCGGATTTCCGATTCCGAGCGCACGCGATTCCAGAATCGTAACTGCGTTATCGCTCCCCGGAAAAAGACGGTATCGTGTGAAGCAGGATCAAAATACCGTCCAATGTCTGAAATCCGAAAACTGCCAAACTGTCCCGTCCGATTACCACGGAAAACACCATTCAGGTAGAGCAGTGCGTGATCGCTCCTGACGACAATCGCCACGTGATTCCATCCTTTCTGAAACGGATACGACGGCGAATGCAGTCCCCCCGGCGTCAATCCTATTTCTCGGCCATTGACAATGGTAACCGCCATTTGCGTTGTATCCGCCTGATTATCTGCTAAAATGGCGCGAACCTCGTGATCATCAGCGGTAAAACTCTGGATCCAGAATTCGATCGTATACGGTGGTTGCAAATGGATTGGTGCGTCCAGCGTGGCGTATTCCTGTGGTGAATCCAGATGCAACACCGGCACCTGTCCCCATCCATTCAGAACGCTAACGAAGCAAAGAATTACACTGAGCCATCGGAACCGCATCGGTATACTCCCCTTTACTGATAAACCGTCAAGAGCAGTCAAATGCTTTGAGCGTAAAGGAAGGAAGGCAGTAGATCAAAGCGAATTTCACTCCTCTTTGCCTCCAGCAACGTTTCAGCACGCAGATTATTACCAACGAACTCCGTTTTTGCAGCAATTTGTCCTCCCGTTTGAGCGCAGTGCCATTCCAGGTGTGCTGTGGCTACCGATTCAAAAATTTTGCGGAAACCCCGGCGCATTCCGCCTTTTTTTCAGCAATGAAGATCGGGAGCGAAGCGTTCTCTGACTGAAACAAGACAGCGAGGTGTGAATTGACTCATTGCAGCGCCTGAGCACTCCGCTGGATCTGCCGTTCCAACAACTGCTGGAAGCACTGCCGCAGCGTTTCCTCTACCGGCTGATCCGTCGACAGCGTAATTACGTCCGGTTCATCCGTTTGTGGTGGTTCAAAAAAGGGGGTGAGGGATTCAAACTCTGCCAGCCGAGCATCCGAAATGACTGGCTGCGATCGGCGAACTGCCAGCCGTTGCCGGATGTTTTCCTCAGAAGCGGTGAGATACAGGAAAACCGGCGTAATGCCATAGCGGCGAAAATACGAACGTGCTTCGGCGCGAGCTCGACGCTGGCTGAAGGTGCCTTCCACAATAGCCCCATTCTCCCATCGCGTCGCCTGTGCTGCTCGCCAGAGCAACTGGCGATAGACGCGGGCGGACACAGAGCGACGATAGATACGGGTGCGAACCTCAGGCGGCGGCAATTCCAGCAATGGCAATCCCCGCATTTCCTTCCGGATTGCATCGGAGGAAAAGTGGTGCCATCCCAGCTCCTGGCTGAGTGCGGATGCAAAGGTCGTTTTTCCGCTGCCAATTTTTCCCATCACAATCACCACGGTTGGCTCAATGCCAAACAGCGCCGTTCGGAGCGCAATACGGAAAAAGCGGCGGGCGCGTCCCTGCACCTCTGAGCGCTCTTCTTCTGGCAATTCCAGCTCTCGACTCTTCAAACACTCCACTTTTGCCCGCACCCACGCCCGGTATACCAGGTAGAATGGCAGAATGGTTCGCAACTCTGCATCGTCCAGCAAGTGCTGCATCCGGTGGAGAAAGAAACGCCCATAGCGAGGGGATTGGTGATAGAAAAAATCCATTACCAAAAAGGCAATATCAGCAGCAACATCAATCCATCGGAGTCGCTCATTGAACTCGATGCAGTCGTAAATGCAAACGGTGTCATCTTCAATGTAAATATGCTCCAGCCGTAGATCTCCGTGGCAATCACGAATCCACCTACCGGCAATGCGACGATCAAACAATGGCGCAAGCCGGGCGTACCATTGCCGGGTATACGCGGTCAGCACATCGAAACTCAAAGCAGATAAAATTTTTCCCACAAATTCGCGCGTCTGTTCGATATTCTCATCGGTGCTGATCTTCACCTTCTCCGGCTTTCCCCATTCCGCAATCTCAGCGGAGCGATCTGCTTGCTGGTAAAAGTGCGCCAGCCGCCGGGCGATCATCTCCAGATGCCACCGCTGCAATGTGCCATTGCCCAGCCGCACGCTGGCAAATCCTTCAGCGGGTAAATAATGCATTACCACGGCATAATCGATAACCCTGCCAGTTCCCGACCACTGCCATTGCCCATCTGCTTCTTCGGTCAACGGCAAAACACCAATGTATAAGCCGGGACAGAGGCGGCGATTGAGGCGCACCTCCTCAGAGCAATAAAACCGGCGTTTTTCCAGGCTGGAAAAATCCAGAAAGCCAAAATTCACCGGCTTTTTCACTTTGAAAACATACGGTGGTACCAGTGCCACAATGGAAGCGTGTGTCTGAACGATCCGAACTTCAGCCGGCTGATGAGGATAGGAAGCAGGATCGCTGAGAAATTGCAGCAACCGACCCACCGAATGATCAGAATTCATTGTCACGAGGCTGATTGAGCGAACAGTGCTTCCTCGATCAGTTCGCACCAGATGTGTCCAATCAGAATGTGGGATTCCTGAATGCGGGCAGTGACGGTCGAAGGCACAATGACCGCCGCATCACACAGTGGCGCAATGGTTCCCCCATCTCCTCCCAGCAAGCCAACGATGGTCATATCTGCCATTTTTGCCTCTTCGGCCGCCCGCCGCACATTCTCGGAGCGCCCACTGGTTGAAATGCAGACCAGACAGTGCAAAGGATTAGCAAATGCCTGCACCTGCCGGGCAAAAACTTCCTCAAACGAGTAGTCGTTGGAGGCGGCGGTAAGCAGTGAGGTATCGGTGGTCAATGCCAGCGCCGGCAATGCCCGTCGTTCAACCGAGCTGCGGTATCGGACAACCAGCTCTGTCGCAATATGCTGTGCATCCGCTGCGCTGCCCCCATTGCCGCAAAGGAGAATCATTCCCTCGTGCTGCAGGGTACGGATCAATAATTTTGCCGTTTCAGCAATAGCATCGCCACATTCGGTCAGCAGTCGTTGCTTCGTTGCTATCGATTCCTCGATGCTTCTTTGAATCAGCGCCTCCATTCACCTTTTGCCCTTCATCTGCTTCAACCACGAAGAGTTCAAAATTACGACGTTTCGGCATAACAGAAAATAGTTGAAAGCTGGTGGTTCGCCCCCGATCTAAAAAATCCTTCTGGTAACGGAAAGCTCCGTCAGAGTCGCGTTGCCTGCGCTGTCTGCACCTTCCCCTGTTCACCGCCCCCGACGCGAAGAACCCTTTCAGTGCCTTCGCACCACTTGCACCCTGGAACAACGCAAACCCATCACGTCCCTCGATTCAAAACAAAAAAACCTCCGCACCACGTACACCCTGGAGCAACAGGATATTCACGTTCTGCTCCGGACGGAGCAACGCAAAGGAGCACCTCCTTCCGCTTACGCAGGAACTTCTGCTCTTACCGCTTGCTGCAAATATCACAATGCAAAAGCGCCGATGTCTCAGTATCGCACAACCCGAAGCACCGTTTCTTTAATATCCTGCGGCTGTACGAGAATTGCATTCTCTAAGGTTTTGGCAAAGCCAATGGGACAGTCCTTGGACGCCACCCGCAGCACAGGAGCATCCAGGTACTGGAACATTTCCTCGCTAATTGCTGAGGCAATTTCTCCACCCCAACCGCCGGTGTAAGGATGTTCGTGGGCAATCACCACGCGGTTGGTTTTCTGTACCGAAGCATACACGGTCTTCTTATCCCACGGGCGCAGCGACCGCAAATCGATTATCTCGACCGAAATTCCTTCTTCTTTTTCCAACTCCTCTGCAACCTGAAGACTCCAGATCAAAGCAGTCCCATAGCTGACCAAGGTTACATCCGTGCCAGAACGTCGAATTTTTGCTTTGCCAAACGGGATCAGCACATCCTTATGCGGAACCTTCGCCTCCGTGGCGCGATGATTGTACAGAAACTTCGGTTCCAGATACACCGTCACGCCACGGGCGCGCAGTGCGTGTCGCATCAATCCGATGGCGTCATCAGCAAAGGTCGGATACACCACGCGGGCACCGGGGAGATGGGTAAAGATTGCATCCAGACTCTGAGAATGGTACAACCCGCCCTGGATATAGCCGCCGCTTGCCAGCCGAATCACCACATTCGGAACGTACTGTCCTTTTGTTCGCCAGTATTCGTGGGTGCATTCAATGTACTGCTCCATTGCGGGCCAAAAGTAATCCGCAAACTGCGCTCCTTCGATCACCACGTGAATGTCCTCTCGATACCGGCACATCCCATTTGCCGTCCCGACGATGGTATCTTCAGCGATGGGTGCATTGAAGACACGTTCCGGACCAAATTCATCCAGCATTCCCTCGCAAACCTTGAAAATCCCCTGCTTTCTCTTCGACGCTACATCCTGTCCCCACAGAAATGTATTGGGATTGCGTCGAAACTCTTCTTTCATTGCCCAATTGATTGCCTGCCGCAACCGCAGCACCGGGGCATCTGGATCGGGCTGCAATCGGTATTCTGAATCATCTTCATACGGCACCACATCGTCCGGGATAATGTATTCTTTCCACGATTCCGGGGCTGGATCCGGCATCTTCTCCACTTTCGCTGCCGTTTCTTCAATCAGCTTGAGATTTTCCTGCTCGATTTGCTCCAATTCCTCTTCTGTGAAAATTTCATACGCCAGCATCGTGGCTCGAAAGCGTGCGACCGGATCACGCCGCTTCATTTCTTCGATTTCTTCCGGCGTCCGGTATAGCAGATGATCATCGGAATTCGAATGCGATCCCTGTCGATCACACTCTGCATGCACCATCGCCGGACCGCGCCCGGAGAGCACGTACTCGCGAGCTTTTTGCATTGCCCGATAGGAATCAAACGGATCCCGACCATCACAATCAATGACCATCAAATGTCGGAATGAGCGGAACTTACTGGCAACATTTTGCGATGGGCTCTGTACCTCAACCGGTACCGAAATACCAAAGTGGTTGTTTTGAATCACAAAGATCACCGGCAACACTTCTGTACACGCGGCATTCACAGCTTCGTAGAAATACCCTTCTGCCGTACCAGACTCCCCACTGGAATAAATCGCGATCTCATCACCTCCGTACTTCTTAATGGCTCGCGCAACACCCACAGCATGCAACCCGTGGTTTGCCACGCAGGAAGAGACGTTCTGAATCCGAATCGAAGGCTTTGCAAAATGGTTGCTCATATGCCGCCCGCCACCGGCAACATCGGCATCTTTACTGAGCCCATTGAGCAAAATTTCCTCGACGGTAATCCCTGCCGTTAAGCAGGTCAGCATATCTCGATAGTAAGGGAACAGGAAATCTTTTTTCGGTCGGAAAGTCAATCCGATCGCTAACTGAATCCCATCATGTCCGGCATATGGAGCGTGGTAGGACCATCCCATCGCTTTTTTCAGATAGGTCGCCGCCCGCTCATCCAGCTTGCGTCCCAGATGCAGCAATCGATACCATTTTGCAAGTGTCTCTTTATCAAACCCCGTAGGATCAAACAATCCCGCTAAATGCGAAAATTGCGCAGCAATTTTCTTGTTGAGTTTGTACACTGGTTTTTCAGCCTTGCCCGCTTCCTGCACCTTCTTCGCAACCGACCGCTTCTGCTTCCCCTGCGTTGCTTGTTTCTTCGGTTTTGCCTGCTTCCTCGCCGTTTTCTGCTGCTTTTTCGCTGTCCTTGCCATCGTTATCCCTTTCTGCTCTATGGAACTCTCACGTACTCTTTTTGGCATTTTGCAAAGTTACGGTAATTTCCGGAAACGATCAGTGCACGGCTTTGTTTCCCCTTCCCACAGCCTTTGCTATGTTCCCTGAGTTGTTTCCCAGAAGTTTTCGCCCAGTTTCTGCAACTTTCCTAAATTCGCAAGAAACCGAAGGAAGAACCGATGGCAAAAGTGTCATTTTTTGATCGATTGGGCTTGTACCCGCAGGAACAGCGGGAAGATTTCGCCCAGCAGTTCCTGCCCGGCACGAAAAAACGTCAAATCGTGGACTATCTCCTGCACCTGTTAGATCGCAAAGAAGGATACTCGCACCGTAAAGCGGTTGAGCACATTTATGGTCTCACCGCTTCGGATCCCTCTTATCGTCGGTGCTATCAATCCTACATCCACCTGCTCAAAAGTATTGAGCAGCGATTTGAGGACTGGGAAAACTGGGGAAAGGGAAACCGAATAGCCAATACGCACGATACACAACTGCCGTGGGAGAAGTTGCTCAGCGAAGAAGAGCGCCTGTTTTACCAGGCACGATACTGGTACTCACAGGGCAATGTGGAACAAGCCATGCAATTGCTGGAGCCACTGCTGCTCAAAGCCGCAACTGAGAAAGAACCGGTCGATGAATTGTTGTTTGGCGCAGCGTATGAACTCTACCTGATGCTGTTCGACAGTCGCCAGGGCGGAATGGTACGGGAGCGCCCGCTTTTTATCGAAAAAGGGGAATTCCTGACCCGACTGTTACTGCGTTCACTCTGGATTTTTGTTTACGAAAACGCGATTCGTCTTCG
>JALWUI010000022.1:16002-30645 GCA_027082775.1 Candidatus Kapaibacterium sp.
GTACTAACTGAAATGGAGCATTTTGCCCAACTACCCCGCTTTGCTAAATGGCAACCTGTCATCCGCTACTTCCAGCGACTGCTGAATGCCATCGCTGCTTTTTCGAGAATGGAAAGATCCAAAATTGCGGAAAACTACCAGACACCGCTACCGCATCCCGAAGAACTTTCCGCCCCCTATCCCTTAAGCTTTTTTTCCACTTCACCCAATGATCCGGCAACTGTATACCAGAATTTTTTAGATCGTGCTCAGGATGCGCTGCACAGCGATCTGGCGCTGGAAGCGTACGAACTGTTCCATCAGGCGATCGCTTTTATGCCACCGACAGTCGATCCCGGCGTTCTCCTCTACGCCTATGCTCAACTTATTCGGACGATGTTTTCGACGCTCCGATTCCACGAACTGGCTGATTCCATTGCGCAGTATCGACGGCTGGCACATCAATATCACCATCCCTTCCACCAGGCACTGGCGGATGTCTATGAAGTCCGCTATGCGCTGTTCCAGCCCGATCCGCAGCTTTCTGCTGCTGAAATGCTTCAACGGTTAGAGCAAATGAGCGTTGTATTGGGGAAAAACTTTCAGGGACAACTCAGCTTACTCCGGATTCAGGCAAAAGTGGCTTTCCGATTTGAAGACGCGCAACTGCTGGAAACGATTTTTGAACAGGTTCAGGATCGACGGTTCCGGATCATCCATCACAAAATCGTTAAAGACTTCATCCGCCTCCTCTATTACGCCTATCAACAACTCCACTACTCGCAACAGCGCCGCAGCGCTTACGTCCGCAAACTCTGGAGATCTTTCCGAATAATCAACGTTGGAGAATCGCAGTTTAAGTCCTTCTTAATCGAGTGGATCGAGCGATTCGTTCCCGCCCGTGTTCTGGGCAATAACCACTAACTCGCTCAAAGCTGCCGGAGCAAATCAATTTCCACTACACACTGCTACGGAAACACTCTGGCAATCCCACCCATCTCTGAAAAATCGAACCCGTAGCGGTCGCGTGTTTTCCAGATGGCACCTCACTTCGACAACGGGGCGGAAAATCGCCCCCGGACTTCCACCGAGGCTGCATTTGCAGCGCCACTGGAAATCGTACCAGAGACCGTTCCTTCCACCAGATCGCCCAGATTGTTTCCCCAGCGTTCCACGACCGTCATCCCTTCCTGCGAGCGCAGGAACACCGGCTCTCCGCCCGCACGCGGTAGCAGCAAGAGGCGAAATGCCTGCGGCAGTTGCCACCAAACCGTGTCGACTTCAGGATCGTAGGGTAATTGAAGCTGCACAATGGCGGATCGAAAATCAAGATCCTCAGCGACGGGTCCGCCGATTGAAATGTACAGAGAATCGCCCGCTTTTTGTGCTACTGCCTGCACACTATCAGGATCCAGCCGCACTGTCACATTCTCGAACGTGCCACCATTGAGCCACAGAACATTCTCCCCGATTTCAGTCTGCTTATGCCCCTGCCCCCGATCCGGCAGACGCCACGCATTGGCACTCCCCGCCGATACCTGCACGATGTAACCCGGCTGTGCCACATTTGCAAACGTGCCGGTAAAAGTTACGACCACAAAATCCCCCGACCATCCATATTGCGCAATGTGCACGACTCCATTCATCGCTCGAAACCAGTGATCTTGCGAATTGCCCAGCACAAGAAAAATCTGCGCCTGTTCAGCACTCACGGCGTAATCTCCTGTCCCATTGCTATCAACGCTGATGAGCACCACAGGCTGAGAAGGTGGTGGCTGCGAAGGCTTCCATTGCCACCATTGTGCAAAGTTGGCGGTATCTTGCGCCAGCAGTATCAGCGTCTGGTTGCTATCCCGGTGATACTGCGCCAACGCAGCAGAGAAATCGATAGATTGGCTCTCCTCTCCATCTACAACCACCACTCTGCCGCTGCCGGGCAAAGCATCATTGCGGTCACCTTTCGATGGCGCAGTGCTCCGTTGACACGCCCCGATGATCACAACGCCGATAACAAGTAAGAAAAGTTTTCGGTTAAAAATCGCTGCTGCCATTCCCCGCATAGTTTCCCAAAGTCCTACATTCTCTCCAGAGCGCTCAAAGCGACGCATAATCGAACCGTTCCATTGCACCATACTTCTGCCCGGCGCTCCCCGATTCTCGGTCACGCTCGCTATTTTCTCCCTTTGAATTTTCCGGACAAAGGACGCTTGCTGTTCACTCACTTTTTGATATTTTCGCTGCTTTCTATGAACGGAGCCGTGGTGCGTATGAGCATAGCAATACTCCCAGGTCAACGTTTCCCGCTGGGCATTTCTGCACTGATTCTCGCCAGCGTTGCAGCGCTGCTCATCCTCCTGCCTGCTCGCGATCTTCCCTTTGTGCTGGCTGCTATCGGTGGATGCGCCGTGGTCTGCCTGATGATCTGGAAACCTCCTGCCTGGGTTGTTGTCTTTGTTCTGTCCCTTCCGTACTGGCTGCTAACGGAAACAGATCCGGAACTTCGGATTGACGAAATCCTTGTTGCCGCTTTCTACCTCCTCAGTGTTCTGGTCTGGTTCGGTAAGGCACTGATTGCCCGACAGCGGATTGTGCATAATGAAATCGATGCCGGAATCCTCCTGTTCTTTGCACTTGGCACCCTGCCGAACTTTTTCATTGCCCTGCTCAATGACGTCGAACCGCTCCGATGGATCCGTACCTGGAGCCTGCTGGCAACGATGCTGCTGTATTTTCCCCTGAGAGATTTTCTACGCACGTCCAGACAACGGCACTGGTTCCTTGTCAGCTTGCTGATCCTTGCCCTGATCGCCGCAGCAAAAACCGCGTATCAGTACTGGCTTGCAACCCAGAACATCGTGTACGCATACGAAGTGATTGCCTCACGCGTGGTGATCAACGCTTTTCTCTTCCTGGGCGCTTCGGTGTTAACCCTGACAGCGGCTTTGCTCCTGGATCGGTGGAGTGCAAAAATTCCGCTCTTCCTTGCCCAGACTATTTCTACCATAGCCTTGATTGTCTCCTTTTTCCGGGGATTCTGGATCGCCTTCTTCTTCACCGCGCTCCTACTGTTCTGGTATCTGCCAAAGCAGCGCAAATGGCAGTTAATTGCTCTGAGCAGCCTGGCAGCGATCATCGCCATCGCCATTTTCGCCCTGTTTTTCAAAAGCTATATGGACATTGCTCTCCAGATGCTCGAATATCGATTTGCCAGTATCGGGAGCGGAACTCAGGACATTTCGCTGCAAGCTCGCCTATCGGAAACAGCGGTGGTTTTAGATCTGATCAGACAAAATCCCCTGGGCGGCTACGGACTGGGCTCCACGTTCACGTACTACTCTCCCATCCACCGATACCATCAGCATACTCCGTACATCCACAACACATACCTGTACCTCAGTTTCACGTTCGGCATTCCCTTAGCTCTGGTGTTTGTTCTGACCCTTCTCACCGCCATTCGCCGCGGGATTCAGTGGAGTAAACGTCCGATTTCCACTGAAACCAGAATCTATCTGCTGGGTGCCAGCCTGCTTCTGTTTGGACTGATGATCACGGCTCTCACTTTCTGCATCCTGTACCAGCGCGATTCTCTGCTGATGATTGCAACAGCGTTGCTCCTCCTATCGTGGGGGCTGGAGCAGGCAGGGTATCGCTGGACGCTGCGCAAACCGGATTCTTAAACTTCGCAATCTCGCCACTTTTCCCTGCCATTGTGAATTTTCTGCCCTCTTGCCACCATCTTGCCCATTTTTCGCCAGAATTTGCCGACAATATGAAGCGGCATATTGTTTGCAGATAAAACGGTGGCAGGGCAATGAAACGAAAAATTGCGGTTGGTCTCTCGTACGATGCTGACAAAGACCCGGCGCCGAAGATTGTTGCAAAAGGCTTCGGGGAGTTTGCAGAAAAAATTATTGCAGCAGCCCGGGATGCGGGCGTGCCGGTGGAAGAAAATGCGCAACTGGCAGCACTACTGGCACGGGGAAACATTTTCGATTACATCCCGGCAACTGTTTTCGAGGCTGTTGCGGAAATCTTAGCGTACGTTTACTTGCTGGACACAGAACAGGAAGCACGGAAGGAGTCACAGTCATAGAGCGAAGGGAATCGGATGTTATGGACCCTGTACACTGCTGCGCTGGGAATGCTGCCCCAGCAAACCCGCTTAAAGATCCTGGCAAACAACATTGCCAACGCAGAAACGGCTGGCTATAAGCGCATCGGAACATTCCAGCACGCAGTGATTGAAGCCCAGCAGAATCTTCGCAACGTTCCGGGACAGGCAGAACCGGAAGATAACCTGATCAACCGCTACTACGACTTTACGCCGGGGGACGCCCTCCATACCGGCAACCCACTGGATCTATACCTCCACACCGATGGTTTCTTCCAGGTAAGCGACGCCGAGGGGAACCTGTTCCTGACTCGCTCCGGACGATTCACTATCGATGCTGAAGGGTATTTGCGGACAGTGGATGGCAAATACGTAATGGGAAGAGGTGGCGCTATCCGGGTGCTTTCGGAAATTCCAGAGGTTCGCGCTGGGAGTAAATCGGAACTTTCCCGACGCATTCGCGTCACTCGATATGGCGAAATTTACAGAGGGGAAACCTTCATTGATGCGCTATCGATCATCAAAGTTGACAATCCTCAAACCCTCCAGCGCACCAGCGGCGTGCTTTTTCGCCCTACAGCAAACACGCAACTTCAGCAGCTTCCCAACGAAGATGTCCAGATCCAGCAAGGATTTATCGAGCGATCGAACGTATCGCTGGTCGATGAAATGGTACAACTGATTACCATCCAGCGAGCATTTGAGCTGGGGCAACGAGTGATCCGCTTGAACGATGCAACCTTAGGACGAAGTATTGATATTGCACGATTCCTGTAAGCGATAAACAACGAAAGGAGAAGAACAATGGAACAGAGTTTACGCACCGCCGCAACAGGGATGTCCGGGCAGCAGCGGGTAATGGAAATTATCGCACACAACATTGCCAACATCAACACGATCGGGTACAAGCGGGTACGCCCGGAATTTCAGGATCTGCTTTACGAAACGATCCGTCCCACCAGCGGACTGGTGGAGATTGGAACCGAGCCTCAAAATCCCATCCAAATCGGGCGCGGCACAACACTGACCGCAACGACGCGGGAGTTTATGCAAGGTGATCTGAAAGAGACCGGGAATCCTTTCGACCTGGCGATCAATGGCGAAGGATTCTTTATGATTCGCCTCCCTGACAACACCATCGCCTACACGCGTGATGGCTCTTTTAAACTGGATGCAGACGGCAACCTCATTACCACACAGGGATACATCGTGGAGCCGGGCATCACCATCCCCGATGATGTGCAGGAAGTTCGCATTGGTCGGGATGGCGTGGTGAACATTCTCCGTTACGGCTCCACTGAGTTTGAAGAAATTGGCCAACTGGAGCTGGCGCGTTTCATCAACCCGGCGGGTTTGAAAGCTATTGGAGATAATCTCTTTACGGAAACGCCCGCTTCGGGACGCCCCATCATCGAACCTGCTGGCAGCGCCAATATGGGGAAAGTGCTGCAGGGCTTTCTGGAAGAATCGAATGTCGAGCTGGTGGAAGAAATGATCAATATGATTCAATCGCAGCGTGGGTTTGAACTGAACGCAAAGGTCATCCGGACTACAGAAGATATGATCGCAACAGCCGTAAACCTCAAACGATAATCAAATGCAACGTCTTTTAGTCATCGGGCTGTGCTGGATAGTCTGGTGGAACGCTGCTTCCATTGTTGCCGCTCAACAGGCAATTTTTTCCGCCGAACGGCTCGTGGCAGCCGCAACAGTGCATCTCCAAAGGCAATTTCCCTTCCCCATTGTTGCTGAACCAACGCAGCCTCTATCCGATGTTGAATTCCGCACAACAACTGTACACGCAGAATTCGAATATCTTCCCCGCTCGACACGCCGTGCTTTCCATACGATCCGCATCACGTTCTTCTGCGATGGATCTCCCTGTCGGGAACTGCTCGTGCCTTTCAAAGTGCAAAAAAAGATCGCTATTCCCAGAGCAAAGCGCGATTTGCCCAGCGGCGCGATCCTCCAGCCCGCCGATGTTGAATGGGACACTGCCGTCGTCGCACTGGATACGCCCGGTTTATCTGCCGACGACGTGGTCGGCTACCGCTTAACTCGTTCCCTTGTCGCTGGCAGCCGGATCGACACCAAAGATCTGCAACACCCAGAAACGCTGAGCGCGGGTTCCACCGTCCAGATTATCGTTCGAACTCCCCACGTGCTCATTCGAACGACCGGGAAACTCCTTGAAGCAGCCGTGCCGGGCAAACAGGTTCGGGTCGTCCCCAAAAGTGGACGCGCTGCTATCCGGGGTATGTACAAAGGCAATGGGATTGTCGAAATACAATGAGCGGAAAAATGAAACGCATTTCTTTGCTGTTGTTGTTCGGACTTTTATTCAACCTCCTGCCATTGACAGCTCAAATGCAAAGTTATTCGCAGCGCTCCCTTTTTTCCGACTATAAAGCCTCCAAAGTCGGGGACATTGTAACCATTCTGATTGTCGAGCAGGTGCAGGCTGCCAACGCAGCGAATACGCGGGAAGGAACCGATTCACAGATCGGCGCTACGGCACAGGCAGGACTGACGGGCACCACCGTCCAGCCAACGGCAACGATTCGCACGGTGGACGAATTGACAGGGATCGGTGAAACCAATCGTCGTGAAACCATCCGTGCCCGCTTCTCCGCTCAGGTGATTGCTGTCGACAGCAACGGGAACCTGAAGATCCAGGGCAAGCGGACGACGAAAATCAATGGCGAGACGCAAACAATTACCCTCACGGGGATTATCCGCCCGGCGGATCTTTCCGCCGATAATACCGTGTACTCAACCAAAATTGCGAATATGGTGCTTACGATTGAAGGCGACGGGATTGTCAGCGAAACAAAAGAACCGGGTTTGATTACAAAGTTCCTGCGCATTTTGTTTTAAACAACGCCATACACTGCTATGAAACGGCAATGGTTTTTCACGCTGCTAAGGATGCCTCTGAAACGAATGCTCAAAGCAAACCCGCAGCAACGATGGTTTTCCACGATGCTAATGATAAGTCTGGCACTCAGCAGCATATTGCCGGTGTGGAGCTCGCGGATTAAAGATATTGCCCGCATTGAGCGACCACGCAGCGTTCAGATTATCGGCTACGGGTTAGTGACTGGACTGAATAATTCCGGAGACTCCCGCCGCTCAACTTTTACGCTCCAGTCAGTTGTGAGTATGCTGAAACGCTTCGGTGTGACCGTTCCCCGGTTTAATCTGCGGCTACGCAATGTTGCGGCGGTGATGGTCACTGCAACGATCGACCCCTTTATGCCGGTTGGAACTCGCTTCGACGTTCGCGTCTCTTCCCTTGGGGATGCTCGGTCATTGCAGGGGGGCGTCTTGCTGCTCACGCCGCTGGTGGCAGAAGATGGGACGGTCTATGCCACCGCACAGGGTCCGCTCACCGTCGGAGGATTTCAAATCGAAGCGGCAGGCTCAATGGTAGCAAAAAATATGGTCAATACTGCAATTGTGGTCAATGGTGGCATCCTGGAGAAAACCCTTCCCTCCGATTTTGTAACGAACAACAAAGTACGCATCATTCTCAATGAACCGGACTTTACCACGGCTGCCCGCATTGCCGAAGTCATCAATGCGACGCCCAATTTCACTGACGCCGCTAATGCGATCGATGCCCGGACGGTCGAAGTCCAGTTGCCCGATAATCTCTCGACCAATCAGATCATTGCCCGTATTGCCCAACTGGAATCATTGCAGGTAACACCCGATCCACCGGCTCGCGTCGTGATCAACGAACGCACTGGCACCGTTGTCGTTGGTGGCAATGTCCAACTGCTACCCGCTGTTATTGCCCACGGTGGGCTGGAAATCCGGGTGCAGTTAGAACGAATTGCCGTTCCCCCACCACCATTTACCATTGCAGAAACCAAAGTTTTAGAGCGGGCAACCCTTCAGGCACTGGAAGAGTATCGAGCAGCCACGCCGATTGAAGGAGCTGCTACTGTCCAGGAAATTGCTGATGCACTGAACAAGCTGAAAGTTACGCCGCGGGATCTCATCGCCATCTTTCAGGCGCTCAAAAAAGCGGGTGTACTGCAAGCTGAACTTATCGTCGAATAATGGAAGCGGCTTTTCTCCATACCGCTTCTCTCTCCGCTATACCCGCAGCTACACAACTTGAAACGCATCAATTGCAGCAATTGATCACGAAAAAATCTTCCCTTTCACCAGAGGAAAAAGTAGCGTACTGGAAAACGGCTCAGGGCTTTGAATCGATTTTTCTCTATATGCTTCTCAAAGAGATGCGCAAGACTGTCCCCACGTCCACTCCGCTGCTGGGGGGCGGCATTCTCAACACGTTTGCTGACCTGCAACTTGCACAGCAACTGGGTAAAGCAGGACAATTTGGTATCGCGGCTCTGGCGTATGAATATTTTGCCCAGGAACCTTACGATCCTGCTACCATTACCCAGGCACTTCAGCAGATCCAGCAGGCATCAGCAAAGCAACCTGCTCCCCACCTGCAACCTGCTGCATCCTCACCGATGAAGTCACCGAATGCCACGGACACGCCAGAATCCGGAAAATCTGCCAGCGTCCCTCCTTCTGAACCCAAGCCCATAGCCGGCAGACCGCCGCGACAATCTGTCGATACATGGTCTTCCCGACCTTCCCCAAACTCCCCTGCGCCATCTGCTCCGATTGACGCCTCACTGTTTGCGAAGCTTCACGCTCCCGATGGTATTTCTCCCATCGCGCAAGAAGTGCTCCGCTATCACCAGCAAGTTGCACCATACCTTTCCATCATCCAGCGTGCTGCGCAGCGCTGGCATTTTGATCCTGCGCTCCTCAAAGCCATCATCATTGCGGAATCCGGCGGCAACCCGCGTGCAATTTCACCGGCTGGCGCCAAAGGACTTATGCAACTGATGGATCAAACGGCACAATTGCTTGGTGTTCAGGATCCTTTTGATCCAGAAGAAAACATTTTCGGTGGCACCCGATACCTTGCGCAGCTTCGGGATCGGTATGATAATCTGGAACTTGCGCTGGCTGCTTACAATGCTGGTCCGACGGTTGTCGACCGATACGGAGGAATTCCACCGTATCCGGAAACCCGACGCTATCTCCAGCGAGTCTCCCATATTGCTTCGCTGCTCGGCTTTCCACTTTCCGCCTCCCCCGCCGCCCTCTAACGCCCACAGCGTTCACGATGCCCACAATCTCCCCGCCGCTGCTCTGTTCGGCGCAGGGCTATGACAAACGGAGGTCTACGTCAATGTTGGAAAACTTTGCAGCTTCCAGTGTGCCTGCTATGTACCCTCTTCGGTCAAATACCGCTTCTTTGATTACTCGCAATAGATAACGCAACCGTCGCGGTACACCCCACCGCTTCAATCAGATACTGTTTCTTTGATTGCTCAGGGCAACACAAAGAAGGGCAAAACCTGCTGATACGGAAGCTGGATAACCCGCACCCAATATGCTCCAGCAGGGAATGCAGGAAGTGACAGGCGGTGCCAGCCCGACTGTGCGGGCAACGACGCCCGGTATACCGTTGCACCGGCAGTATTGACCACCATAACCTCAGCACGATAGTCCAGCGGGAGAAAGAGTCGGAGTTGCTGAGGATGCTCCACGCGAATAATGATCCCTCCAGTTGATACCCATCCGATATCCTCTGGCCGCAATGCGCACGTATCCCCTAAGATGAATTCACCCGCTCCGGTGGCAAGCTGAAGCTGATAATTCCCACGCACCGCGATAAAGACCGAACTGCTGTCGATAGTCAGCAAGGTTCGCTGACGAGGCGCAAGCAGGGCTCTCGCGGTCACAACGGCTATCGTCCCGGCTGTATCGGTCAGCGGCGAACCGGTCATCACAATGCGATAATACCCTGGCTGCTCTTCAACACCCTGGACGCTCCAGGTCGACGTCAAACTCCCCGGCTGGACGGCGGCAGGATAGAGCAATGTACCATCATATTCCAGTGCCAATGCAATCGAATCGATGCCCAGAGTATCTGCCCCAGCCCCCCGGAAGGCAACTGGGATTGCAACCTCCTGGTTGGGTTGCGCCCGCAACTGAGGTAGTGACAGGGCTAAGGGTATGGGCTGGGGTACAACGTTTGACTGTCCTTTCCCCCGAATCGACACGGACGACGAAGTAATCGTACACCCAGTGGCGGGAAGTGCAACAGCAAAAAGTGCTATCTGCCGGGTCGCCGTTGTCACTGCCTGAAACTGCACTTCAACTGCTACTTCCTCCTGTGGTTGTACAACGGCAGGTAGCGGTGGCGTCGTGGCGAGGATCGAAAAAGGTGGAGCCACGCCGCCGATAGCAGTGACCGTCAGCGGTGCATCTCCCGTATTCCGGAACAACACGGTCGTCGTTTGTGCCTGACCAATCGGTAGCGTTCCAAAATCAAAACTACTTGCCAGGGGCTGAATCGCCGCCTGCCGTGCCCGCCCTCGCAGCACAACGGTACGGACAATGGAGCACGGTTGCACAAGAATCCGCACCGTATCTTCCCACTCGCCGCTCCCTGGCGGCTGGAATGTAATCCGCACCGCTGCCGTTTCTCCCGGTGCAAGCGAAGCACCCGTCGGTGCATCAACGGCAAAAACAGACAGCGACTGTGCCAGTGTCACCGAATGCAGTACCAGCGACGCCGACGTCCCACTGCCAGTGTTCTGAAGTTGTACGACCGTATCGACAACCGTCGGCTGACACGGAAAGACAATGGTTGGAAACTCGATCTCTGCAACCGACACTCCCAGACTGACTCCCTGCTTGACACCTCGCAACGGAATGCGAAGCTGTTGATGGCAAACCGCTTCGCTCACAACGAACGTGTCGACAAAAGTTCCTTCAGCCTGCGGTTGAAATACAATCCGTACTGTCCGTTCTTCACCCGGCTGGAGCGTATCTGCCAGTGACGGAAAGACCTGGAAATGCGGCGTCTGCACCCTTGCCGTTATATAGAGTGGCACCCCACCTGCGTTCCGAACGGTTACCGCCGTATCCACGGAGGTTTCGCAGCCAGTTAGCAACGGAAACTCCACGCCGTCCCACAGCGGAAGGATTTCTATCTGGGGGGTGACACTCCTTCCCGATACGGTCAATACCAGTGTTCCCTGACACTCGGCTGTCTCGTAGGCAATGCCAATGTCGCGGGTAAAGACTCCGTCGGTGCTCGGTGCAAAACGAATACGCAGCACCAAAGAGTCACCGGGAATACGGAACTGCGGGAAAGTAGTAGGGCTGACCAATTGGAACGGATCTGCCAGCATAACGCTATCAAACCGTACGGTAGCGGTACCATAGTTGTAAATCACGACCACCGTGTCGACAAAGGGCTGCGCACACCGCGCCAATGGCGGGAACTGAATGGTGCTGGTTGAAAGCTGTAATTCGCTCTGCTCTTTTCGTCCCCTGACAATGAGCTGCTGCTGTACACCACACGGGGTTGCAATAAAGGTGATCGTATCCAGATACAATCCTGCTGCCAGCGGCGCAAATCGAACCGTTATAACGGTATCTCGACCGGGAGGAATCGCAACCACTGATGGAAGGATAGCAAAAGCCGATGGGGCGATAGCAGTAACCGTGACCGTATCGCTTCCGACATTCTGCAACGCCACTGCTAAGGATTTCTCAGATTCGCACTCACCCAATGCTCCAAAATCAATGGAATCCTGCGATAGCTGGTATTGCACATCCCAATACCGGGCTCGAACCACCTGACTCTGCCGCTGACATCCTTTCTCCGAGGTTACAACCACCCAATAATCACCCGGCTGCGTAACAGACA
Source organism: Candidatus Kapaibacterium sp. (assembly GCA_027082775.1). Lineage (GTDB taxonomy): Bacteria > Bacteroidota > Ignavibacteria > Kapaibacteriales > WFXC01 > WFXC01. The sequence goes on from JALWUI010000022.1 coordinate 27,855, forward strand.
GTCGTTGCGTCGTATCTCCCGTATTCCACTGATAACGGTATCCCTGTCCAGCCGGCGCTTCCAGCACCAGCGTATCACCGGGACAAAATGCTGTCTTCCCACCAATAACTGTCACCGTGGTATCTGGCAGCGGATGGACCACGACTTCGACCCAATCCGATGTATCCTGGCATCCTGTTGTCTTGTTCCGCACGACAACACGGTAGCGTCCGGGCTGAAAAACCGTAATGTGCTGGCTCCGCGCACCACCGGGAATCCAGACGTATTCATACAGATCCTGGCTCGATGTTGGCGACGCCTGAAGCTGGACTGATTCTCCTGCACACAGTTCAACGACTCCATTCGGCGTGATACTGGCTTCTGGTAAGGGGAACACAATTACCTTAATGGTATCCTCTGCTTCGCATCCTTCCACGGTATCTTTGACCGTTACCTTGATGCGATATGTTCCCGTCTGCTTCGCATAAAACCACGGTTCAAAAGCAGCCGAATCGGAAAACCACGATGGAGGCTCCCAATGAAAGCGCAAATTACTGCCAGAAGCCTGAATCTCCATTTTGACCGAATCTCCCAGGCACAGCAGCAGCGGATCTTCCAGCTCAATTTCCACTTCCGGTGATGCAATCACCCGGAACTGGATCATAGCAGTATCGCTCCAGCAACCATCTCGCTCCACGACCAGTTTTACCTGCTTGATGCCCGGTGTGTTGAACGTAATCCCCGAAGGCGCCGGGAGGGTGCTGGTCGACACCGAGGCATCAGCTCCAAAGAACCACTGGTACTGAATGTTATCAGATGGCGTTACGGTCGCTGCAAAGTCATACCGATGGGTATTGAAACATTGATCCTGCACGGGTTGGATCGTCACTTCCGGTCGAGGTTTCACTGTGATCTCTACCGATTCACTGGCATCCGAGCAGCCATTGGGTGCGATCACAACAACTGAGTAGCTCCCCGCTGTCGTGGCAACAAAAGCTGGATCCGTCGTCTGTTGTACCATCGTACCATTATGATACCACCGGTACTGATAGCCCGTTCCCTGGGGCATAGCGTTCAGGATCGCGGTCTCGCCCTCGCAAATTTCCGTTGCCGTTGCCTGCAACTGTGCCGTTCCGGGAAATTGAGGGGTGACGAACTCTTCTGCAAATGCCGTTTCATTATACGCTCGCCCCCGCGCCCGATGGTATCCATTGCCGTGTTGCTGGTCAGTACCAAAACGATAGGCATACACTCGATAAAACAGGGTATCGCCGCACAACAGCGGCTGCGCAAGATGATCGGTGTAGCTGGTCTGTTGCGACGAATTGATGTTGGCAATCACCGTAGCATTTCCAATGGTGTTCCCCACATCGTACGTACGTCCATCGCCGGGATGGGCAGTGATGGGCCGCTGACTGCGCAAAATAATATATCCCTGAACACCATCGCTCGGATATGGATCAACAGCAGCATTCCAGTTGAGCGTCACTTCGGTTGCCTGCGAATTCAATTGCAGCGTTAAACTGGGATTATGCCACTCTGGCTGGCGCAGCGATCGCCAGAAGTGAAAATTCGCTCCGTCGTTGTTCGGTAGTCCTTGGGTATCCTCAAATGAAAACTGAGTCTTGCCAGCATTATGCCCGCCAGTAAAATCTGCCAGTGCCCCGCCAGGACTGACAGAAATTCCCCCATTATTCACACAGGTACCCGGATGATTAAGCTTGGGAAACGGCATCGATTGAAAATAGGAACCCGGATTGGGTTTATGTCCCAGCCCATGCACATGATTGCCCTGTGCATCCAGAATTTCCAGAATATCACCGGGATAGGCAATATTCAGCGCTACATTGTCCCACGAAAAATTGTAATTGTACCGAACCGGCTCAAAATACTCTCCAGCATTCGTATCAATTGCGCGAAGTTCTAAAAATCCATCCGAAGCATCCGCATCAACAGTCGAAGCATCTCGATGGTGAATAACGATGATCGTTCCACGCCGCACGTGCTGCCATAACGGCACATTCGCGAAACGAACTCCCCCCTGCCGCGCCGTCTGCCCTGCATTGTTGTCCGTCAGCACATATCCCCGAAGATCAACATTGTCCTGGACAACCAGCAGTTCTGTCCACTCCTGGGCTGGTCCCGACTTATTTTTGTACTCACTTACTACAATGGTTTGAGCTGAAAGGACAGCTACCCACGAAAAGAGAAGCAACTGCCACATCCATAGGAGCTGCTGCCGCATCGACTTCTGCGCCTCGCCAACGGTTTCTGATTTCAACAGCGCGCCCGGCAGGATTCGAACCTGCGACCTGCGGATTAGAAGTCCGCTGCTCTATCCTGCTGAGCTACGGGCGCTTATTTTCCAAAAGCCAGACCAGCACTCAACGAAACAATGCTTTTTACTGGCTCATCTGACGAACGACCGATTAAATTTGATGCCCACACACCCAACCGGACATCGACGATAAATAGTTTGACGTTCAAATCAACACCGATTCCTCCTCCCGCACCAACGCGGTTATACGTCGGCTCTGTATCAATGGGCAACACTGGCGGTGCTCCCTCAATATCGAGCGCTATCTCCGTATTGGTAAACGTATAGGTGTAGAGCGCTTCAGCGTAAACGAATATGCCCAGAATCTTCCGGAAAATGGTATACTCAACACCAAAACCAACCGGAACGATATTGAGCACTGTGCGCAACTCACCAATCTGATTTCCCATAGGATCCAGCAATGCAGTCGTTAAATCTGGAAAGCGATGCAATCCCCCAGTGGCAGTAAATTGAATCTCGTCACTGAGACGAAGC
>JALWUI010000023.1 GCA_027082775.1 Candidatus Kapaibacterium sp.
AGCATCATCAGTCTTCTAACTCCTCAGGATTGAGTGTTTCTTCTTCTGTTCCCAATGGTTGCATCGCAACTGCTGGCGTTTGCCCCGCAGGTGGATGAACTTTTCCACTTTCCCACAACGTGCGAACTTCATCCAGCGAAAGTTCCTGGTAACTCTGGGCATTTTCCAGAAAAATTGACACCGTTTTCCGGAAAATATCCACTTTGACAATTTGACCGCGATCTTCCTCAAGCTCGACGATGGAGTGAAGCGGTGGAAATTCCTTGAGCGCTTCGACGTAGAGTTCTAATTCATACAGCAGGCAGCATTTCAATCGGCCGCACACACCGCTAAGTCGGGAGGGCGTCAAGGGCAACTGTTGTGTTTCAGCAGCGCTGATGGTAATGTGTTGAGCGGTGGATAGGAAGGTGGTGCAGCACAATTCCTGTCCGCAAATACCAACGTCGCCGAAGCGGCGGGCGACTTCGCGGGGCGAAATCTGGCGCAGTTCAATGCGGGCACGGAAACGGGATGCTAAGGACCGCACCAATCGGCGGAAGTCCACTTGATGCGGTGCAGTAAAGTAAAAAGTGATCCGCTTCCGATCGAATTGCCATTCCGCATCCACCAGCTTCATTTCCGTAAGTTTGTGGTAAGCAATTTGCTGGCGACAAATGACCATTGCTTTAGGTTCATCGGCGCGATTCTGGCGCGCCTTTTCCAGATCTGCTTTGGTTGCAACCCGGACCACCCGAAAGTGGGGAAATTGACCGTGATATTGCTTCTCCAACTTCCGCAACGCAACCCGCCCAACAGCGCACACTTTTCCCAGATCCAGCCCGCGATCTGCTTCCACAACGACATAGTCTCCTAAGCGTAGCGTAAGCTCCTTTTCATTGTAAAACAGCGATTTGCGCTTCCGCTTGAACTCTACTTCGACAACCGGGCTGGGGGGCGAAGCAACGTGAAGGTTTTCAGCATCAGGGTATCCGTACGGATCTGCGCAATCTGAACACGCTCCATTGTCTGGTAACGCTGAGCACGAAGGAACGCGCTTTTTGAGCGATTCAGCGATGCTCAAATCGGCTGCTGAAGGATACCGCTCTATTTGCGTTGTGATAGCCTGCGCAACTGGCAAGTAGTACCGAGCATATATACTGGATGGCATTGGTGTCCTTTGGAAACATTATGAAACATCTGTTTTTTGCAACAACAGTTTTCGGAGACGAAAGACGAAGTGATAAATGCTAAGGGCTAATTGCTGGTTGTGCTGGAGCGCAGAGATGGTGTGCTCAATTTCTGTTAAAACCGATGGAAAATCGGCAGTTGCATATAACTGCGCAAATTTTGCCAGTGGTGTTCGCTGAAACAGCGGTGGAAGATGATCGACAGTGCCGGTGAGACTGGCTTCCCACGCCAATCGTAGCCAGCGCTGGAGAATCTGGAGGAAAGCAATTTGCTGCGATTTGTCGAAAGACTGCACCTGCTCTATCTGTTGGGCAATGTGGATCCCCCACTGTGATGGGCGCAGTGCCGCCCGGAGAAACTCGATGGCAAGCTCAAGCAACTGTTCCATATCCGTTGTTATCATTGCCTGTGCCCTAGCATAATCCCCTTCGGCAAGGTGAGCCAGCAGCCGTGCCATATCCTCTGACAGATGGTGGCGGTGCTGTAACGCCTCAGCGATCGCTTCTTCCGGTAAGGGTTCGCAACGAAGAATCTGGCAGCGAGAAAGAATGGTCGAAAGGAGCCGTTCTTTCCGCTCTGCTGTGAGCAGAATGGTGGTATCCGGATGGGGTTCTTCCAGGGTTTTTAAAAGGGCGTTCGCTGCTTCCGTGGTTAATGTATCCGCTGCTAAGATCAGCACGATACGACGACCGCCCGGCACAGAAGGAGCTAAGGATAGCGTCTTGCGAAGTTCGCGGATCTGCTGAATCTTTATGGACTGCGCTCCGGGAATCTCCAGCGGCAGGTACGGGTCCGTAACTTTCTGTTGCAACGCTTGGTGAACATTTGCCATCTGCTCTTCACTCAGGGATTCCCAGACCGTTTCCGCTTTGCTCCGTTTTCCTGCTGGTAATGGAAAGAGCAGATGGAGATTCGGATGTTGCAATTGAGCGAATTGTCGACAATGCCGACACTGGTCGCAGGCAGCAAAGGTGCTGTCTGACCGGATGGGGGAGATACAGTTTAAAACTTTGCCAAATTCAACCGCTAAAGCATCGGCGCCAACGCCGGGAGCGCCCCAGAAAAGGTAGGC
>JALWUI010000024.1 GCA_027082775.1 Candidatus Kapaibacterium sp.
ATCTCAATGAACTGGCGCCGCTCTTCGCCGACGTCAAATTCAAAGGCGATTTCCTGAAGATTTTTCGTTTCTCGAGCTAAGGTTTCCTGTTCATTTGCCACTTCCGCGATACTCTGGTCAATCTCACTGAATTGTTCTCGTAGCTCCCCAATGCTTCGGCTCATTTCTGCCGTCGTGCTGGCTTGCTGCTGGACTGCGGTAGCAATCTGCGATACCTGATCGCTAACGCTTGCAATACCCCGGACGATTTTTTCCAGTGCTTCCCCGGCTTCCTCTGCTAATTCGATCCCTGTTTCTGCTTTTTCGTTGCTCTCATTGACGATTGCTACCGTTTCCTGCGTTTGGGAGTGAACCCGCTCGATCATCGTGGCAATTTCGCGCGTTGCTTCCTGTGTTCGTTCGGCTAAACGGCGAACTTCATCTGCGACGACAGCAAAACCCCGCCCGGCGTCGCCTGCCCTGGCGGCTTCAATGGCGGCATTGAGAGCCAGCAGGTTGATTTGTTCCGCAATTTCCTCAATCATCTGCACAATGGCATTGATCTGAGCGGAGGATTCGCTGAGCGCTTCGACAGACCTGGTCGTTTGCTGGACCAGTTCAATAATTGCCTTCATTTCACCAATCGTTTGCGCAATGGCTTGTTGCCCTTCCTCTGCCTGCCGTGCCGTTTGCTCCGACGTTTCTGCGGTCACCGTCACTGTCCGTGCAACATCCTCAGCCGTACTGCTCAGTTCTTCAACGGCTGAAGCCAGACCAGTGACCTGCGTTGTTTGCTCTTCCAGGAATTTCTGAACGGTTTTGGCGTGTTCCGCAATGACATCTGCTGACTGTGCCAGGTTGGAGGAGAGACTCTGATAGTAGAGCAGCATCATACTCAAATTTTTCTCTGCCGTTTTGAGTGCTTCAACGACCTGATCAACGATTGGTTCACCGGTTTCTGGCAGGTGGAAGCCCAGCTTATACGCTGCCAGTTGCTCCATTGCCTGGCGACATATCCGGAGTCCTTCAGCAACCTGCTTACATCGGTTTTCCAGTCGTTGCTGTTCTTGCACCGCCTGTTGCTGCGTTGCCGCGATTTGTTGTTGCAGATCGGCTATCTGCTGCTGGAGTTCTTCCAGTTGCTGCTGCCGCTGCTGTGCCTGCTGTTGCCATTGATCCCGCTGCTGCTCTGCAGAGCGGAGCTGCCATAGCGTCCAACCGGTCAGCAGACTGAGCAGAATCCAACCGCCGAATCCGAGCCAGAAGTAAGCGCCAGCAAAACCAGTGTCCAGCCACAGGCTGATAAGGAGAGCCAGCGTCCCTGCCCCACTAAAAACAACAAAGCCGGGCATATCCTGCAGCAAACTCAGAGTGATCAGGTGACAAAGGGCATAGATCGCTGCTACCGCGGGAGTATGGAAGCCAAAATACAAGGCAGCCACCGCAGCGAGATTCAGTATGGCGTATACCAGAGGAGGCAGTTGGTGTGCAAGATAGATAGCAGCACCAAAAAGCAGAATGCCGATAAGGAAGATTTCCCAGGCAAAAGAACCACTGAGAGCACCTGCTGCGATACAGCTCAGGAGCCATAATACACCGCTTGCGATCCATACATATCGGTATTTCATTATGCCGTTGCGCCCTGTTCAACTTTCCCGCTCCGCAAATTTGCAACTTTTACGTCAATAAAGACATAACGGCAAGAAATACTGTTCCATTTTCCGTGCGCATCGAGATGTTTCCCCAAGGAGACAAACAGCAGAAATCACAAAACAAAACTTTGTCCCACGGTAATCCACGCTGGAGTTAATGGCGTTCGGTGGATGGCAGTGAGAAAACGTTTCGGTGGTTCCCAGAATGGTTCGCGCCCGTGGAGGAACGTGGTACAATGCATCGGAGCAACGATGGATGCTCCCATCATTTGTGCCATTGCAATCGCTTCTTCCGGCGTACAATGGGCGTGGTGCCACGGCTTATATGCTCCAATAGGAAGAAGGGCAATGTCGACGTTCGAGAACCGGGTAAAGGTATCAGTGAAAGCTGTATCCCCACCGAAAACGATCGTTCGGTTGCGGTACTCCAGCAGGTAGGCATTGTAGCTGCGACCGTTGCGAGCACCGCGAGAGCGATCGCGTTCCCACGGGAAGCGCCATCCAAAGTGTTTGACCGGTAGTGCTTCTACCGTTAAGCCTGCCAATCGGTATTGCTCGCCCCAGTCTAATTCAATCAGTTGTCGCCAGGCGAAAGATTCAATAATATCCGCCGTGTGAGCGGCAGTAATGGCGGTTAACTGTTTGGGAAAGCGCTCGGTAAGCGCTCGGAGTGATGCGGTGTCCATGTGATCCATATGAGCGTGGGACAGAAGTACAAGATCGGGTTTGGGCAGTTGTTCCAGTGAAAGGGCAGGAGCGAAGATTCGTTGGGGACCCAGGGTAACGAGACCGAAAACGTCGATGCCGATACGGTCGAACAGGAGCGGATCGGTTAAGATCCATCGGTCGAAAAAGCGCATAAGGATCGTTGAGTGCCCAATCCACGCCAGAGCAATGGTATCCGAAGTCCATTGCTCAATGGCAGGGGAATGTGGCGGAGGAACGCAGCTATAAGCCGTAACGGCGCGATCGCAGAAGGGACGGAGCGCCGCGGCACCCGTACTCAGGGTAGCCAGTTTGAGAAACTGCCGTCGGGAAATCCGGTTCGGCATTATCTTCGTCCTCACATCCAGAGACCATCACTGCAGGCTGAAGGACGTGCGGAAGCGGGCTTTGATTGAGCGTGCAAAGGGATCGACTCTTGCCGCCGGCTGGGTTGCGTTCGCCTCATTATTCCGGCGTTTTTTTGTATTTTTGTTATTCTGTAGTGTTTGTAAAGAGGCGAGAGGACAAGGTAAGAAAGGGGACTGCTATGAAAATGTTTGAACTGTTAGCGGAACAGGATCACGAACAGGTGGTTTTCTGCCAGGACCGGGAAATCGGATTGAAAGCCATCATTGCGATTCACGATACAACCTTGGGTCCAGCGCTTGGCGGCACGCGGATGTGGAATTATCAATCGACAGCGGATGCTCTGCGCGATGTGTTGCGCCTCTCTCGGGCAATGACGTACAAGGCAGCAGCAGCCGGTTTGAACCTGGGAGGTGGGAAGGCAGTGATCATCGGCGATCCGAACAAGGACAAAAACGAGATTCTGTTTCGTGCTTACGGCCGATTTGTGGAAGCATTAGGTGGGCATTACATTACCGCTGAAGATGTTGGGACTTCTGTCTACGATATGGAGTGGATTCGGATGGAAACCCAGTACGTCACTGGTGTCCTGGGTCCGGGCGGCAGCGGTGATCCCTCTCCGTTTACTGCCTACGGCGTGTATCACGGGATGAAAGCATCGACAAAGTATAAGTTTGGATCCGATTCCCTCTCCAATCGCACTATTGCCATTCAGGGTGCCGGACACGTTGCTTCCCATCTGGCCGAATACCTGACCAAAGAAGGAGCGAAAGTGTACATCACCGATATTTATCGGGAAAAAGCAGAAAAAGTGTGCGATGCTACAGGCGCTATTTACGTGGATCCTGAGGCAATCTACGATGTCGAGTGCGATATTTTTTGCCCGGCTGCCTTAGGGGGAGTGATCAATCCACGAACCATTCCGCGATTGAAGTGTTCCATTGTGGCTGGTGCCGCAAATAATCAACTGGAAGATGAAGATCGAGATTCTCAGTTGCTGGCAGAACGGGACATTTTATACGCCCCTGATTACGTCATTAACGCTGGTGGGTTAATTAACGTCGCTACAGAGTTGGAAGGGTACAACAAGGAGCGGGCATTGCGGCGAGTTGAAACGATTTATAACACGCTGCTCAACATTTACCAGAAAGCTGAGGCTGAAAATATGCTGCCGTTGCAAGCAGCTAACCGGCTGGCAGAAGAACGCATAGCAAAGGTTGCCCGAATTCATCGGCATTATACCGGGCATCCGCGGATTCATAGAGTATAACCAGACAGGTGTTTTCCGGAACGAATATGGCACCCCGCAAGGCTTCTATTCCCCCTTCTGTTATTCCCGGATCGCGGACCTTAGCGCGGGAGAAATTGTTGCAGGTGTTTTTCGCCGCAGAGATCTCTCAAACTGACCCGCGACAATTGTTCCCATACGTATTCCCCTTTAACTTTCGGATGGAGACGCCAACGCCCGCTTCGGGACGTCCCCTGCGCCCTGAAGAAATTGAGGCGCTGGATTCGGATATTCGGATTCAGTGGAGCGATGCAGAACTTCAATTTGCGCGCCGGTTTGTTGAAGAGTACGTGCAGCGCAGTGATCAGGTGGTGAAACTGATTGAGCAATTTGCTGAAAATTGGACTTACGAACGGTTGACGCCTGTTGATCGGGTGATTTTAAAAATGGGGGTTACGGAATTTCTGGCTTTTCCGGATATTCCGATGGAAGTCACAATCAACGAAGCGGTCGAACTGGCGAAAAAATTCTCCACCGACAAAAGTACCAGTTTTGTCAATGGCGTATTGGATGCTATTCTCCACCACTTAGCCCCGGAACGGTTATTGCATAAAGATCACCACCGCAAAGCATAATGCTTTGCAGGCGTGCGAGGTAATGCAACAAAGGGAGCAAAGCATCCAATGCGGATATGGCAGTATACGCTGGGATGGTGGATGGTGGTAACACCGTTGTTGCTGGCGCAAACGATTACCCTGTCGCGGGTTGGTGTGGTGCCGGAGAAAGATCACTTTGTGACGGCAACGAAGACCTTCACTGTGGAAATCGATGTCGCAGGGGTAAGTGATTGTAGTGCCGTCTCCTTCGAACTCCAGTTCACTGATGCGCGCAACGTGCGGTTTGCCGGTAGCTGGACAGCACTGGATTTTCCTGCCAGTAATGTCGTGGTTGTGGACAATTCCAACTACGTTACGGGAATTGGCAGCGTTACGGTCATTGCAATGCTGGGAACACCACCCAATGCTGGAGGATTGATTGATCCGGCGGTTGTGCAGCTCGATTTCATTGTTCCTCCTGATGCCATTCACAATGCGAACATTGTTTTCAATTTCCGGAATGCAGAAGCGGTTGTGGCTGCCAATGGTGGCACCGTTGTCCGGCTTTCCGGCACGCCCACGATTTTCAACGTTCACAGCTATGTCGACGTTTGGCCCGGCGATGCCAATAATGATGGGATTGTCGATAGCCGCGATGGGACGATTATTGCCCTGTTTTACGATGAAGGTGGTCCCGGTAGCCGCATCACCGGGTATCCACGGAAGCCAGCCAGCACCATCTGGGCAGCCCAGCCTGCGCTGGCGTGGGATAGTGTGCGGGTAACTTATGCTGATTGCGATGGCAGTGGACGCATTGATATTAACGATGTGCTGGTGATCTATGCTAATTTCTCGAAGACACACTCCAAAACAACCCCGGCAACGCCTACGGGAGAATGGCAGGTGCCGGAATCAGATCCACAGGTGGAAGGTGAAGATGTGCAACTGGTGCCTATCGAGTTGCATACGGGCGTGATGGCAATGGGGGTTGCAGCGCGGGTGTCGTGGGAGCAGGTGCGGCAGGATTATGAAGTGGTCGGCATTCTGCGAGGGAATATCTTTCCGCCAACAAAGGGGTTTTTTGCCCGAATTTTTGCGGATAAAGCGTATTGCGATATTGCTGCCGGCAATCTCTATCCCGATCCTGAGGTCCCCATCGAGGGAGTTCTTGCCTATCTGAAAGTACGACCGAAAAGCGCTGATCCTCCTCCTTTCCACTATCAGTTCCTCAAGCTCAATGGTATCCGACGAAATGGGGCGCTGTTCCCGCTCATTCTCAGTGCCGTGCCGACCGTGTCGCAGGAAATGTCCTCACTGGCAGTCACCTATACCGCTGGCGAATGCCGGGTAACAGGACTGCAACCGGGTGAGCGTTTGCTCAATTTCCAGCTCTTTACGCTGACGGGGCAACCGCTGCTGTCACTGCAACTGCAAAATCCTATCTTTTCCGTTCCAGCAATCAGTTTGCCGCCGGGTGTCTATCCGTGCATCGTGCGGACGACTCGTCGAATCGGGCGAGTATTGCTGCCAGTAGGATGGTAGCCCGTTATCACTGGTGCGTAGAGTAACACATTTCCGGGAAGGATTACGCTATTCCCGGTGATCGCAGATTCTGAAAGGGAGCGCACTCAACCCAGTAACGCTATTCGTCTTTATTTTCCCAGACGATCCAGAGGGTTTGTGTTTCAAACAAGGAGTGCACCGATGCGGCGATATTGGGTGCTGTGGATAGTGTTCATTGTCGGAGCAATGGTGCTGTCGGCGCAAGAGAACGAACCGGCACGTTTCTATGATTTTGGCGATGCAGAAGCAGGCTATGCTGTTGCGGCACTGCCTGCCGGTGGGTTTCTCATAGGGGGTGCGCATACGCTCAGCACGTTCCAGGGAAAAATTCTGCTCATCCGAACCGATGCGCAGGGAGATACGCTCTGGACGTATCGGTCAGACAGTGCGGGATGGGTGCGGGCGGTCGTTGCGACGACTGATGGTTTTCTTTGCGCAGGAAGCATTGGCACGCCGGGGGATTTCTTTGTGTGGAAATGCGATGCCGCAGGCAATCGCATCTGGAGTTATCGGGATGGCTCCCCATTGGTAGATCAGGTGGTGGATATTCAGCAAACCAGTGATGGCGACGTTGTGATTCTCGGCAGTTGGGAACAAGTCAGTCCCGGCAATTCAAAATTTTTCCTGCTGACACTGGATTCTGCAGGGACACAGAAAAAGTTTCAGGTGTATGACCAGCCCGGTGGTGTTCCCACCGCCTTTGCCCAAACGCCGGACAGCGGGTATGTTGTGGTTGGGACAAGGGATAATGGCGCATTTGTTGCAAAAATCGACAAAGAAGGGACTTTGGAGTGGCATCGGACGTTTGGAGCGGTGATGCCAGATGAGTTCAATGATGTTGCTGTTACATCGAACGGAGATATCTGGATCGTTGGTACCGCAGTGACGTTTGGTCGAAATGGCATACCGGATATGTGGGTGATGAAGCTGAACGCCCAGGGCGATAGTCTCTGGTCACACGTGTATGGCACACCGACGAATCTGGACGGCGCCAGTGCGATGACGCCCATCACTGATGGCAGTTTCTGGGTTGCCGGGTGGACGTTCAGTGTATTTACGGGTTATGACGCTGCACTCTGGAAGATTGCGGTGGATGGAACGCTCCTGGATTCCCTGCTCCTCAATCCCGGTGATGGCAACGATCGAGCGTTGGCGGTTGCCCGGACGGCACAGGGAGTGGTGGCTACTGGTGAGGCTGAAAGCGGAGTGGGCGTGCGGCGCGACGTTTTCCTGTGGCCCCTTGGGGGTGGACCCACCAGCGTTGCAGAGACGATCATCGGGAATCCGTTCTCTCTGAGGCTGTCCGGACGCTGGTTGACCGCTGGAAGCGACCAAATGGGTGGGAGTACCCTGCATTTGGGGATTTATACCCTTACCGGCGCGGCCGTTGCGCATTATCAATGGCACCTGCCTGCTGCCGGCTGGAAACGATCCGTCGATCTCCACTGGCTTCCGTCGGGTGTCTATGTGCTCCGGTGGCAGTGGAAAGGACAAAGCGGGGCGCGATTGCTTTTGCTGGAATAAGCGCTCTGCGGCGGTGCTACAACGCAGGTGATAGGTTTTTTCCAGTTCGGAATACCGGATTTTGAGAGAAGGAGTCAATAGCCTCGGCTGTAGTATCGTGCCCGGTGGTTTGGCACTTATCGCTGTGCCGGTGTTTCTATGCTGCCATTGCCGCCGGGTGCTGGAGCTTCCGCCAGTCGGACAGAAACGACGGTCGATACGCCGTCCTCGCCCATCGTAATGCCGTAAAGTACATCGGCAGCTTCCATCGTTTTTTTGTTGTGCGTGATAAGAATGAACTGCGTGTGTTCGTTGAGGTCGCGGAGCAGGTTCAGAAAACGGTCGATATTTGCATCGTCCAGGGGAGCGTCAACTTCATCCAGAATGCAGAACGGGCTGGGTTTGACATAATAGATGGCGAACAGCAGGGCGATTGCGGTCAGGGTTTTTTCCCCGGCAGAGAGCATATCGATCGAGTGAGGGCGCTTGCCCCGCGGCTTTGCGGTAATTTCAATTCGGGCTTCCAGCGGGTCATCGCCTTCTAAGAGGATATCCGCCTGATCGCCCGGTTCGAAAAGTAACTGGAATAGTTCCTGAAAGCGCTTGCGGATTTGTTCAAACACTTCCTGAAACTGTTTGACAGCGGTTCGATTGATTTCCTGAATCGTCGTTTTGAGCGTTTTTTCTGCTTCTAACAGATCCGCCAGTTGCGTGTGGAGAAATTCCAGTCGATCTTTTTCCTTTTTGTACTCTTCGAAGGCTAAAAGGTTGACAGGACCGAAGTTTTCCAGTTTCGTTTTCAGTTCCTGATACTGCTGCCGTATGGTTTCGACATCGATATCCGATTCTTCTGTTAGCGAAGGTTGCTCCAACTGGAACACCGAAACCCCGAAATGTTCTTTTGCCTGCTCTTCCAGGCGGTCGATGCGGGAGGAAACCGTTTGCAACTGGAGCTGGCGTTCGTAGAGCTCTTGCTGGAGCGTCTGGAGATGGTGCTGATCGTCTTGCAGTGATCGGATTTTTGTCTGAAGCTGGGCACGGAGTTTTTGAACCTCCTGTTCCTGCTCTTCCAGTTCCTGCTGGTGTCTGGATACCAGGGTGGACAACTGCGCAAGCTGTTGCTGGATCTGCTCCCGCTGCAGGATGAGCTGCTGGCGTTCCTGCTCCATCTTCTGCTTCTGCACCTCAATGTGCTCCAGGCGTTCCTGTTGCTGCTGTTGTTCCCGTTCCAGTTGGTCCTTCCGAAGTTGCACAGCAGAGAGCTGCGCCTTGAGGTCAACCAGCGCCGCCTCCAGCGCTTTGAGGTTTTGCAGCGCCTGATCAACAGCAGCTTCAAACTGGTGGAGGTTGTGCTGCGCTGCGGCGAGTTCTTCCTCTAATTT
>JALWUI010000025.1:0-6888 GCA_027082775.1 Candidatus Kapaibacterium sp.
CGGCGACCGCCGAGCTCTGCACGTGGAATATCCGCCGCAGCGTCAGATGTGTATATGCGACAGGAGCGGCAGCTTCGGAAACTGGAGGGTTTCAATTCCGACACGGTGCGATCAAAACTTTTTGGGGTGGCAAGTCGCTATGAGCTTGACTATAGTTTCAATTCCGACACGGTGCGATCAAAACCCAACCTTTCCATCCTCATCAGCCCGCACCTCCCTAGTTTCAATTCCGACACGGTGCGATCAAAACCCAAGCTCAGCATAGAGCTTGTGGAGTGGAACGGGTTTCAATTCCGACACGGTGCGATCAAAACTGCTGGGAATGCGGTGATTATCACCGTATTCCCATGTTTCAATTCCGACACGGTGCGATCAAAACTGCTGATTACGAATTACGGATCGAAACCCTCCGCTAGTTTCAATTCCGACACGGTGCGATCAAAACCTTTGCAATAATTGAGTAAAAAATTCGTCTTAGTTTGTTTCAATTCCGACACGGTGCGATCAAAACAGGTTGCAAATATAGCGATTTTTGCAGGAATAGCCAAAATTTGAATGGATTTTTTGAGAAAAAAGTCGTCGAGCTTCAGTGATGCGAATTCGCCGGGGGGTCGACGACTTGCGATTTTTGAAAATTTTCGGCGGATTTTGGAGATTCTGGAGTGAGTTGGGGAGGCAACCGGGGAGAAGAAGAGCAAAGTATCGGTGGGGTCGACGACTGTGGTGTTTTGGTGTACGATGTGGGAGTTCCTGATTTCTTCCGGTATCGTGGGCGAAATCTGGAGTGGTGAGAGCCTGAGAAGCTTCTCAAATGGTCATTGAAAATGCTGGTAGTGGTCGAAAAGTCGTTTTCCATCGATGTCCGCAGGATGCGGAGTGAGTTTGGAAAAGCAGGAAATGGTCAGTTGTTTGCGTAAATCAATTTTCAAAACTTCTTCGTGGAGTGCGTTTGGAAAACAGGAAATGGTCAGGGGTCGATGCCTTCTACGCGCTGGAAATGTTTGAGTGAATCCCGGAGCATAATGGGGAGAGGTATAAGGTGCGTTTTTTGTGGAAATGTAGAAATCGATAGGTACACGGCTGTTTTGGTAAGTTCAGCCAGTTGTCTCCTGGTGTTTTGCTTCTCGTGCGATTGCCGGATTTTGTGTTCCTTCGTGTCCGAGGTGGCGATCGGGCGGATGAGCACTTTTGAGTGGTGGAATGATGGGTTACGCATTGACCGGGGTAGATGAACACCAAAGCCTGCTGCGGATGGTGGAAACAGCCGTGGGGGTTATGCTTAGCATCCGAAATAAAAGTGTTTGTTCAATGCGGATACACGCACGTGCACCGTTACGTTCATTACGCAGAATCCGAAAATAAAAGTGTTTGTTCAATTGGGTTTTGATATGAAGCGATGGCAGAGAAGATCGGAAAGCAGAAAAAAGCACAGGCTTCGGAAGAGAAACTTCCGGACGATGCCGAGCAGCTTCTGGCTGCTATCTTAGGCGTCTCTCTGGAAGAGGGCGCAGATAACGAGCAAACGTCTGGCAAAGCCCCAGAAGTGCAGCAAGAGCAAGCGATTCACCGTACAGTAGGAGATTCAGACGAAGCGCAAAGAGCGTGGCAAGAAGAGCACCGGCAGCAGGGAGATGTTGAGGAAGTGCCGGAAATGGAAAGAGTATCTCAGGGGAGCACAAAGATTTCCGGTAGGAGAAAGAAAACGGTATGTAAGTTGGATCGGACGGGTGGTTTGGTGGATACTAAGGATGATGGAAGAGTGACAAAATCGGATAAGGACTCAGGTGAGGCAGATATTTTGATGGGTGCTACCGAGAGCGATTCGGCGATGGTTCTCTCGCCCAGTTGGTCGATTGAATTAGCGCCACACATCACTGGAACGATGGTGAATTACTACTTTGTATGCCAGCGCAAGCTCTGGTTTTTTACCCATCATCTGGAATGCGAGCACGATTCCGATCTGGTTCGAATGGGGAAATTGCTTCATCAGTACAGTTATATGCGGGAGGAAAAAGAGATTGACATTGACCAGCGAATTGTTTTAGACTGGTATGACCGGGAGCGGAACGTTGTTTGCGAAGTCAAATCCAGTGATCATCAGGAGGAAGCGCATCGATGGCAGGTGTTGTTTTACCTGTGGTATCTCAAGAGCAAGGGGATGCAAGTGGCGCGGAGTGAAAAGGAGCTCCAGCAGCGTCCTCATCAGCGGGGTACTTTTGGAGAATTGCGATATCCAAAGCAGAAGCAGCGGAGCGTAGTGGTCCTGACGCCGGAATTAGAGCAGAAATTAGAAACAGAAATTTTACCAAAGATTTTTGCGATAGCGCATAGTGAAACGGTTCCGAAGCGAGAACGCAAGGCTATTTGTTCCCCCTGCGCTTATTACGAGCTGTGTTTTGTTGAAGAACCGGCGGATAAAGCGGAGGAGTAGTCGATGAAGCGACCGTATTACATCTTGTCGTCTGGCAAATTAGTCCGGCGGCAGAACACCCTGGTGTTTTTCCCTTTTGGCGAGCCATCGCCTGTTGCAGAAGGTATCGAGGAAGATGCGTTGTTTTTGTATCCCGGTGATGCAGATCCGCACACGTACGACACGAAGCAGAAGCGCACAATGCCAATTGATGGGATCGATTCTATCTGGATTTTCGGTGAGATGAGCACGACTACAAAATTTTTTGATTTTGTATCGCAACGTCGAATTCCTGTGCATTTTTTTAACTACTATGGGTATTACACGGGCAGTTTTTATCCGCGGGAGTATCTCAATAGCGGGTTTTTGCTGGTTCGGCAGGTGGAACATTACAGGAGTAAAGTAAAGCGGCTGTTTTTAGCGCGATCATTTGTGGAAGGTGCGGCGCATACGATGCTCAAGAATTTGCGGTATTATCACAACCGGGGCATTGATGTTGGAAGGCAGATTGAAGAAATCGAAAAGCTGCAGCAGCTTATCGCCGGGTGCGACAGTGTGGATGAATTACGCGGGATTGAAGGTAATGTTCGCATTACGTATTACGATGCCTTCCCCCGGATTTTGCGCGATGCCTTGCCCTTTGAGGGGCGCTCAAAAAAGCCACCACTGAACGCTTTAAATGCGTTGATTTCTTTTTGCAACAGTTTGATTTACACAGCGTGTTTAGGAGAAATTTATCATACCCAGTTGTCGCCGCTCATTGCCTACTTGCACGAGCCGGGGGAACGACGTTTTTCCCTGGCACTGGATATTGCAGAGATCTTTAAACCGTTGATTGCTGATCGCCTGATTTTTTCGATGGTCAATCAGAAGATGATTCGGTTGGAGCATTTCGACTCGACGCTGGAGTTCTGCTATTTGCGGGATAAAGGACGGCGAATTGTGTTAAAGCAGTTTGAGGAGAAAATGCAGAGCACCTTTAAGCATCGAGGACTCAATCGGCACGTTTCCTATCGTCGATTGATCCGGCTGGAGTGCTATAAGTTAGTTCGACATCTGATCGGTGATACTGTGTATAAGCCCTTTAAGGCGTGGTGGTAACAATAAACGGAGGATCGCAATGTATTGCATTGTTGTGTACGACGTTGCCGTTGAACGGGTAACGAAGATAATGAAGCTGATGCGGGAGTATCTGCATCACGTGCAGAATTCGGTGTTCGAGGGGGAACTAACGCCGGCGCAGTTACAGGAGTTGAAGTATCGGGCGCAGGCGATAATGAATCGAGAAGAAGATTCTTTGATCATCTATCGCCTTCGGAATCAAAAGTGGCTCCAACGGGAGATTATCGGCATTGAAAAGCGGTCGACGTCGCAGTTTATTTAGGAGGGTGGTGCGGTTGTGCGAGCGGTACTTTATGACGATCGGTTCATTGGAATGACCGCCTTTCTTTAGGGAAGGTGATGTTGTTGCGCGAACTCCATTTTCCCGGTGCGTCCGTTTAACAGGAAATGCCGTTCACTGCATACTATACGAACGCGCTCCTGCTTTCCCGGAAATGTCAGTTTAACGAGAGTGGGATAGCTTGAAGCAAGTTTGCCATCGGGAGTTTTTCTCGGATAAACGGGTTTCAACGGCAAGATGGCTGTAGGGCTTGTTTTATCCTAAATGCGAGTTTTTCTCAGGTAATCGAGTTTCAACAGGTAAGAAGCGTAACTTCAGGGGAGGAACCTGTGGAGATCTGAGCTTTGCGGCGGTGGCTTTCAACAGGTAAGGAAAGTAACTTAAGGGGGATGAATGTGTCGACGAAAGTCGGCGTTTCCGCTGGAGGTGTTTGCAGTTAGTGAGAGCGTACCTTTTAGAGTGCATTCGTTGGTAGGACAACTCTCTGAGTTGTCCAGGACAAGCTGGAGGCTTGTCCTACGATGCGTATTTGCCGACTAAAGTTGGCGCTCCTGGTGGGGCGTCCCCTGAGGGCTGGGAGCGCACGCTCATAGGCATGCATATTTTTGCCGACTGAAGTCGGCGCTCCCAGTGCGGGGGCTTCTTGTTGCTGGGGACACTTGCTTCAGCATGCAATTCTCGTTCATTCTTGTTCCTTATCATAGGAAAAAATTTTCATAATTTCCATAAGATGCGGCATTCCGGGTTCTCTCCAATGCCACGCCGTGTCAGCATCTGTGCTAGCAGCGCCGTGTCTTAGAATCTACGCTGCGCTGACATGTCTGTGCATTCACAGGAGCAACTCTGTGGAAGTCGCCTGTGATTCTATATCGCAGCGGTGACCGCCGAACGTAAGGCTAAAACCTACTCGATCAAAGTGGCATCTGCTATTCTATGTCCTTGTGGTGCAGCGGCGGAAGCTGTTGAGCACATAAGGTAGCTGTATACTCCATCTCACCAATAGAAGGTGTTTGCGGATAAAAGCACTGCTATGCTGAGCCTATATATGCCGCCTGTGTGTTTGCCTGTAGATGATCACTGGAGTGCAGAAGGCTAAAAGTAGGGGAAAGGAGGTGATCGGAAATCACCTCCTTTTCCAGGGTAAGCGTTGCATTGTAGAATATCGGCAGCGGGTTCCTTTTGCTCTGCGAAAAGTTATTACCGGGTTGCACCGAAGAATCGAGCTTTGATCTGGATGCTTTCACCAACGCGTTTACCGATGATTCCACGACGTCCTTTGATGTTGAAGTCTTTGAGAGAGACGTTAAATTCTCCCTCGATCAGCACCAGGTCACCACTGGTCCGCTTGCGGGTTTCGGGGGATTCTTTGAGATAGGTCATCTTAAACGGGATTTTCATCTCTTTGGTGACGCCGTGGAGGGAGAAATCACCGACCGCATAACCCTGAAAAACGACTTTTTGTGGTGTTTGTTCCACGATTTTGATCTGTTCCAGCTTGCGAAGGTGAAAATCGATAGTAGGATACTTTTCTGCATCGAGCCATTCGTCGCTGTGAAGGTGACGGTCGCGTTTTTTGATCCCGGTTTCCATACTGCGAACTTCCACGCGAATGTGGCCGGTAGTTTTTTCCAGATGATCTGCATTGAGCTGAATGATGCCAGAAATACCGGTTGCCGTTCCGTGGATGTCTTCCAGCGGTGCTGTGCTGATGAATTCGATCAGATTTTGTCCAGCATCGTTAGTAAGGACAATCTTCTTCATACCGGTGATGCCATTACCCAAGGCGGTTTGTGCCTGCGTGGATAGCGGCAGCAACACGACGATCGCTACAATGCTCATTACCCAGAGTTTTTTCATTTTGATGCTCCTGCGTTTTGTGAAACATTCCGCGATTTCCATTCTATGAACCAGAGAATCAATCCAATGCCAAGGAAGAAGCCCATTAGTGGTAGGGCCCCGAGCCATTCCAGACCTGCTGTGCCAGATGGCAGCAGACCGAGGGTAAAATCATCAACCCATTTCTGGACTTTTGTGCCGAACAGTGGGTCGATTTCTTCGACCAGCCGTTTTGATTTGGTGAAGATCTCTGCTCCATCGATCAGCCACCACACCAGTGGCAGCGGAGCAAGGCTCAAGCTGATCATTCGAAGGATTCGGATCATGGGCTATTCCTCCGATTTTTTTAATAAAACACGTGCAGTTGTATCGCATATCGAGTCGAACGGTAGCGATCGGTATCAAGCAAGCGATATTCGGGGCGCAGTTCGATGTAAGGAAACAGGAAGATGTGAGCGCCGACCACTGCTTGTTGGGCATAGCTTTTCGCCGGCGTTTCGCTGGTCGTAATGGTCGTCCCGCCGGTTTCGGCACGGCAATAAAGGGCAAACCACTCGGTCATTTCCCACAGGAGTTCGGCGGAGAGAGCATTGGTGGAGCGGAGACCCAGTTTTTGTGAATGGGCATATTCGATCCAGAAGGAAAGCAGATCTTCAATGCCGAATCCGGCAAAGACATTGTACAAAGCAAAGTCGTTTTGGGTGTAAACTGAGCTTCCGATGTAACTGGTGAGTCCGTACGAACGCAGGTGTTTCCACAGGATCACTCTGCCCAGCAGGCTGATACCATTGGAGTCGACAAGGGGAATGGGAGAACCTGCTTCATCCTGTAATTGATGAGCCGCTAAGTTTTTCGAGGAGAAAGCGCCGACAGCGACTGTAAGCCATTTGATCGATTCATAGGTAATTTGCGCACCCCATTCAGCATAGGCTGGGGGAATGAGGGATTGAGGGATTGTTGTTGGAATCTGTAAAATCAGCAGGGTATGATCATCATATCGCATACCAATAGCGGGGCGGAAAAATCCAACGCGAAATTGTGGATATTTGACAGTAGGCTGGATCAAAATGGAAGCGTGCCAGGCTTGTTGTCCGGTGTACCGTTGGGGACCCAGGTTGTATTCCCCTTCGAGTGTCAACCAATCTGCGGGATTTAATGCAGCATAGAGAGCAGCTTGCATAGGAAAGGTTCGACGCTGCGCATCTGGATTGTTGTGTTTCCGTGCCGATTGCAGCCGGAA
>JALWUI010000025.1:6898-8908 GCA_027082775.1 Candidatus Kapaibacterium sp.
CGGAAGTCGAACCCGATGGTTAACAGCCCGTCGAAAGGGGAGTTGGTTTCGTTGATAACGTCGAAGATCTTTGCGAGTCCAACCGTTTCGGGACTGAGAAGCCCAACGTCGCTGTAAGAATACCATCCCAGTTCATTGCGGAGCCCTCCGCCCTGCGATTGGACATGACAATTGATACACCGATTTCCCGTGAGGAGGAAAAATTGCGGCAGCGCATACAACGGGAGGGCAAAGCAGCATCCCAGCAATACTATGAACCATCGTCGCATAGTAAAGTCCGCATTTGTCCAACCAGCATTTGGTAGTGGAACAGCAATGACAAAAGAAACCAGAGGACGTTACAGGCAGGGAACAAATTGGAGAGGAAAAAAGATTCAGCGTCAGCCTGGAGACAATAGAGCGAAGCAGGAAAAATGTGATGACAGATGTAGGACACGGAGGAAACAATAGCTATCTGCTTTGTAGCTCAGGAGGTAAGGATGTAGGAAGCTGCTGTAACGAGAATGGGGGATGGAATGTTATTAGGCTATTTGTGGGCGTGGAAGTTGGTAAAACAAAGGCGAAGAGGACGCTAATGGCAATGAAGCGAGTTTTTCTTTTGTTGGTGAGCGTACTGGTTTTGCTGGGGTTGTTTGCGTGTGAAGAAGAAGGGACACCTGTGGATCCTTTTGAGGGGAGACCTGTGGATACAGCGCAGGTGTGTTTTGTGCAGCAGGTGCTTCCTATTTTCCTTACCAAGTGTGCTTTTAGCGGTTGCCACGATAGTCGGACGAAAGCAGATGGGTATGATCTCAGTTCGTACGATGCGATTATGCGGAAGGGAATTCGCCCTGGAGATCCAAAACATAGTAAGATTTATACGTCGTTGATTGCAACAGGGGAAGACCGGATGCCGCCGGCACCCTATCCGCCATTGCCGGAAGACGAGATTCTGGTGATTCGCAATTGGATTTTGCAGGGAGCACAGAATACGGATTGCAGTGGCGGAGTCTGCGATACACTCAATATGTCGTATGCGAGTGATATCGAGCCGATATTGCGTTCCTATTGCATTGGCTGTCATTCCGGGACATCGCCATCGGGAGGGATTTTGTTGGACAATTACCAGTCAGTGAAGACCATCGCTTTGTCGGGGCGGCTCTACGGGGCCGTTGCCCATCTTCCCGGCTATAAAGCAATGCCGCCCGGTGGAAGTTCCCTGGATAGTTGCGCCATTGCAAAAATCGGAGCGTGGGTGCGGCAGGGATGTCCACCAGTAGCGGCGAAGGAGGAAGGAGCACATTGAGGGGTATACGGTGAGCACCGTGCTGGGGGCGCCGACTTTCGTCGGCAACGTTGCGAATGGTAGGGGCGACCGGCCGGTCGCCCCTACGGGTGCAAAAATTCCCTCTCCCTTTGGGAGAGGGTTAGGGTGAGGGAAAAATTTGCACACTTCAGTTGGCAAAAATGCCCACTGAAACGTGCGCTCCCGGCAGTTGGGAAATCTTGCACAGAGCACCCCTCAGCTTTCGCTGGTAAAAATGCCCACCGAAACGCACGCTGCCAGCAACTGGGGGTACCAGCTTCCCTGAGTGTAATTTTTCAAGCTTGCTGGAGTAACACTCCGCAGGGCTTTTTGTCACTTATTGGAGTTGCACAACGCGATAGACGGTTTGCCCTGCAGCATTTTTCGCTTTGATAACGGCAACGTTTGGTGTCATCAGCAGTTGAGGATTGAGCTGTGAGTAACTATGAGCTTCCTGAAGCACCTTTCCTTGCAGCGCACCCATCTGCTCAATGCGAACAGCCTGTCCCTGGATTTCAACCGTGCGTGCCTGCGCCAGTCCAAGGGTAATAAGATTGACAAAGAAGTCTGCAACAGTATTTTTGAGGACGATCGTGATATTGATAATGGCATCAGCGTCGATTTTTTCAAATTCATCCATAATGATTTCGGAGACATCGTAAGATCCGGTGTAGTCGAAGACTACCATTTTGCTGACGTTGATATTCTTCACCACATGGACATGT
>JALWUI010000026.1:0-5728 GCA_027082775.1 Candidatus Kapaibacterium sp.
CGATAACCTGCGGCACCAGCGTATAGATGGGCTGTCCGAGCAATGCAGCTTCTGCTTCAATGCCGCCGACGCCCCAGCCGACGACCCCGATCCCATTGACCATCGGCGTGTGACTATCCGTTCCGACCAGCGTATCCGGGAATGCCAGCCCGTCGCGGTGAATTACCGTTTGCGCCAGGTACTCCAGATTCACCTGGTGACAGATTCCCATCCCCGGCGGTACAACGCGATAGTTCGAAAATCCTTTTTGTGCCCACTTGAGCAACTGATACCGCTCCCGATTACGCCGGTACTCAAGCTCTACATTCTTGCTGAAAGCATAGAGCGTGCCGAAATATTCCACCTGTACCGAGTGGTCGATGATGAGATCGGTCGGAATGAGCGGATTGATGTCTTTTGGCGGGCATCCCTTGCGCGCATACTCTGCCCGGAGCGATGCCAGATCCACAACCGCAGGCACGCCGGTAAAGTCCTGCATTAAAATACGCGCTGGCTTGTACGGCACTTCTTTCTGCGGTGGTTGCGGCTGCCAGTTCAGCAGTGTTTCGATATGCTCGCGGGTAACGCCAAATCCATCGTAATTGCGCAGCGTGTTTTCCAGCAAAATTCGGATGGAAAAGGGCAAGGACTCAATCGAGTATCCCTGATCTGCCAGTGCTTTTAAGCTATAGTACTGCACCGTCCCTGCGGCTGTTTCCAGCGTTTTTCGGATACCAAAAATATCTTCCGCCATCGTTCCCCCGTTTCTATGGTTTTACTTGCTTCCGGTCAGATTGCAAAGACAATCAACCACTGGCGCCTATTGCATCACTCGATGTTCAACGGCGACGTTGCGCAATTTGCACTGCTTGCTGCTGTGCCTGTCGCAACGCTTCTGCTGCCGTCTGCTTACCGTACAACACTTTCGTAACCGCTTCTTCGAACAGACGTTCAAACTCCAGCCACTGCGGATGCACCGGCGTCATTCGTGCAAAGCGCAACTGCTGCGCGAAAACGGCACGCCCCGGTACCGTCGCAAAGTACGGGTCGGCAAAGGTTGCAGTATCCGCAGGGAATCCGGCGGAGCTTACCAGCTTGCAGAATTGCAATGCAACGTCGGCGCTGGTCAGATACCGCACCAACTGAAGCGCCAGGCGAAACTGCTTCGTCGATTTTGCAATCGCCAGATATTCGCCTCCGGCAAAGGAGCGACTTTCGCCGCCCGGCATCGGCGGTACCAGCGCAAGGCGGTAGCGCAATGACGGATTTTCCTTCGGTATCCGATCCAGCAGCCACGATCCGGAAATCCAGAAACCGATTTTTCCCTGGATAAACAGATCATCCAGCCGCCGCTGCGTTTCCACCAGTCCCACCTTCGCAAACTGGACATATCGCTCCACCGCTTCAATGTTTTCCGGTCGATCGAAGGTTGGAAATCCGGTACTATCCAGCAGTTCCCCGCCATTACTCCACAGAAACGGTAAAACCTTCTTGTACAACCGATGGGGATCGGCGCCATTGACGCCGGTGCCATAGGCGTCGGGCAACTGCTGCACTGCCTGCGACTGCGCATACCACTGATCAACATCTGCTGGCGGCTGCGCTGACACGCCCGCTTCCTGCAGCAATGAATCGTTGAGAAACAAAACCCGGGTATCGACCACCCACGGAACAGCATAGGTTTTCCCCTCCCATCGGGCAGGTGGATGGGTGAAGGGCAGGAAACGGGCAAGATCGACCGAATCGCTTAGATCCGCCAGTACGCCGGCAGCGGAAAACTGCGCAACCCAATCAGACCCCAATTCCAGAACGTCTGGAGCGGTGCCAGCGTTAAATGCTGCAAAGAGCTTGGCTTTCCCATCATTCCAGCTCAACTCGCTCAACTCAACCCGGCATTGATACTGCTGCTCGAATTGTCGAACGATGGTCTGGATTGCCGACCGCTGTGCTGGTTCCGACCAGAAATGCCAGAATCGAACGGTTGGAAGAGACGACTGCGGCTGCTCCGTCCCACAGTGTGTGAGAAGGAGTGCTACAATGATCCAGCCGCTGAGTTTCGCAATTGCTGCAACACGTTGCCTGCTGCTCATCCGGTCATACGTTCGATAATGGCAGAGCCAAATTCCGAGGTACGCACTTCCGTTGCATCCTCCATCAACCGGGCAAAGTCGTAGGTCACAATCTTATCCTGAATCGTTCTTTCCAGCCCCTGAATGATCAGATCGGCTGCTTCATTCCATCCCATATAGCGCAGCATCATCTCCCCTGAGAGAATGACAGAGCTGGGATTGACTTTATCCAGCCCGGCGTACTTGGGCGCCGTGCCGTGCGTTGCTTCAAAGATCGCATAGCCAGTCTCGAAGTTGATATTTGCACCGGGAGCAATGCCAATGCCACCAACCTGTGCTGCCAGCGCATCACTGATGTAGTCGCCGTTTAGATTCAGGGTGGCAATGACATCGAACTCCGCCGGTCGCGTGAGAATCTGTTGCAGGAAAGCATCGGCAATAGCATCCTTAACCAGCAGTTTCCCTTCCGGTTGTCCATTGCAATCTTCCCAGGTGCACGCAACATCGGCAAATTCGGTTCGTACCAGCTCATAACCCCAATCCCGGAAACTCCCCTCGGTGAATTTCATAATGTTGCCCTTGTGCACCAGCGTTACTGATCGACGCTGATGCTGTAAAGCATACCGGATTGCTGCTCGAACCAGCCGCTGGGATCCGGGTTTGGAGACCGGCTTAATCCCGATGCCCACCTGATCCGGCGCTTCTTCACCAAAGCGAATTTTTTTGTACTCCTCCGGGAAATGCGTTCGGAACAGCTCCATAAATTTGCGTTGCTCCTCGGTACCAGCTCGAAACTCAATGCCGGCGTAAATGTCTTCGGTGTTTTCCCGAAACACCACCATATCCACCAGTTCCGGATGCTTCACGGGTGAAGGAACGCCGGGGAAGTAGCGAACAGGGCGGAGGCAAACGTACAGATCCAGTTTCTGCCGCAGTGCCACGTTAATAGAACGAATGCCGCCGCCCACCGGCGTTGTCAACGGACCTTTGATAGCGACCACATACTCCCGAATCGCTTTCAATGTATCTTCCGGCAACCACACCGGCTTGCCATACACCCTATTAGCTTTCTCGCCCGCATACACCTCGAACCACACAATTTTGCGAGCTCCTCCGTACGCTTTCTCGACCGCTGCATCGAACACTCGCTGCGCAGCCGCCCAGATATCCGGACCGGTGCCATCCCCTTCGATAAATGGAATGATCGGAAAGTCCGGCACATTGAGCGTTCCATCACTGTTGACCGTAATCTTTGCCCCTTCTGCTGGCGGCACTAACTTTTCGTATTCCATCGATCCACCCTTTCCGTTGAACCACACTTGCTTGCGCCCCTTTGCAAACTACAAAATTGCAACTTTTCCAGCAGACGATGGGCAGAATCGTGCCGGCAACATTGCAAATGTGTAGGTCATCATACTGCGCATCGATCGTCGAACTATCTTGTTTAGCCGGCAACGTTGCAAATGTGTAGGGGCGACCGGCCGGTCGCCTCTACGGGTGGGATGTGGCAAGGGGATAGAGCCGCTGGGAGCGCCGGCTTGAGCCGGCAAAAAGATGCACGCTGAAGCGCGCGCTCCCAGTCGCAGGCAGCGCCGGCTTGAGCCGGCAAGAGATAAAAAATGCACACTGAAGTGTGCGCTCCCCAGCAAACCGGAAGCGCCAATACTGGGAGCGCCGACTTTAGCCGGCAAAAAGATGCACCCTAAAGGGTGCGTTCCCAGTAAATGCACCCTAAAGCGCGCGCTCCCAGCAGACTGGGGACTGCCGACTCTGGGAGCGCCGACTTTTGTCGGCAAAAAGATGCACCCTAAAGCGTGCGCTCCCGATATGCTAAAGCGTGCATTCCCAGCGCACGCTACGGCTGCACCTTACTACGGCTCTTTTCGGGAAGAGCGGCTGCAATACTGAATAGTGCACAGTTCAGGATGCCGGTAACGTTCGGCGCACTACTGATTTTGCTCAGGCTCGAACTTTTCGATTTCTTCCAGCAGCGCCGGAATGATCTCCTCCTCTTTCAGCCGGCGCACGACTTCGCCCTTCCGGTAGAGGATTGCCACGCCACGACCGGCGGCAATGCCAATATCCGCCTCGCTGGCTTCGCCCGGTCCATTGACCACGCATCCCAGCAATGCGACCTTGACCGGCTTTTTGATCCCTTTAACTGCTTCCTCTAACTGGCGAGTGATGGCAAACAGATCGATGTCCAGCCGACCACAGGTGGGACAGGCGATAATTTCCACGTGTCGCTGGGCAAGTTCCAGCGAGCGGAGGATTTCTTTCCCCACTTCCACTTCCTGCTCCGGCTCTGCTGTCAGCGACACCCGGATGGTATCTCCAATGCCTTCCGCCAGGAGGGTACCGATGCCCACAGCCGATTTAATGGTTCCAGTGCCGGGAAGCCCCGCCTCGGTAACGCCCAGATGGAGCGGGAAATCAGTTTTCTGCGCTAGCAGCCGATAGGCTTCGATCATCAAACGCACGCTGGTGGACTTGACCGAGATGACAATGTCGTCGAAACCGAAATCCTGCGCAATTTCCACGTGGCGCAGCGCACTTTCCACCAGTGCTTCAGCCGTTGGATAGCCATATTTTTCCAGCAGATCCTTCTCCAGCGATCCAGAGTTGACGCCGATGCGAATCGGGATAGAGCGTTCCTTTGCTCGCTCCAGCACCTGCCGAATCCGCTCCCGATTCCCAATGTTACCGGGATTGATCCGCACCTTGGCAACGCCGGCTTCGATTGCTTTGAGTGCAAAAACGTGGTTGAAGTGAATATCGGCAATGACCGGGATCGGCGAGCGCCGCACAATTTCTCCAATGGCTTCCGCTGCGTATTTATCGTTGACCGTTACCCGGATCAAATCAGCACCTGCTTCAGCACACCGCTGGATCTGGGCAACGGTTGCTTCTACGTCTGCTGTCTTTGTCTTGGTCATCGTTTGCACGCTAATCGGCGCTCCGCCACCGATGGGAACATCGCCGACCATCACCTGCCGGCTCTGCCGGCGTGGAAAGGGACGGACTACCGCTTCCTGCTGTCCATTGCCCACCACGGGTATCTCGATCATCTATCCTCCGCACTTATCCTACAACCGCTTGCTGGCTTCATACAAAATGCGCTTTTCCTCATCGGTCAGACTCTGATAGCCTTCCCGCTGGAGTTTATCCAGAATGCGGTCGACCTCATTTTCCAGTTGGCGCCGCTGTTCTTCTTCCAGTGGCTCTTCCGGCTTTTCCTCCGGCGAATAGACCCGGAACCACGACGGGGTTTCCGCCGGTGGCGGTGCGGTAGTCGTAATCTGGTAGCGAGGCGGCGGTGGTGGAAGTGGACCATAGAAAAGCCGCCGGGGCAGAACTTTGTCCAGCACCCGCTCCGCCGCTGGTAAAATACCGAACCGGTCGCCATACCGCAGCAAGAACCAGCCGAACAGGGCGCCACCAACGTGCGCAAAACGGGCAACGTTTCCACCACTTCCCGTTACCCCTAATACCAAATCCAGAATGATGTAGCCAAAGATCAAGATCCGAGCTGGAATGGGGAAAAACAGAGGGAAGACGATGACCAAACGATTCGGAAAATGCAAAGCAAATGCCAAAAGGACGCCGTAAATGGCACCGGAGGCTCCAATGGTCGGCGCCGGTTGCGAAAACAATGGCGAAATCAACACGTTCGCTATGCC
>JALWUI010000026.1:5738-8896 GCA_027082775.1 Candidatus Kapaibacterium sp.
TATGCCTGCTCCGATGCCGCAGAGCAGGTAGTATGCCAGAAATCGTTTTGATCCCCACTGCTGCTCCAGCTCAACGCCGAACATCCACAGGATGAACATATTCATAAAGATGTGCCAGAAACCACCGTGCAGAAACTGATAGGTAATAAGCTGCCACAGGTACACATAGAGATTAGGGAACGCTGTTGCCAGTGGCTGCAAGCCAAAATACTGGATAACGTACCAATCGACAGGCACTCCTCCAATGGTCAAAAAGCCCAGGAACCAGTTGACAGTGACAAAAATCAGGGCATTGGTCAAAATCAACGCTTTGATTACCGGGGGCATCGAACCAAACAGCCCGGAGCGCGCACCAAACATATTCATTCAGGAATTCCTCTTTGCCTCACCGTTGCCGTTTATGACGTGACTTTTCGGTCGTTGTTGTTTAAAAAAAATCCCTGTGCTATGGCGGCGATTGAGCACTGTGCTGCCGCAACTGCGCTGCAAGGGCACGAAAAACAGCCTGTACCGTATCCGCATTATCTGCGGTGAAACGGCGGCGGTGCTCAGCAATCAGTTTTCGCTCTGTCCCATTTAGGCGAATCAGTTGGAGCGTTGCTTCTGCCTCCCAGGGAGTTAACAATCGAATGGCGCCCACTACTGCCAGCGGAATGCCGGCATCGGCAAGGAGTTTCCATTCTTCCGGTGTTGGAGGATTGTAATTCTCCACACCCAGCAATCCGCCCTGTCGGTAGAGCGAATCCCTCGAATCCAGGTCGAAAACGACCCAGTGGTTCGAATGGGCAAGCTCCTGAACGATCGCAGCGCTCACCCGATAAGACAGCAGAATCTTCTCTGCATAGATCTTCCAGCGCGCAGCATACGGAGACGGCAGGAATGCAATGCCGAGAACGACAACGGGATCGGCGGGCAAACGATAGGCATCAGCAGGCGATACGTGCGCCATCGGCTGTGGCAGCGCTGCTGCCATTGCGCGAAACAGCGCATCATAGTACGCTGGCAGCGGAATCCACTGCCCTGCCGCTGTTTGATACCGAATGATACCATATCCAGTGCCCGTATCCCGGCGGTGATTCCGCCACTGAACGATGGCACGACATCGCACCACGCGATGAATACGACCGAAATGGAGCTGTAGCGTTCCATCTGCCGGGGAATCCGGACGCAACACGAATCGGAGATCTGGTGCTACTGAGTCAATAACCCGTACCAGGTGCACGATAGCAGGCGTGGAAACCAGCGCCGCTGCCGCAGGGCTCAGATGGAAGGTATCCAGTGCCAGCACCAGCCGGGCGGTGTTGTGCTCTTCTCGTGTTACCCGCTGCGGATGCTGCTCCGGCGATGGGGAGCAGGCGATCAGGGCAGTGCATAGCAGCAGAACGCTCCAGAACAATTGTGGGAAAATTCCTACAAATGGTTGGGAATTTTTCCCTTGCACATCCGCCGGGGTCAGCCGTAAGTTTGCATTTAGAGAAACGGAGGGCACTCCCTGCGTATGAATGGAGGGCACTCCCTGCCCCTGTGTCCATAGATGTTGGTTCTTCCCCTGGGAAATCTCACCACCGGCAGGCGGCGGAAGCCGCCTGCTTTTATCCACCCTCTGCCATTCCATCCTCAGATTCCAGAACACGCGAAGCGCTGCCATTGCCATCCATCCACTGCTACGTTCTCTTCCAGTGCACGCAGTGCACGTTCACCTCCCCTTCGCCCCCTTCGGAGAATCCGATGGTGTAGCAGCCCGATCCTCCGGAAGCGATACTTATAGTGGACGAGCATCGAGCAGGACACTCCTCTTGGCAGGAAGCGCGGGCGAACAGCGGAGCGTTCAGCCCCAGTAACGACAGCTTCTGGATCGGTAATTATCGGGACTTCGCTGTCTTCGCCCGAATTTGCTTTTCGGTCAGATTGCGCAGATAGTACAGGCGAGCCCGGCGTACCTTCCCTTTCCGAGTCACACGAATTGCCTGCACAAACGGGGAGCGAACTGGAAAAATTCGTTCAACGCCGATGCCATCAGAGAGTTTCCGAACGCAGAAGGTCTCCCCCATCCCACTGCCGCGGCGGTAGAGCACGACGCCTTTGAAGGTTTGAATCCGCTCTTTATCGCCTTCGACAACCAGCACATCCACCTCTACCTGATCACCGGGACCAAAATCCGGGATTTCCACTGGCTGCCCGTCGTTTTTCTCCTTCCGAAACTCTTCCGCCGTCTCCATCGCCATTGCCTGAACCAGATCCAATGGGTTGTTCATTGCCCAACTCCTTTTGTTCCTTGCCTGTTATTTTCCAGAAACTACTAGTGACGATCAGAACTGTTCTCCATTGGGCAGCTTCTTTCTATCCTGCATAATGGCGCTGAGCAACCCGCTCATATTCCTTGCGCAAAATCACCTCTTCTTCAGGTAGCAATGTTCGATTGCGGCGTGCCATTACCGTTTTCGCCGTCGCAATAGCGCTGGTCACATAGTACAGCGGGGCATCGGCGTGTCCGCCCCACGAAAAGGAGGGAATAAACTTCTCCGGAAATCCGGTGGTAAAAATATTGCAGCAGATGCCGATGAGCGTACCGGAATTGATCTGGGTGTTAATGCTGGTCTTGGTATGATCACCGCACAGCACGCCTAAGAACATTCGCCCGGTTGCCAGTTTGGTATTCTCCAGTTGCACCTTGATAATGCCGTAGTTGTTTTTCAGATTTGAGACATTGGTGCCAGCACCAAAATTCACCCATTCACACAGGTAGGAATGGCCCAGAAATCCCAGGTGTTGCTTATTGGAAAAAGCGTGGATCACACTCTCTTCCACTTCGCCCGCCACTTTGGAATACTCACCAAAAGCGGTATTGCCCAGCAACTGCGTTCCGGGTTTGACAAGGCATCGTGGTCCCAGATAGGCAGGTCCCTGGATATAGCTGTGCGCCATAATGCGCACGCCAGACTCAATAATGATCGGACCGGTGCGAGCATCCAGCACCGTATACGGATCAATCTGCACATCAGCAGCAATGCTCATTGCACCAGCTTCGATCAGGGTAATGTCCGATCGGCTCAGCAAATCAGCAGGAACGGTTTTCGGGAACCATTGAAAATCGTCCCGGATCGCTTCTCCCAGAAAATCAAAAATTTCCCACAGATAGTGGAAGCATACCGCTGTGG
>JALWUI010000027.1 GCA_027082775.1 Candidatus Kapaibacterium sp.
CCCTGCGGAAGAAGGTTAGGATGCGGGGAATTCTCCACAAGAGCGTGGGTCCGGCGTCCTACTGGGAGCGCCGACTTTAGTCGGCAACAATGCACACTGAAGCGTGTGCTCCCAGCAACTGGGAGCGCCGGCTTTCGCCGGCATCACTACACGCTGAAACGTACCCTCCCGGCAAACTGGAAACACTGGATGGAAGAAACGGCGTATGCAATAACCTCTCTCCATCAGTAACGTGCGGCGCAGCAGGTGTATCGATCAATTTGTCTCCATCGTGGATCGTCTTGTTGACAAAAACAAACGGTGGCAACATTGATGAAAAATCGAAAATACTTCATTGGTGTCTTGCTGCTGGTCGCACTGGATCAGATCACGAAGTTATTGGTCAAAGGCTTCTCTATTGGAGGGATCACCATTCCCGGAATGCAGTTGTATGAAAGCATTCCAGTTCTCGGCGATTTTCTTCGGATTACGTATGTTGAAAATCCCGGTATGGCGTTCGGTATCGAGTTTGGCGAAGGTAAGATTTTCCTCACGTTCCTTTCCATTGCCATCGCCATCGCCGTTTTCTGGTACCTCTGGCGCCTGGATGATTCGGCACCGGTGGTGTTAAAAATTGCCCTGATGCTGATTTTAGCAGGTGCAATTGGCAACCTGATCGATCGCATCTTCTATGGCGTTCTATTTGGAGAAGCGCCGTTGTTCTATGGAAAGGTTGTGGATTTCATCGACGTAGAGTTTCCCGATTTCACGCTCTTTGGGAAGCATTTCACCCGGTGGCCCGTCTTTAACATTGCAGACTCCTGCGTCACCATTGGCATTTTGTTGCTGCTTTTCTCCCCATCGGCTCTCTCTGCCACCGGTTCCAGAAAACCGGTTGAACAAGTTCCGGAGACTCCACCGGCAACCAATGAGTAAGGCGCAGGAGAACGACACTGGTGCAGAAGAGCGAATCGAGCACCTGTACGAATTCTACGTCCCGCCAGGACAGCAACCGGAGCGGTTAGATGTTTACCTGACACACGTGCTACCGAATGCAACACGCACCAAAGTACAAAAAGCAATTGAGGAGCACGCCATCTTAGTCAACGGACGACCGGCGAAAGCCAGTCGCAAAATCCAGCCCGGCGACTACATCCTCTGCCGCATTTACAAACCCCCTCCTATTGAATTAGTCCCTGAACCCATCCCTCTGGACATCATCTACGAGGATGAAGACATTCTGGTAGTCAATAAACCACCGGGAATGGTTACTCATCCCGGTATTGGGCACCGTCGGGGAACTTTAGTCAATGCTGTGCTCTACCATTTGGGACTGCGGGAAGCACAGCCTATTGAAGTGAACGAAGATGCTCCCGAAGAATATATCTTTGCTTCTCCGCAGGTTCGTCCCGGCATTGTCCACCGGCTGGACAAAGACACCTCTGGACTGCTGCTGATCAGCAAGACTGCCAGATTTCACCCGCAGCTTTCCAGACAATTTGCAACGAAAACTGCGCAACGCTTCTATCAGGCACTCGTATGGGGCAGTCTGCCTGCGGAGGGGACCATTGAAGGTGCCATTGGACGCAATCCCCGCGACCGAAAAAAATTTGCTGTTGTTGATCCGGAACAGGGCAAATACGCGCTGACGCTGTATACGACCTTAGAGCGTTTCTCCATTGCTTCGCTGGTCGAGCTCCAGCTCAAAACGGGCAGAACGCATCAGATCCGGGTCCACCTTGCTTCTATTGGTCACCCGGTGGTCGGCGATTCCACGTACGGTGGCGATAAACCGTATGGAATTCGAGATGCTGGTGATAAACACTTAGCGCTGCAACTCCTTGCCCTGTTCAATCGCCAGGCATTACACGCCTATCGGCTCCGTTTTATTCATCCCCGAACTCAGGAGTGGATGGAACTTGAAGCACCGCTTCCGGAGGATTTCCGCCGCGCGCTGGCACTGCTGCGAACCTACGGCACTCCCGCTTTGTCGTAAAGCAAAAGCCACTTGCAGCGTACACGAAATTTTTCCGTCCTCCGTCTTCAGTCCAGCTTTTGCGCGTTCTCTGACACGCTTTCTTCGGAAGAGGGCCCGTAGCTCAGTTGGGAGAGCGCTTGAATGGCATTCAAGAGGTCAGGGGTTCGACTCCCCTCGGGTCCACTGTTGGGGCCGTAGTTCAGTTGGTGAGAACGCTGGTCTGTCACACCAGAGGT
>JALWUI010000028.1 GCA_027082775.1 Candidatus Kapaibacterium sp.
CCCGTTGCCTGAACGATCGCGTGCACCGGGACGGTTGTTCGAACGTACGCAATGTCATTGGTTGCAATCGAGCGGAGTTGAATGTCGCGGGGCGTTGCTGTGTCGCCAATAACGATCGGGTACACCGGACGGGCAAGCCGCTCGGCAGGATACAGCGGGTTCTCACCGGTATTGGCATTCCCATCGGAGACTAAGACAAAGGCACGGATGTTTTGTCGTTCGATATCTGGTGCTGCGGTTGTCAGTGCGGCTGCAATGTTGGTCAGTTCCCCTTTGAATGACAGTGAATCAAACGTTGCGGTGGGAAGCACGGTCGGATGGACATCAAAGCGCCAGTACAGCGTTTGCTCCGCACCCAATTGCTGTTGCAAAGCCGTGAGCACCTGCTGATATTGTTTGCGTCGATCAACACGCGCATCGGTAATGCCGGCAGAAATGGAATTGTCCAGCAACACTGCAATCCGAGGAGGAATGTCAACCGTTCGGACCAGAGACAGCAGCGGTTCTGCTAGAAGCATCAACAGAAGCGTCAGGGCAAGGGTTCGCAATATGCCGAGTCCCAGCCGCCATTGCCACGATAGAGCAGGAACCGTTCGACGGTACACGGCGTATGACAGACCGGCGGCAAGAATGAAACAGCCTGTCAGAATCCACGGTGACCATTGTGTCGAAAAGAGCCACGTTTCCACAGATAGCTCCCAGCGGTGTGTTCTACAGAACGGCTGAACACGTATAATCCCGCCCTATCGTGCATTACCGCCGGAGCGGCGATGGCAAAAATTTCCCATTGCATCGTTCGTGTACACGGTGCACGAATCGGGTAATAGGGCGGCAGAATGGAGAGTGATGACAAGAAAATACTGATTCTGGGCGCAGGAGGACGGCTGGGAACGGCGCTGTTGCGAAGTTTTCGTTTCCATACTTCCTACGACCTGGTGGCTGTTACCCATCGGCAGCCGTCGGAGTTGCCGGAGCTGGAAGGATTGAAGGTGTACCAGGCAGAGTTGACCGAGCGATCGGTGGTGAAAAACTTATGTATCGAAGAATTGCCGGATGTGATCATCAACACCGTTGCCCTGAGCGACGTCGACTATTGCGAAACTCATCGAGAGCAGGCGTGGAAAACCAATGTGCGGGTGGTCGAATATTTGCTGCAAATGTGTCGCCTGTATGATATCGCGCTGGTACACTACTCCACCGACTATGTGTTTGACGGAGAAGCAGGACCGTACAGCGAGGAGGATCAGCCGCATCCGATCAATTACTATGGCAGAACCAAACTGGCAAGTGAGAATTTATGCCGAACCAGTCCGGAGCGTACGTTGATTCTTCGCACCAATGTGCTGTACGGGCATACCCGGAAACCGACGTTTGTCCATTGGGTGCTGGATCGATTGTCCCGGCACCAGCCTTTTTCGGTCGTTGCCGATCAATATGGCAATCCGACGTTGATCGATGATCTGGCGTATGCAACCGTGCAACTGGTGATCCAGCAGGCAACAGGACTGTATCACGTGGGTGGCACTGAGTGGCTCAGCCGATATGCCTTTGCCCGAATGATTGCGGAAGTTTTCGGCTACGATCCAGACTTGGTGCAACCGACATCGACGGCTGCATTAAACCAGAAAGCGCGTCGTCCCCTGAAAGCCGGGCTCCGCACGACGCGGATCGAGCGGGAATTTCATATCAACCTGACCCATCCCCGTCAGGGGCTGGAGGTAATGAAGCGGCAAATGGAGAAGCAACGAACAGAATAGAAAGGGCAACGCAATGCTGGATTTGCAGTTTATTCGGGAACATCCTGAGGAAGTCAAAAGGAATGCTCGTCGAAAGCACGTGGATGTGGATATCGATCGACTGCTGGAACTGGATCAACACCGTCGCCGGGCAATCACGGAAAGTCAGCATTTGAAGGAGCAGCGGAATCGCGTCAGCAAAGAAATAGCGCAGCGCAAGAAATCGGGTGAAGATGCCACCGAACTGATTGCGGAAATGCAGACAGTTGCCCGCCGTATTAAGGAACTGGACACAACAATTCGGGAGCTGGAAGAGCAGATTGAGGCAATACTGCTGCGGATTCCCAATATGCTGCACGAAAGCGTGCCGGACGGAGAAGATGCAGCGGATAATGTCGTTGTACGAACCTGGGGTGAACCAGCGACGGATGAGTGGCGGAAGCCACACTGGGAGCTGATGACCCAACTGGAGCTGGCGGATTTTGAACGGGGAGCGAAGATCAGCGGGAGTGGATTTCCCCTGTATGTTGGCAAAGGGGCGCAGTTGGAGCGGGCATTGATCAGTTTTATGCTGGATTTGCATACGCGCCAGCACGGGTACGAAGAGCTTTTTCCTCCGTTTCTGGTGAACACTGCTTCGATGATCGGAACAGGGCAGTTGCCGAAATTTGAGGAGGATATGTACCGATGTCGCGATGATGAACTCTATCTGATTCCCACAGCCGAGGTGCCATTGACCAACATCCATCGCGACGAAATTCTCACCTCCGCCGAGTTGCCGAAAAAAATTTGTGGGTATAGTGCCTGCTTTCGGCGAGAGGCTGGCAGCTACGGCGTTGAAACTCGTGGACTGTTGCGACTCCACCAATTCAACAAGGTGGAGCTGGTAAAATTTACGCGTCCGGAAGAATCGTATGAGGAGCTGGAATCGCTGGTCCGCGATGCGGAAGAAGTCCTCCAGCTTCTGGGATTGCCATATCGGGTGGTACTGCTGTGCGCGGGAGATTCGACCTTTGCCACGGCAAAAACGTACGACATAGAGGTATGGGCGCCGGGTGTGCGACGGTGGCTGGAGGTGTCCAGTTGTTCCAATTTTGAAGACTTCCAGGCGCGGCGCGCAAACATCCGGTATCGCCCGCAGCCACACCAGAAGCCGCAATTTGTCCACACCCTCAACGGCAGTGGCGTTGCAACGCCACGGCTGATGGCAGCACTGCTGGAGCATTATCAATTACCCGACGGACATATCGAAATTCCCGAAGTGCTCCACCAGTATCTCCCCTTCGACCGAATCTGAGAGCTCTGCATCGCCAGCACGTGCCAGAAACGGCGACTTTGGTCGGCAAAAGATAAAAGGAGGCACTGGCGTAAATGTGTAGGGGCGACCGGTCGGTCGCCCCTACGGGTGCGGGTGATGGCAACCCGCCGGATTGCGCCGACCAGGAGCGCCGACTTCGGTCGGCAAGAAATGCACACCTAAGAGTGTGCGCGCCCAGTAAATGCACGCGGAAGCGTGCGCTCTCCTGTAAATTGGAAGCGCCGACTGAAAGCGCCAGTTTTTGCTGGCGGACAATGCTTTCAGGCGGCTTTGTTCTTTTTCGCCTGAAGTGCTGCCTGTGCCGCTGCCAGCCGGGCGACGGGGATGCGGTAGGGGGAGCAGCTTACGTAGTCGAAGCCGAGCGAGTAGCAGAAGTGGATGCTGTGGGGTTCGCCGCCGTGTTCTCCGCAGATCCCGATTTTTAAGTCCTGACGCGTTGATCGCCCCTTATCCACAGCGATCTGCAGCAGTTGTCCCACGCCCTGCGCGTCCAGGACCCGGAAGGGATCTTCCGGCAGAATGCCGTGTTCAATGTAGTTTGGCAGAAAACGGGCACTGTCGTCCCGACTCATCCCTAAGGTTGTCTGGGTGAGATCGTTCGTGCCGAAACTGAAAAACTCGGCGATGTTTGCAATCTGGTCCGCCACCAGACAGGCGCGTGGAAGCTCGATCATTGTGCCAACGGAGTAGTCGACGGTGATTTGCTGTTCTGCAAAGACCGCTTTTGCCGTCTGGTGGATGATATCGGTCAGGATGCGCAGCTCTTCGGGAAAGGCGACCAGCGGGATCATAATTTCGGGGATCACCGTAATGCCTTCGGATACGGCTTTGCAGGCTGCTTCAAAAATTGCCCGGCTTTGCATCTCCGCAATTTCTGGATAGGTAATGCTGAGCCGGCAGCCGCGGTGTCCCAGCATTGGATTTGCTTCGCGCAGGCGTTCGGTCTGTCGCAAAAGAAGCTGCTGTTCAACCAATTGGTTGAGCGTTTCATCGATTTCCTTGATGGACTGCGCCTTCTGCAGGGCAAATTTCAACTCCGCCTGAGATTGCAACAGTTCTTCATAACTGGGCAGAAATTCGTGCAGAGGGGGATCCAGCAGGCGGATGGTGACCGGATAGCCATCCATTACTTTGAACAACTGGTAGAAATCATCCCGTTGCATCGGCAGCAGTTTTTCCAGTGCCGAATGGCGGGCGCCGCGATCCGGTGCCATAATCATTTCCCGAACGAGCGGAAGGCGATCCTCGCCAAAGAACATATGCTCGGTGCGGCACAAGCCGATACCTTCTGCACCGAAGGAGCGAGCAGTCTGCGCATCCTGCGGGGTGTCGGCATTGGCGCGAATCCCCATTGTGCGCACATCATCCGCCCATCGCATAAATCGGTGAAAGTAGGCGTCGTACTGCGGGGGAATGGTTGGCAGCTTCCCGGCATAGATGTTGCCGCTGGAGCCATCGACAGTGAGCCACTCTCCCCGTTTCAGCTCCAGTCCATTTACCAGGAGCAGGTTGTTTCCTTCTTCAATGCGCAAATCGCTGGCGCCGACCACACAGGGCTTCCCCATTCCACGGGCTACTACCGCTGCATGGCTGGTCATCCCACCCCGTGCTGTGACAATAGCTCTGGCGGCAACCATACCGTGAAAGTCGTCGGGGCTGGTTTCCGGACGGACCAGGACGACGTCTTCTCCCTCCTGTGCTAACCGTTCCGCTTCGTCTGCGTTAAACACAATTTTTCCAGCAGCGGCGCCGGGACTTGCCGGCAAACCCGTTGCGATCGGCGTCGCTTTGACGGAGGGATCGATCGTGGGATGGAGCAGTTGTTCGATATGCTGCGGCTCCACGCGAAGAATCGCTTCGGTGGGTGTCAGAATTTCTTCGTCAACCATATCCACAGCGATACGGATCGCTGCTTTGCCCGTTCGTTTCGCGGAGCGGGTTTGCAGGAGCCACAATTTCCGATGCTCGATGGTGAATTCAACGTCCTGAACGTCTTTGTAAAAATGTTCTAATCGGTCGGCAACTTCTTTGAGCTGGGCATAAACATCGGGCAATTTCGTTTCCAGCATCGAAATGGGTTCGGGAGTGCGGATGCCAGCGACAATATCTTCGCCCTGGGCATTGAGCAAAAACTCTCCGTACAATTCTTTCTCTCCCGTTGCAGGATTCCGTGTGAAAGCAACGCCGGTGCCACTTTCCCAGTCCAGATTGCCAAAGACCATTGCCTGGATGTTGACGGCAGTTCCAAGGGAATCAGGGATGCGATAGATGCGGCGATAATTCACCGCCCGTTTGCCCATCCAGGAATCAAAGACGGCAGCAATTGCCATCCGCAGTTGTTCATACGGATCTTGCGGCAGCGTTTTTCCGTGGAGCTCGGCGAAGATGAGATTTTTGTAGGCTTCAATGAGGTCCTCAAGCTGCGTGATGCTCAGTTGCGATTCATCCTGGTCGGGTGTTTGCGAAACGAATCGTTCCAGAATATTGGAAAATTTTTCCCGGTCGATACCCAGCACGATGCTGCTAAACATCGAGATAAAGCGGCGGTATGCATCTAAAGCGAAGCGGCGGTTGTCCGTCATCCGTGCCAGTCCTTCGACCGTTTCATCGTTCAGTCCCAGGTTCAGGACGGTATCCATCATTCCCGGCATTGAAAGGGGAGCGCCGGAGCGGACCGAGACCAGCAGGGGCGTGTCGACATCACCGAAGTGGCGATGGAGCGTAGCTTCCACGGTGGAAAGTGCCTGTTGCGTTTGTGACCACATTCCTTCGGGAAAAGTGCGGTTTAGACGATAGTACTCGCGGCAGGCTTCGGTGGTAATCGTAAAGCCCGGTGGAACTGGCAGCTCCGCCTGCGCCATTGCAGCTAATCCAGCGCCTTTGCCACCCAGTAGTTGCTTGTTGGTTGGATCACCTTCCGTGAACAGATACACCCATTGCTGCTGCTCCGCCATTTTCTGCTTCCGTTTTTTGCTGAACAAAACCGCTCTTCCGAACAGAGAGTCGAAAATAAGAAAATTTCCGAAAATGGCAGTGCAGAAAACGCTGCAATGCCGTAGAAACATCGCTGGCACTGAATGAGAGAGCGGTATGGCGTGGTGCCGGGAAAACAATGCCACCGTGGTAAGTGGAGTTGCTGAACAGGT
This sequence comes from Candidatus Kapaibacterium sp., assembly GCA_027082775.1. GTDB lineage: Bacteria > Bacteroidota > Ignavibacteria > Kapaibacteriales > WFXC01 > WFXC01. The sequence continues at coordinate 6,201 of JALWUI010000028.1, forward strand.
AGCAATGATAATGCCACGATCAACACTGCTTTACAAGCGGATCATTTAATCAACTGACTCCAGCGAAACTCTTTCGGCGTCCGCCGTCCCCGCTTTGCCTGTTCAATCAAAAACCGGGCGGAATATTCAACGACCCATTCAAAATTTTCTTCCTGCACCGAGTACAGCTCAGCGTCCGGAGCGGGATTCAGAAAATCGATTGCATACGGCGTTCCGTTCTGGACAGCAAATTCCACGGTAAAAAAGTCGTACCCTGAGGCTTTCGCAATGCTAAGACAGTGCCGTTCCATCTCTTTCCGCAGTTGCTCGGAAGGCGTAAACGAAGCAACGTAGCGGAGATGGTGAGGATTCCGTGGTTCGTACGGCATAATCCGGATGTAGCGCTTCCCGATGACATAGCAGCGGTAGTATTCTTCAAACTCAATTGCCTGCTGCAACACCATTACCGTATCGCCCGTTTGATCGTAGGTCGCAAAGAACTCCTCGACAGATCGGACGTAGAAAACTTTTTTCCACCCTCCTCCTAAATGTGGTTTCAAAAAGGCAGGAAATCCCACGTAGTTAAAGACTTCTTCCCAGTTGAGCGGATAGATAAGGTTGCGGAAGGATTCGCTTGTGGTGTCCGGCGGATGCTCTTTGGAGGGCAGCAGCACAGTTCGAGGAATCGGAACACCGATTTTATGCATCAGGGCATAGCTGAAGAATTTGTCATCGGCACTCCACCAGAAGGGATTGTTGATCACCCGCGTGCCGTTGAGCATTGCCAGTTTCAGCATAGATCGGTAAAACGGCACATCCTGCGAAATACGGTCCAGGATCACGTCGTAGGGAAGAATTGTTTCCATCGTCAGGGCGCCGACCTTGACAAATTCCGCCCGAATATCATCGATGCCTTTACTGTTGATGCGCTCAACCAGCGCCGGCGGAAAGCTCTGTTCCATTCCGAAAAGGATTCCAATCAGTCGCATTGCTCCGTTTCCCTTCGCTGTTTATGGAAATGGCAATATACGATTTTCCGGGCTTTATGCAAAAATTTTCCGAATGATCGACTCGATTGGCACTTCTTCGACCGTCAGGTCGATAACGGGAAACTCCAGCAGCAGTTGGCTGGTGATGGATGCAACATCGGATCGGGGAACTCGCAGCACAGTCTGGCGCGGCTGCCATTCCTCAACAATCCCATATCGGGAAAGTTCAGATCGTTCAACTGTTGTGCGAAAAGTGATGCGGATGATTTTTTCCTGCACGTAAGAATGGATCAACTGTTCCAGGCTCCCGTCGAACGCAATGGTTCCCTGATCCAGCACCAGTACGCGTTCACAGAGTTGCTCGATGTCTTCCATATAGTGGCTGGTGAGAATGATCGTTGTGCCGGTTTCCCGGTTGTATCGCTTGATGAAATCCCGCACCGTTTGCTGGGAAACCACATCCAGTCCCAGCGTGGGCTCGTCCAGAAACAGCACACGGGGGTTGTGGAGCAACGCTCCGATGAGTTCACATTTCATCCGTTCGCCCAGCGAAAGGCGGCGGACCTGAACGTGGAGTTTGTGAGCGACATCCAGCATTGTTGCTAAGGTGGTGAGTCTCTGGTGGTAGTCTCTGTCAGGGATCTGATAGATTTCTTTGTTGAGCAAAAAAGAGTCAGCGGCTGGCAGGTCCCACCACAGTTGATTCCGTTGTCCCATCACCAGAGAGATTCGGCGCTTGAACTCGTTGGATCGTTCCCACGGAATATATCCCAGCACCTGAGCAGAACCACCCGTTGGATACAAAATGCCGCTGAGCATTTTCAGCAGGGTCGTTTTACCAGCGCCGTTTGCGCCTAAGATGCCGATAAGCTCTCCCTGAGCGATCTGGAAACTGACGTGATCTACAGCAACGTGGGTTCGGTATTCCCGGTGGATCAGGGATTTGAGCGAGTTCCACAATCCTTCTTTCTTGACGTGCGATCGATAAATCTTGGTCAGGTTTTCCACGACGATAGCTGGCGCATTCGCCATTAAGATGAGAGTGCTGGTGTCACAGCCTGACCACTTTCTGCTGATTGGTAACACGCTTCCAGCAGTTGCATCCGCTCCAGTGCTTCTTCTGCGGTGGAAGCTGGGGGTAAGATTGCCCGAACAGCGTTGATAAAATGCTGGAGTTCATTCAGGTACGATTGCTGGTACAGCGCGTACTGGTTGCGGGGACGCGCCGGCAGTGGCAGCGGGGCAAGGTGTCCATCCTTGGTGGTGAGAATCCGCAGCGGACGGAGCGATGCAACGCCTTTTTTTCCGTACAGTTCTATCTGATATGCCGTTTCTGCTAAGGGGAGCGACCAGCTGACGGTGAATTCTGCAACAGCGTTGTTCTCAAGTTCCAGCACCACGACCGCAAAGTCTTCCAGCTTCCGAAGGCGTAAATGGCGGGTGGAACAGTAGAGCGATCGAACGGTTGCGGGAACGAACCAGAGGAAAAGGTCTAACAACACGATGCCCAGGTCTGTCAGGACGCCGCCACCGGAGCGTTCTTTTTGCGCAAACCACCGGCTGCTACTCGATGGTTCGGTGTTCCAGAACCCGTGGAGATACTGGAGTTCCCCTAACTGCTGTTGTTCGACTTCAGTTTTGAGCAGCAGCAGGTCGTTGCGGAAG
>JALWUI010000029.1:0-7001 GCA_027082775.1 Candidatus Kapaibacterium sp.
ATTATGTGCTGTACACCAACCTTGAGGGAACGATTGAGGATATTGGGCTGCGGTCTACGAAAATCCGGACGCCCTATAACTCGCTGGTTTCGGTTCCCAATGCGCATTTAGCCGATGCGGCGATTGATAATCTCGGGATGCGGGTGTATCGGCGGCTGCGGACAGTAGCATCGGTGACGTATGACACGCCACCGGAAAAAATCGAACTTTTTGTTGAGGCGCTGCGCCGATTCGTTCATTTGCATCCCGATACGTGGAAGGAGAACTATCAGATTTACTTCTACGAAATGTCCGCTTCATCGCTGGATATTCTCATCAATGTGTTTTTCAAAGTTCCTTCGTGGAATGAGGAGCTGCGTGCGCGCCATCAGTTTTTGCTGGGTGTGCTGTATATTGCTGAACAGTTAGGGATTTCCTTTGCATTCCCGAGCCAGTCGGTGTATGTGGAGAGCTTTCCTGGACAACCGGCGCAACCGACTCCGAAGTCGGAAGTGCCGGCGCCGCAATTGCGTCAGCAACTGGACGAGATGCTTGCAGGATTGCAACCCCGGCTGTTCCATTCTGAAGAAAGTTCGTGAGCGTTGAGCTGGCTGTGGGACGCGGCGATTTCATTACTGATGGATTTAATTGTCGTTATTGCAAATCAGTGAATGAGGCATTGCCTTGCCCCTCTATATCGTATTGAGAAAGTATGCCAGGGGTATGCATAGCGGCTGAAGCTGGTATTTCCAGCTTGTTCCAGCGCAGACTTCCCCTCCTCCTGATCCATTTCCAGAGAGAAAGGGAATATTTATGCCAGCAAAAGCCGGTGTTCCCAATAAGGTGCTCCCTGTTACTGGAAGCGCACGCTTCAGTGTGCATTTACCGGGAATGCATCCGTTAGGGTATACTCTCTTTGCCGACTAAAGCCGGCGCTTCCAGTACTATGCCGGCAAAAGTCGGCGCTACCGGTGAGACATTGCCCCCGTATGATTCAGCGGAAGCTGGTGGTTCCGGTGCCGATGGGAGGGGGCATTCGGTGGGATCAGGAGGAAGTGGTGTGTTGGGCAACCCAGGGAAGCCGCTGCTGGAGGATGGCCCAGATTTCCGCAGCGATTTGGTCGACCGGCTGCGTTGCATCGATGGCGAGGACGCGGTCTGGTTCCGTCTGGACTAAAAACTCGTATCCTTCGATAACACGCTGGTAGAATTCTGTTTTGCTGGCTTCGAATCGATCCTGGGTATTTCGAGTTTGCTGCATCCGCTGTTGCGCAATTTCCAGCGGGATACGCAGGTAGAACGTGAGAATCGGCTGGAGATCATTGGTTGCGATGCGATTGCATTGCTGGACCATTTCCAGCGGTAGTTTCCGACCGAACGCCTGATAGGCGATGGAGGAATCGGTGAAGCGGTCGCAGATCACGACATCTCCGCGCTCCAGAAGCGGCTGGATGACCGTGTCGACCAGTTGGGAGCGGGAAGCTGAAAATAACAGCAATTCGGTTTTTGGAGTCAGGTGATACGTCGATCGGTCGAGGAGGAGCGAGCGGATATGTTCGGATACCGGAGTGTCTCCCGGTTCTCGCAGAAGGTGCACCGAAAATCCCAGGTGCTGGAGGGTCTTTGCTAAGCGTTTCGCCTGCGTTGTTTTTCCTGAGCCGTCGATGCCTTCAAAGCTGATAAATTTTGGGTGTTGCATTGGCTGTTGTCGATTTCATTCTGTTTTCGATCCGCAAAGATATGAAATTTTCGATCGTGACAGGGAGAGACCCGCCGTTATTCTGCTGTGTACTTCCGCAGATTTGCCACTGGTGCAATGCTTCAGAATATGGAGATCACGAGTTATTCTGCTGCGTACTCCCGCAAATTCCCCTATTTTTGTAGTGTTGTTAACCGGGTGTTGTTGAGTTTAACGGAAGGGACGAGCGATGGAATACTTCAATTACATCAACGGAGAATGGGTACCTGCTGCCAGTGGAAAGACCTTTCAGAATGTGAATCCGGCGGATACGTCCGATGTGATTGGAAGCTTTCCTCTTTCCGGTCCAGAAGATGTGGATCGAGCGGTGAAAGTAGCGGAAGAAGCGGGGAAAGAGTGGGCACGAACGCCGGCGCCAATTCGGGGGAATATTATCCGGCACGCTGCGGATATTTTCCTGCGGCGCAAGAAAGAAATTGCACAGGTGATGACCCGCGAGATGGGAAAACCATTATTTGAGACAGAAGGAGATGTGCAGGAGGCGATCGACACGGGATATTATGCTGCAACGGAGGGTCGGCGACTGTTCGGGATGAACACGCCCAGTGAGTTGCCAGATAAAATGAACTTGTCTTTTCGGATGCCGGTTGGTACTGCTGGCATCATCACTGCCTGGAACTTCCCGATCGCCGTTCCTTCGTGGAAAATTTTTCCTGCTTTAGTCGCCGGGAATGCCGTTGTGTTCAAGCCGTCGGAAGATTCGCCGCTCTGTGCCAATTTATTTGCAGAGGTGCTGGAAGAAGCAGGATTACCGAAGGGAGTGTTTAATGTGGTGCACGGGGATGGTACGACAGGAGCGGCACTGGTGGATCATCCGGGCACAAAGGTGATTGCGTTTACGGGATCGACAGAAGTTGGGAAAAAAATCGGAGGACGGTGCGGAGAGCTGAATAAGAAGTGCTCGCTGGAAATGGGCGGGAAGAACGGAATGATCGTGATGGAAGATGCCAATCTGGAGCTGGCACTGGAAGGAGTGCTCTGGGGCGCATTTGGAACGTCCGGACAGCGGTGTACGGCAACGTCTCGATTGATTCTCCATCAAGATATCCACGACCAGTTCGTGGAAATGCTGATTGAGGCGGCGAAAAAGCTGCGGCTGGGGAATGGACTGGATCCCAATACCGATGTTGGTCCGATCATCAATGAAGCGCAACTGCGGAAGATTGAATACTATGTGCAGGTTGGGCAGGAAGAAGGAGCCCGGCTGGTACTGGGAGGCAGGCGTGCTACCGAAGGAGACCTCTCGAAAGGCTGGTTCTTTGAGCCAACCATTTTCGTTGATGTGACGCCAGAGATGCGGATTTTCCAGGAAGAAATTTTTGGTCCGGTGCTTTCGGTAGCAAAAGCGGAGTCTTATGAGCACGCCATTGCATTGATCAACAATTCGCAGTATGGCTTGTCTTCCTCGATTTACACCCAGGATGTGAATCGGGCGTTTCGGGCAATGCGTGACATTGAGGCGGGTATCACGTACATCAATGGACCAACCATTGGCGCTGAAGCCCATATGCCCTTTGGCGGCATCAAAAACACAGGGAATGGACATCGGGAAGGTGGCTGGACGGTCTTCGACATTTTCACAGAATGGAAGACCGTTTACGTCGACTTTTCGGGACGCTTGCAGCGTGCCCAGATCGATGTTGAGATTACGTAGATGATTGGTCGTTGCTCTGAGCGCATTGGATAGGACACCAGTGGGAGTTTTGGTTGTTATGCCAAGAGGTGGTATTTTTGTGAGTCATTGATGTTGTTAAACAACTCAAGGGGTCCAGTAATGCGTATGAAGGTAATTGCTTTCACGATGGTTGTGATGGTGTTTACAGCAGGGCATTTGTTTTCTCAGAAATTGCCCGATCGGCGAGTGGGCTTTGGTGCCAGTGTTGGTGAAATGTTTGGCGGAGCTTCCGTTGCGTATGCCCTGACGCAGCAGTTTCATTTAGGGGCGTGGATGGGATTGGAGGTCGGAAGTATTGAAGGGAACAGCGATGTGAACATTTTCTTCTCGCCGTATGGCAAGTACTTCTTTGCTCGCATTGCAACTGCTGCGGTGATGTATGGCATAGGGCAGTTTTTTATTGGTTCGGTCTCGCAAGGTGTGACGGGGAGTCAGACGGATGCTGGGGTTGGATTCGGATTGGGATTGCAAAGTTTTCTGAATTCGACCGTTTCGTTCTATGTGCAATCCTTGCTGTTCCGCGCCCATTTTGGAGACGTAACCGCTTTTTATTTCGGACCGGGGCAATTCCAGATAGGCGTGGAGTTTTTCCTGCCACGGTGACGATACAACGGCTGAGCATTGCTGTTTGATCTATGCTATTGGCAAAGCTCCATCCGGAGCGGCAGCGGGCGATTTTGCGGATTTTTGATGCCGTCGTTTTCGTCGTTGGCATTGTCGCTATTGCTGCTTTGATTGCCGAGTTCGGGTTTTATCTGCCCCATACCTGGTTGCCGATCCTGCGGCAGGGGGTGACGCTTATCGTTGGATTGTTTGTGGTGCAGGAAATTCTCCGCTGGCTGTTTGTAGTTCGCCTGTGGGAGTATCTACGGCAGCGGTGGTTCGAGAATCTCATTGCTGTTGGAGCGTTGATCCACCTGCTCTTTCCCTCAGTGCTGCACCAGGGATTGCATCAGTTGTTGCCGGGATTGTCCTTTGCACAGATTACGCTTCTGTATCTGGGAATAAGCCAGATGCTGGTGGTACTTTCGATGGTTGTTCGGCTGGTGCGGTACAATGAAGCCCTGGCACGGCTGAAGTTGTCTCCTTCGGCTCTCTTTTTACTCAGCTTTTTAGTCCTGATCCTGCTGGGCACCTTGCTGCTGCTGTTGCCGCGGGCAACAACCCATTCGATTAGCTGGGTCGATGCCCTGTTTACGGCGACCAGTGCTGTGTGCGTAACGGGCTTAATTGTGGTTGATACGGCAACAGCTTTTACGATTCAGGGGAAGGTCATTCTGTTGATACTCATCCAGCTTGGTGGATTGGGAATTATGACCCTGACCACATTTTTAGCCCTGTTTTTTTCGGGCAGTATTAGTGTGCGGGAACGCCTGATGCTGTCGACCATCTTAAGTGAGGAGAATCTGGGAGAAGTCACCTCACTGCTGGTGCGGATAGCGGTGTACACTTTTATCATTGAAGCAATCGGCGCCGGGTTGCTCTATTTGAGTTATGGCGTAGAGCAGGGATTTGATTTGCGAAAATTCTGGTTTGCTATTTTTCACGCCGTTTCCGCTTTCTGTAATGCAGGATTTTCGCTGTATTCAGAGAATTTAGCCAATCCGGAAGTGCAGTATAATTTTTCGTGGACGGCTATTATTGCGATGCTCGTTATTCTGGGCGGTCTGGGTGTCAGCGTGCTGTCGAATCTGGCAGAATTGCGCCCGTGGAAGTCCCCGGTGTACCGGATGCAGCATCGATTGACTTTGCACACGAAGTTAGTCCTGGTGACCACGGCTGTGCTGCTCGTTGCCGGGACGCTGGTTATTGCCTTTTTTGAATGGCACCATCTTTATCGGGATATGCCCATCGCTGAACGGCTCTATCGTGCCTTTTTCTTTTCCGTCACCGCACGCACGGCAGGATTCAACATTGATCCGGTGGAAGCATTGTCTTTACCGTCGGTATTTTTCCTGTTGATGTTGATGTGGATTGGAGCATCGCCGGGATCCACTGGTGGAGGGATTAAAACGACGACGTTTGCGGTCGCGGCTCTGAATGTGATCAACATTGTGCGCGGTAAGCAGCGAGTGGAAATTTTTTATCGGCAGATTCCCATTGAGAACATTCGTCGAGCTTTTAGCATCGTTTTGCTGACCGCCTTCTTTATTGGTGCGATGACCGTTTTGCTGTTGCTATTTGAGCCGGACCAGTCGCTGGAAAATTTGCTGTTTGAAGTAACCTCAGCAGTCGGAACGGTTGGGTTATCGCGGGGTATCACGTCCAGCCTGAGCTGGCAAAGCAAAATTGTGATCATTCTCGCAATGTTCATCGGACGGGTGGGCATTCTGACGTTCCTGTTCGCGGTGTTCCGGCAGGAATACGAGCCACGATATAAGTTTCCCGTTGAAAGTGTCATTGTAGGCTAAAACAAAGGGGCACGGTATGGCGCGGACAATGAAATTTGCCGTTATCGGATTGGGATTTTTTGGATTGAATCTGGCACTCCGCCTGACCGAAGAGGGGGCAGAGATTATTGCTATTGACAAAGATGAGCAAAAAGTGGAGTATTTGCGAGACAAGGTGTCGTATGTAGTCGCAATGGACAGTACCGATGAGCGTTCCCTCCGAAAATTGGGACTCAAAGATATGGATGCCGTTATTGTTGCTATTGGTGAAGATTTTCAGAGCTCCATTTTGACCACTGCTGCTTTGCAGGAAATCGGTGTTCGGCGTATTATCAACCGCGTCACCGATCCTGTGCACGAACGGATTCTGCACTTAATGCAGATTAAGGAGCTGGTCGTGCCGGAAGCGGAGGCAGCGCATCAGTTAGCCAATCGCCTGATGATCAAAGGGGTTGTGGGATCTTTTGAAATTGCCGAGGGCTATAGCATCGTGGAGGTCCAGGCACCGGAGGCTTTTGTTGGCAAGACACTGCAGGAGTTGGATTTGCGCCGGCGATATGAAATTAACGTTGTGACAATCAAACGTCCGGTCAAGAAGCGGCGGTTGCTGACCTTAGGGGAGAGCGAAGAGGCAAAGATTCTGGGCGTACCCAGTCCGGATACGCGAGTAGAGCAGGATGATGTGTTGGTGCTCTTTGGGCAGGAAGAGAAGATTCGGCAAATGTTGGGGCAGGAAGGATGAGGCGGAGAGCGTGGACGATTGTTCTGGCAGCGGTGTGGATGGTGGGAGTGGTGTGGAGGAGTGAGTTTGCTGCACTCCGGGCGCAATCTCTGGGGACAGAATATCAACTGCCCGTCGCCATTTCCGTGTTGAATTCGGCAGCACAGGAATTTGCGCCTGCGTGGAACACAGCGGAAGAGCGGTTGTATTTTACCTCGACCCGGTCTGGCAAAGCCCGGTTTTATGTGGCTTCCTATCAGGGCAAAGGGAGCTTTGGCAAGCCCACTGTAGCGGAGGAGCTCAATTTCTTTGATCAGCAGTCTTATCTCACTTTTGCGACGCCCAGGCGTGCGTATTTTTCTGCTTTCTGGTTTACCGATCGTCAGCCGTATCTGAACATCTTTGAAGTGCAGAAGCACAATGGTCGGTGGGGAAAGCCCCGCCAGGTAGAATTTTTGAAAGCCCGGGCATTTACGT
>JALWUI010000029.1:7011-8822 GCA_027082775.1 Candidatus Kapaibacterium sp.
CGCTACCACAGCGCGGAATGGCAGAGTGATGGTCTTTGCTTCCGATCGCCCCGGAGGGCAGGGCGGGATTGATCTGTGGATTACCCGGCAGGCAGAAAATGGGGTCTGGGAAACGCCGCGTCCGTTGACAGAGCTCAATTCTCCTGCCAATGAAATTACCCCTTTTTTGCTGGCGGAAGACACGCTGATTTTTGCTTCCAACGGGTTTGGTGGCCAGGGCGGATACGATTTGTTTCTGACCGTGTTTTTTGAAGGACACTGGCTGCCGCCGGTGCCACTGACCACACTGAATTCGGCGTATGATGAATCGGATTGCATTGTGCTTCCTGATCGCTCGATTCTCTTTGCATCGAACCGTCCGGGGGGGAAAGGGGGATTGGATTTTTATATCGCTCGTCCGGTCGTCCATCCTCCACCGGCACCGCCACTGCACTGTTCTGTTCAGTTCGTTCCTGAAGCAGTGACGCTGGAGCGGGTGCGGAAGATAGAGGTACAGCCATTGCTGCCATACCTGTTTTTTCCGAAAAACAGCGACACATTACCGGCGCAATGGTACCGACTGCTCCTGCCGACGCAGGCACACCAGTTTGACACAGCGGCGCTTGCCATCAGTGTCGATACCGTCTATGCCAATGTGCTCAATATCATTGGTCAGCGATTACAGCGATATCCGGATGCGACACTGACCATTGCAGGATACACCAGTCAGGATGAGACCAATCGGGAACGTTTAGCCCGGCAGCGGGCAGAAGCCGTTGCGCGATACTTTCAGGAAGTGTGGCACATCGATCCGGACCGTCTGGTTATTCGCACCGGACGTACGCCGCCCAATCCTTCGAATCCGGCACATCCGGAGGGACGGGAGGAAAACCGCCGCGTTGAACTTTCCTCTTCCCATCCAGCGATTCTGGCTCCCCTGTGGCTGGAGCGGCGACAGTATCGACTGCAACCGGAGCAGGTCGTTGCTCAATTTGCAGCACAGCCGCTGCACTGGCTGCGTTCCTGGCAGTTTCACCTCCGCTTTGCGCAGGGCAGTGCATTCTATACCACTTCGGGCACGGCGTTGCCTTCTCAATTGACGGTGTCCCTGAAGCCGTGGATAGATTCGTTGAAAAATGTCGCTGCGTGTGTGGGAGAGCTGGTAATCGTTGATACCTTAGGGCGACAGGAGCAATGCAGGCAGTCGCTGCCCATTGCACTGATGGAGGTGACATATCAGGAACATACGCAGGCAGATGCGTATCAGTATAGCCTGATTCTCTTCGATTACGATCAGGCTACGCTCAGCAAGCAGCATCGGAAGCAACTGGAGCAAATTGCCGTGCAGATTCCACCCAATGCAAAGGTGATCGTGCGGGGATACACGGATGTGCTCGGCAGTGAGCAGTATAACTATCAACTGGCGTTACAACGTGCCCAGGCAGTTGCCCGCTATTTGCGGTTGTTGCTGCCTGCGGCGGAAATCTACGTTGAACCGGTGGGCGAATATACGCTGGTGAGCAACCAGACGCCGTACGGGCGATTCTATTCCCGCACCGTGCAGATTCTGGTGGAGACGCCGTCCGAGCAACGGAAAGAGGGCAGGTAAGGGAGGCGCAAAGGTTGCACTGCCCGGAAAAGCGTTGTGCCGACCACAGCAGACGGTGCGGATGCGCGTATTGCCAGCAGATCAGTACATCGCTGGTGGTGGGTTCCCTGCTCTGAGGAAGAAATAGCAACTGTGCAAAAGCTGTCTGCTGAAAAGCAGAGTACAGATCAGGCAAAGCGCAGAGACTGTGCGCAGAAGATGGGAATGCTGACCAGATTGCTAC
>JALWUI010000030.1 GCA_027082775.1 Candidatus Kapaibacterium sp.
GCTGGTTGCTCCCCGATTTTTCCCCTTCCGCTCTGACAGCAGTGCTGGAGCATATCTTGCAGCAGCCGGAACAGATCGTGCATCTGAATCAACAGATTTGCCAGCACCGAAATTCTCTCGTCAAATCCCTGGAGGTCTTCGTTCGGGAAATGGAAGCGTTGTATGAAAGTGTGGGTTCTTAGTCGATGTTGAGGCATAGAGTATTGGACAGATCGAGGGGAGAAGCTGCTCATTGCTTTCGGCACATTTCTGAAGCAGGAAAAAATAGTGGTGTGAACAGCGAGGCGATGCAGAGAAGATTTTTGTGCAGAGATTGCCGTTCCTGCATTGATCGAACAATGGAAGATACGGTGATGATTGAGCCAGGATAGCGTCCTCCGGAACAGAGCTGGATCGCCAGGGGGGCGATAATAGCTGGAAGACCGTATGAGCGGCAAATCTCAAAGCGGAAGCGGAATTTCCCGTAAATTTGTGTTTGCAGTAGACTGGAAAGGGCAAGCAAGCAAGAAATGGTGACGACGAGAAGAGCGTTAAAAAGGAAACGGAATGCATTCAGAACGCAGCATTGTTCCGTGCTGTGCGCAATAGCATCAGCGTTATCGGGATTTAAAGAAAATGCAGTGAGAGATACAGACGTGCTGCAGCATTTGCCGGGAGCTGAAGTTTAACCAACAAAAAAGTCGATGCAAACCGAAAAAACAATTGTCCTTGGGGCGGGGTTTACCGGGTTGGGGATTGCGACCGTCGCAGATGTTCCGGTTTTCGAGGCAGAGCGTTTCCCCGGAGGAATTTGTGCATCGTATCATCGCGAGGGATTTCGATTTGAAGTCGGCGGAGGACATTGGATCTTTGGCGGAGATCCGTTGATCCTGCGTCTGTTTGATCGATTGGTGCCGCTGAAGTTTTACCGCCGACGCTCCGCAGTGTTTTTTGCCGGGGAATTGCCGCAAACGGCGCATTTGAGAGGGCGGTTTGTCGATTATCCACTGCAGAATCATTTGCATCAGTTGGGCGAGTTGGAAGCACAGGCGGCACTCCAGTCGCTGTTGCGTGCGCACCGGAATGGGCAGGAACCGGTGACGATGGCAGAGTGGCTGGAAAAACATTTTGGCAAGTACCTGTGCGAACTATTTTTCTTCCCATTTCACGAGCGGTATACCGCAGGGTTATTTCGGGAAATAGCGCCGCAGGATCCGTATAAAACGCCGTTGCAACTTGAGCAGGTGGTCGCCGGAACATTCGGGAAGAGTAACAGTGCAGTCGGCTATAATGTTCAATTTGGTTATCCGGCTAACGGGTTGAATGTGCTGGCACAGAAACTGGCAGAGCCGGGGACAGTATTTTTTGAAAAGCGCGCGGTCCTGATTGATCCGGATCAAAAAATTGTCCAGTTTTCAGATGGTTCGACCACTGAATACGATCGGCTGGTCAGTACAATACCGCTCAATCATCTGCTGCGAATTTTGGGGAACGAAGAGCAATCGTTGAATGAGCCGTATACCTCTGTGTTAGTGCTCAATCTTGGCGTTGAGTTGCCGCCGTCAGAGCAGGCTCGCCACGGCTATCACTGGCTCTATGTTCCCGATAGCAGAACGGGCTTCCATCGAGTGGGGTATTATTCCAATGTTGATCCGGCATTTTTACCGGAAAAGTACCGGGATCCGCAACGGTATGGGTCACTGTACGTGGAATTTGCGTTCCGGGGGGGAGAAAAACCAGCATCCGACGTTGTAGAACACCTGATGCAGCAAACGGCAGAAGAGTTGCGCGATCTGGGATTGATCCAGACAGTGCTTGTTGCTGATGTGACCTGGATCGAGGTTGCCTATACCTGGAAGCGGCCAGGATCCCGATGGGTTCAGGAGCAGCGACAGCGATTGGAAAAGATGGATATTTTTTCGGTAGGGCGATATGGTCGGTGGACGTTCCAGGGGATAGCGGATAGTTTCAAAGAAGGGCTGGTCATTGGAGGGCAGATTGCCGCGCTACAGCGAGCGCCTGCTGGTAGGGCGGGGATGGAACAGTGAGTAGATACACAGAAGTGCTTAGAGTTGATGATCTCCAGTCGGGAAACGTTGCCGGGTAAGCTGAGGCAGGATGTCAACAGGTGTGCAGCTATGCTGGACGCTGCTGTCCGGATATTGGGTGACAAAAGCAGTGAAGAGGAAGCCACATTTAATGTGTACAAATGTTGTCAAAAATTTTTGAGCCAAAACATAATTTCTGACGATGCTTAGCGTCGCTTTTCCTGATAAATGTGGCGTAAAGCAGTGAGAGTGTGTCAGGTTAGGGCGTTCGCGTGGCGTCGCTTTCCTGAGTTGAACGTGGAGAGAGCAAATGGCTGAAGTGACGGAACAGACAACGGTGGTTGAGGTGCCGAAGCAGAAGGAGCAGGATCGAAAGCAACTGCTCAAGGAGTTGGTGTACGAGCGGTACCGGGGGCGGCCAATCTATTACCGCGGGTATCGGGAAGTGCTGCAGGGCAAGAAAACGGTGGAGGAGGTGATGGGGAGTAGTAAGCTGCAGTGGTTTGTTATTCAGGCAATCTTGCGCCTGCTCTTTGCAAATCTTGATTTGTCGCGATTTGTTGTTGCTACCAATGAAGCCGGCTTTCGCACGGGGCGTCGGAGCTGGCGGAATCTGGACATCGCAGTGTTCGATCGTCAGCAACTGCTACAGGAAGGGGTCGATGAAAAGTATGTGCAAACGCCACCGAAGGTGGTCATAGAGGTTGATACAAAAGCGGATTTGCAGAAATATGAGGATTTGCTGTCTTACGTGATCGAGAAGGTGCAGGATTTGCATCAGGCGGGAGTTGAGCGAGTGGTGTGGATACTGACGCGCAATCGGCGGGTGGTGATAGCGGAGCAACAGGAGGCGGAGTGGAAGATAGTGCCGCTGGATGAGGAGATAGAGTTGATGGAAGGGATTCAGTGCAACGTGGTGGCATTGCTGCGGCAGGAAGGAGTGGAGCTGTGAGATGAGGCAGGAGAAAGGAAAGAGCTGGATTGGCGTTGCAATGCTGGCAAAGCGGCAAAAGCGGGATGATCAAACAGGAAGCAAAACTGCAAGAGGAGGCAAAAGGAAATGCTGGTAAAGTGGTAAAAGGGGAGCACAATAATTTCAGCAGAGTTAGAAGCAAATGAGTGAGCAGAGTCATAAAGCAACGGATCCGAAAGTTTTTGCTGTCGTTGTGACGTACAATCGCTCATCGCTGCTTGCTGAGTGTCTCCGGGCGTTGCAGCGCCAGACGCACTCTCTGGCGGCAATCGTTGTAGTGGACAATGCATCTACGGAAGATACCGTTGCCGCACTGCGGCAGGAGGGATATCGAATGGTAGAGCAGGAAGCGGCAGAAGGAATAACATTCGTTGTGATGGAGGCAGTGGAGGGTCCTGCGCTGCTTTACTACTTGCGGTTGCCGGTAAATCTGGGTGGGGCAGGAGGATTCTATTACGGGATGCGGCTGGCGCTGATGCTGGGCGCTGAGTGGTTGTGGTTGATGGACGATGATGCAGAACCGGCAGCCGATGCGCTGGAACAGCTTTTGATTGCCGTAGCGAAGCATCGCGCTGCAGCATACGGTAGTTTAACGCGATCGGCACGGACGGGAGAAATTGAGCCTTATCACCAATGTCGTTTGAACCTGCATTCGCCCCTGAAACAGTTTTTAGTTCCCCTGATGGGTGAAGATCTGGAGCATCTGTCTGCGGTCGAAGTCGATCAGAAATCTTTTGTGGGTTTGTTTGTGCCCCGTACCACGATTGACATTGTGGGATTGCCGAAAAAGGAGATGTTTTTGCACTGGGATGATACCGAATACTGCTTACGGATTCGGCAGGGAGGAAAAATTTATCTGGTGCCGCAGAGTGTGATATGGCACAAGGATGCAGTGGTAAAAAGTGGAAGAGTGCCTTATCGAATTGGATTTCTTCGCCTGATGCGATATGCCCGGCGGGATCCGTACGAGCGATATTGGTTGCGGTATTATACCATTCGGAATATGATCTGGATCGCCTGGCGGGTAGCAGAGTCTCGCTGGGAAACGTTGTGGCGCATTGCAGGGCAGTTCGTTCGCTCCGTTGTGGGTATTCTACTTTTTGATGATCATCGCTGGCGCCGGCTGCGACTGCTGTGGGCGATGTACCGGGACGGCATCCGGGGCGGTTTTTCCGATCTGTGGAAGCCTCGAAGAATTCTCTACGGGGAACACCCCCCAGATGCTGCGGCGGTAGCGTCGAGCGTTGAGCAATTTTTGAACGTAGTGCTTCGGAAAAAGATGGAAACAGTGTAATGGCACAGGAGGCGGCTCACGATAATGCTGTACCAAAGCGGCGACGAAAGATTCATATTCCGCTGATCTCCACGCTCATCGAATATGGCATAATCTTCTACCGCTTTGTCGGCATCCATTTGTTTATCCTGTCTGCTCTGACCCTGCTAACAACGCTGGTGGAAAGTGTTGGGATTACCCTGTTCCTGCCTTTGTTCACCGCTGGATTCGATGCGCAGGCAACTGGAGAAAGTAATCGGGCAGCCGAAATTGTCCAGAGTGTCTTTGGATTGTTCGGCATTACCCCAACGGTTGGAGCAACCATTATCTTTGTTCTGGTACTGTTTCTGGCAAAAGCGGCTTTTCGGATTGGTACGGACTTTTACCGCATTCGCTTGATCGCAGACCTCTCACGGCGGCTGCGCCGCAGATTGCTGGAATTATTCAGCCAGGTTTCCTATGCCTATTACGTGCGGAGTAATACAGGGTATTTGACGAATGTGTTGACAATAGAAACTGAGCGCACAATTAATGCTTTTAGTGTTTTTTCACGCGTTTTGGTCTACGTTGTTACCATCGCGACCCTCCTGGGTTTTGCCTTCTTCCTGTATTGGCAGTTTACTCTCATAGCGGTTGTTTTTAGCATCATTGCCTTTGCTGCCATTCGGGTGTTAGTAAAGCAAACCCGGCGATATTCGCATCAAATTGTGGCAGAGCGTGGAGAGTTCCAGAGTAGGTTAATTCAGAGCATTCAGGCATTTAAGTATGTTCGAGCTACGGGACGGATGAAAGTTTTGCTTGCCAAAATGGACAACTCCATCAATCGGTTGGCGCAATTAACGGCTCAGTTAATGCTCCGGGGGGCAATTATTGAAACTCTTAAAGAACCATTGATGGTGATTTTCATTCTACTGCTGATGAGCTATCAATTCTTTGTGGTTGGTGGTAGTATTGGAGCTATTGCTGTCTTTTTGATTTTCTTTTTGCGCATCATCCAGAGCGTATTGCAGTTTCAGGGCATTTGGAACAGTTTTGTGTCGAACGTTGGCAGTATATCAATGGTTCTCAGGATGGATACAGAATTACGCAAGCATCGGGAACCAAAAGGGCAAAAGGAAGTGGGGGCTTTGAGTGATACGATCGAACTCCATAACGTCACCTTTGCTTATCGGGATGAACCCGTTCTCCGGAACGTATCGCTGGTCATTCCGAAAAATACCACGGTTGCGCTGGTAGGACGCTCCGGAGCCGGGAAGTCCACGCTGGTTGACCTGATAGCAGGGTTGTTTCTTCCACAATCGGGAGAGGTTCGCATCGACGGAGTTCCGATGCAGCAACTCGATCGCGTTTCCTGGCAGGAGAAAATCGGTTACGTGACGCAGGATCCGGTGATTTTCAATGATACTATTGCGAACAACATTGCGCTGTGGAGTTGCGATCCTCAAGATTCTCGCTGCTTTGACCGATTGCAAAAAGCCGCTGCTGCAGCATACTGTCTGGAGTTCATCCAATCGCTACCGGAAGGATTTGCAACAGTTGTTGGAGATCGGGGGATCAAATTATCAGGAGGACAGAAACAGCGCATCGCGATTGCCCGTGAGCTGTTTAAGCAACCGGAGTTGTTGATCTTGGATGAAGCAACCAGTGCCCTGGATACGGAGTCAGAGCGCGCGATTCAGCAGAGTATCGATGCACTTAAGGGAAAGCTCACGGTGATCATTATTGCTCACCGTTTGTCAACGGTTCAGAATGCGGATATTATCTATGTGCTCGACAAAGGCGAAATTGTCGAAAGCGGCAGCTTTGCAGAACTCATACGGAGAGATGGATTATTCCGCAAGATGGTAGAATTACAGACGTTGTTATTGCCGGAGAAATCAACGGCTGGATAAATTTTGAGTAGGATTATTGCTCGAAAGTTAGGATAGACGCCCGTGGTGTAAATGAGTAGTGTTTTGTTGTTTGTAAATTTTTGAGTAATTTTGCGATTCGGAAACGAGCAGGATCTCTGGATAGATGCTGGAGTCTTTGATCACATCGAAAACGCGGATAAAATTGCTGCTGAAGTTCTTTGCCAATCCTGAGACAGCAGCGTATTTGCGGGAACTTGCCGCAGAGCTGGGTGAATCGACCAATGCTGTTCGGGTGGAGCTGAATCGCTTAAGCAAAGCGGGGTTGCTGCGCTCATACTCGAATGGGCGGACGAAGGTATATCAGGCAAATACTGCGCATACTCTTTTTCCCGAACTTCAGGGATTGGCAAGAAAGTTTCTGGGATTTGACAAAATCGAAGAAATTCTCCGAAAGCTGGGATCTGTGGAATTAGCGCTCATTACAGGAGATTACGCGCGAGGCAACGATACCGGCATCATTGATCTGGTGATCGTAGGCGAAGTTGACAAAAAATACCTTTTGGATCTCACGGAGAAAGCGGAGCGGTTGATCAAGCGGAAAATCCGCTCTCTGGTACTAACACGAGATGAATACGAAGCGCTCAAAGAGCGCCTGGCGTTTCATAAAGCGCTGGTCCTCTGGGTGCAGGATCAGCAGTCATAGCCCGCTGGAGAGCTGCTAAGAAGGCAGCGGACTTCCAGCAAGGTGAAAAGCAGTGATGGATGTCCACGCAGTCCCATCGCCGTCGATGGGACTGACGTGGCGGGAGTGTGCAGAAAGAGAAAGAAGCGTTAGTCCGGTTGCGCTCATTTTAGGATTGCTGGGAGCGCCAACATTAGGCAGTATCTTTGCACACTGAAGTGTGCGCTCCCAGTAGCAGGAGCGTTGATGCCGGAAGCACCTACCGGGAGCGCCGGCTTCAGCCGACAAAGAGATGTGTGCTCAAGCGTGCGGTTCCAATCGTTGAGAGTGTCTCCCTGGAAGCACCAGCGTTTGCTGGCATCCGCCCTCAGCCGACGGTGTGGAACCGGAAAACCTATGGGATATTGAGAGCTTTCAGGACTCTTTGAAGCAATGAAGTTCAAAGCTGTGACAACGATTCTTGTGTTCTGCACTATCGTTGGTCTTGCCTACGCAGAGCGTGAGGGATTTAGCAAGGAGGACCGGGAACGGTTGATCCGGGTGGAAACGACACTGAAAGTGTTTATGGAGCAGATTGACAAGCGGTTTGAGCAGGTTGATAAGCGGTTTGAACAGATCGACAAGCGATTTGAGCAGATTGATAAGCGATTTGAGCAAATTGATAAGCGGTTTGAACAGGTCAATCAGCAATTTGAACAGATGATGACCTTTTTGTGGATGTTGACAGGAATTTTCACCACACTGATCGTTGCAGTCATCGGGTTTGCATATTGGGACAGGCGAACGATCATCCGCAAAGCACGGGATGAGGCGATCGAAGTGATAGAGAAAGAAGGGAGGTTACGGGATTTAATTGCGGCGTTGCGTCAACTGGCGCGAGAAGATCCGAAGTTAGCAGAAGTACTCCGAAGTTTCCGGTTGTTGTAGATCTGTTGTACTGTCCTGTATTTGAGGGGAACTGTTGATGCTTCGGAAGTGTAAGTATCTTGATATTTGTTCAGGAGACCCAGGATGAACTTAGCAGGGAAAAAAGTATTGGTGACGGGGGCTGGGGGTTTTATTGGGAGCCATTTGGTAGAAGCGCTGGTGCACTATGGTTGTAATGTGCGGGCATTTGTGCGCTACAATGCCCTGGGGCTCAGAGGATGGTTGGATCAGTGCGCGCCAGAGATTCAGAAGCAAATAGAAATCTGGGCAGGGGATATTCGGGATTTTTCCAGTGTCCGTAAAGCAGTGGAGGAGCAACAGGTGGTTTTTCACTTAGCTGCTCTCATTAGCATTCCCCATAGCTATCGAGATCCGGAAAGTTTTGTGCAAACGAACGTTGTTGGCACGCTTAACGTGCTTCAGGCAGCCAAAGATAGCGAGGTTGAGCGAGTTTTGATCACCTCAACGTCGGAAGTCTATGGTACTGCACGATATGTACCCATTGATGAGCAGCATCCACGACAACCGCAATCTCCTTATTCAGCGACGAAAATTGCGGCTGATAGTCTGGCAGAGTCCTTTTATCGGAGTTATGATCTTCCCGTGGTAATCGTACGACCGTTTAATACATATGGACCCCGGCAATCCGCTCGTGCAGTCATTCCAACGATCATCACACAGTTGCTATCAGGAATGCGGACTATCCGATTAGGGGCGTTGTTCCCCACACGAGATCTGGTGTTTGTAGAAGATACAGTACAGGGATTTATCAGATTAGCGGAAACTGATGAGGCGGTGGGCAGGGATGTAAACATTGCGACGGGACAGGAGATTTCCATAGAGAAGTTAGCGCATTTGCTCATTCAGATGATCAATCCTGAAGCACATATTGAAGTTGACAGTGAAAGATTGCGTCCACAGAAAAGTGAAGTTGCAAGGTTGTGTGGGGATCCTGGTTTGTTGCGACAGTTAACGGGGTGGATTCCAGAACATACTTTACAAGAGGGGTTAAGCAAAAC
>JALWUI010000031.1 GCA_027082775.1 Candidatus Kapaibacterium sp.
CCTACTGGGAGCGCCGGCTTTAGCCGGCAAAAATGCACCCTAAAGGGTGCGCTCCCAGTGAACCAAGAGCGCCGACGCTGGGAGCGCCGACTTCAGTCGGCAAAGACTTCTCTCTTCCTCTGGGAGAGGGTTAGACTGAGGGGAAATGCACGCTGAAGCGTGCGCTCCCAGTAAACCCCACTGGAAGCGCGACTTCAGCCGGCAAAAAATGCACCCTAAAGGTACGCTCCCAGTAGATGCACGCCCAAGGGCGTGCGCTTCCAGTAAACCCCACTGGGAGCGTCCTACTGGGAGCGCCGGCTTTAGCCGGCAAAAAATGCACACGGAAGGGGCGCTCCCGGCGTAATATGCGGTGGGTACAGCGCCGCTGCGCCCACGTGCGCCCTAACGGGTTATCCCTACAGGATGGAGAATTCGGATAGCCGCAGGGGATCATCTTTGCAGGTATGATGTGAATGTGCAGGAGTACATTGATGGCTCTGTCCGCAGACAGTGTATACTTCCTGAAAATCCTCCCGTATTTTGAGAAGCTTCTCAAATTGTGCGAACAGCAACGACATAACGCGCAATCTCGTATCTTTGCGACCAGTAGCAACAGAAATGGGAAGCTGGTAAATGGCATCGGAAATGCATGCTTCGATCACACTGGAATTGGTAACACCTGCTTTCATCGGAGGTGCTGAACCGCGAGGAAAACCGGAATTCCGCATCCCTTCTTTACGCGGTGCCCTTCGCTACTGGTGGCGTGCGCTGTTCGGAGCAGGGGTAGAAGACTGGACAACGCTGCTCCAGAAGGAATCGGAACTTTTTGGGAGTACGGACAAAGCATCAGCGGTGCAGCTTCGGTTACACAAAGCAGCCACGCCCACACCGAAATCCTACAGTAAGCTCACCCAAGGGAAACCCGGCATCAGCTATTTATGGTTTGCGGCACGGAAAACCAAAAACGATCCTGAACGGCAAGCGTTACCCGATGGGTCACGGTATGTTATTGATGCCTCAATCCACTACCGATCCAACCCACAGAAACTCTGGGAACAGTTCTACGCTGCTCTCTGGCTTCTTACTCATCTTGGAGGCATTGGTACTCGCGCTCGCCGAGGAGCGGGAGGAATACAGGTAGTAGACATACAGTCTTCCACAGAACTCTCTAACCTTCCTCCGCTGCCAATTCGAGCAACGACAGTAGAACAATTCGGAGAAGAGCTTCAATCGGGAATCCAGCAACTTCGGCGGAACGTACTACCTGACGCATTGTCAACACAGCCTACATTTCACCTTTTGCATCCAGAATTTGCAGAGATTTGCCTGATAGAGCGCTCTTTCGCATCGTGGCAAGAAGCGCTAAATTTTATTGGATCCTCTCTGCAAAGTTTTCGCAAATCCAGGTTTTCGGAAGATGCTCGCATTGTGAGCGATCTCATTTTCCACCACCATTACACTCCTAATCGTACAATCCACCGAGCAGCTTTTGGACTGCCGCTGCCTTTCTTCTTCCGGAGAGAACGCCGTGGTGCCACGGTTGATCCCCGACGCGGATCACCCCTGTTCATCCGTATTGTGAAACTGGCTGGGCAACAACGCTATGCAATCGTCCTGACATTTTTCAAAGCGCAATTTCTTGACAATGACCACCGCCCCAGTATCCGGGGTCAAAAGTTTCAAATTCCATCGTATGCTCCCATTGAGCAATGGCTGGATACGCTGAATCTCTTCCAGATCGAACTGAATCGGCACAACGAAGGATAAAACCAATGGCTGTTTCTCGCTGGGAACGAAAAATTGTTGCGCTCCTGCACGATCCTCCGGATAAGCCATTTGCTATCGCGCAACACGAAGACCGAGGCAGAAGCCTGGTAAAAATTCTCCTGGGCAGTGTGCCAAGGACCTGGTCCAATATCAAAGAAGCAGATCGGCATATGTCCGCCGCCGACCGCTTGAACTTCCCGTCCGGCTTTCAACGGTTCTGGTCAACCCATTCCCCATTGCTGGTTCATCCTATCAGCGGGCGGCAGCATCGCCTCCCTGACACCATCTTGAACTTCGATCCTGAAATCACGCAATCCGTTGTTGCGCAATTCTCCACAGGCACAATGCCAGCAAAACAGCAGCAGCTCTACCTCGCATTATGGCGTTGCCTGCCCGATGCGCTCAGCCAGGCGTTTGCCTCAACTCCAGGGAATCTTTTCGAGCTCCTACCTGCCGAAACCCGGCAACCGGACCACCCACTACCGCTGCACGTTGCCCTGACAGCAGCAGCCGCTGATGCCCTGCAGGGAAAACCTGCGATCCCCGCACTCCTGCACTTCTCTTTCTCGCCAGTGCAAAGCTTCATCGCTGCGGCACGCAAAACACAGGACCTGTGGATGGGAAGCTGGCTCCTTTCATACCTGAGCTGGGTTGCCATCCAAACAATCGCCGACGCGTACGGTCCCGACGTCATCCTGTACCCGTGGCTTTACAAACAGCCGCTCTGTGACGACTGGCTGCTTCGGGAAAAACAACTGGGAACGTTCCTGAACAACAATCTCTGCACCCTCGCACCTCCTCGGTTAGATCTTCCCACCTTACCCAACAAATTTGTAGCGTTGCTCCCGTGGGGCGTCCAGGAAGGATTCCAGTATCAGCGTGTTCAGGAAGTTGCTGCCCGCGCAGAGCAGATGTTTTATCAACGATGGAAAGACATTGCTCAGGCGGTCAAAAATCTTTTGAAAGACAAAATTCCCCACCTGTGGGATCATTACACTGAGCAAATCTGGGACGAGCAAACGGGAATCGGCACCCGCTCCGCCATCATCCCCTTTTCTGTCTTCTGGACAATCTTCCCGTGGGGCTTCGGTAACTTTGCCGATCCCAACAGTGTACTGCAACTGTATAAAAAACTCTCCAATCCCGGTGATGACTGGGAATTTCAAAAAGTTTACGACATCCTTCAAGCCAGCGGGAAATACACTCTCAATCTTGGAACCGTCTACTCGGTGGTGTACGAGCTCTCCGACCGATTCTTCCGCTCCCGCAAAACTACGCGTGTGTTTAGTCAGCGGGCAATACGTGGCAGCAAATGCACAATGTGCGGTGAGCGTGAAGCGCTGCACTCAGAGCAGGCAAGAGCGCGAGAATTCTGGACTCAAGTGGTCAAGCAGAACCAGTTTTCAACAAAATTCAAACCCGAAGGGAAAGAACGACTATGTGCCGTCTGCACCGTGAAGCGACTTTTACCGGAAATTCTGCAACCTGATAAAGCAACGGAACTCGAACTCCCGCAATTCTCTCGCACCAGCTATCCTTCCACCAGCGACATTGCATCGGCAGCTTTCAAACAGGATCTGCTCCACACCCTCAAAGAAACAGATGCCCAAAAAGCGTCTCACGGAACAGCATTGCAAAAAGCACTGGAAGCGCTTTTTAACGCTCTCGAAGCCCTGAAAGTCAGACCAACGAATGATCTTCACACCATCCCCCGATTGGGCAAGCTGGTCCAGCGCTTACCCAACCACCTGCAACCGCTCGGCAAAAAGATTGTCCGGTACGACGGGGAAATTTTCTACGAAGAACGGTACACCATCGAAAGTTTTCAAGAGTCAACGGGCGAGTCACCGTCGGAAGCACAACTGGAGGCAGCACGGCAGAAATTGCGCGCCGTTCTCACCATAGCGGATCGGTTAGGTATTCGAAAACCCGAAAAATACTATGCCATCGTGCTGATGGACGGCGATCAGATGGGGAAGTGGATCAGTGGTGCTCATCCAGAACGGCCACGATTCCAGGACGTTCTCTATCCAGGGTTGGGTGAAAGTCTCCGCAGATTCTCTCAGAACCAATGGACAGCATTGCTGGAACTCAAGCGGATTGTTACCCCCTCCTTTCACGCCCTTATCTCCTTCGCACTGAATAACTTCGCTCTCCGATTAGTACCGAAAATTGTCGAAGAACTGTACCCAGCACGACTGGTTTATGCTGGTGGCGATGACGTTCTGGCGCTGGTGCCGCTGCGATATGCGCTGGAAATAGCGCGCTTGTTGCGCGCCGCTTTCTCAGGAGAAATTCACTTCGATGGCGATAATGCCAGGGTCCTCTTTGGCTCACCGGAAGCAACCGGATACGTCGAACTCGACGGCGCGCTGGTACTCACGATGGGGCCGCCGGCAACCGCTTCCGCCGGCATCGCCATCACCCACCATCTGGACCCCCTGGACATCGCGCTCCAGGCAGCACGATCGGCAGAAAGAACGGCAAAACACCAGTACGGAAGAAATGCTCTCAGTCTCTACCTGCTCAAACGCTCCGGTGAAGAACTGCGCGTAGGCAATGCCTGGTTCGTATCCCTGAACGGCGCCACCGTGGATATTGTTCAGCAGTTGAACAAAATCGCAACCGCTTTACAAACGGAAAAACTCAGCCGCTCCTTCCCGAAATCCGTCGCAGCCGAAGCAGAAGATCTGGAACAGCTTCCTATCGAAGCACGCATCAGTCGCACAAGCTACCTACTGTCGCACACCGGGGAACGTTCCAGATCTTCCAGCGAAGAAGACCCGAACGGGTTATCCAAGAAAGAACTGGAAGCGTTACTCCAGCAACTGGTAAGGATTTTTGCATCGGACAACGCCGCCAGAACCGATACCGCAGATAAAACCAATGGATCTTCGTGGCAACGCTTCGGGATGCTGGCAGAATGGCTGAATGTCTTACGATTCCTGACAACGGAGGCGTAGCAATGAAGTGGCACTTATTGTTAGAACCCGTGGATGTCTGGCTCTTTCGCGATGGACGCCCTTTCGTTGCCGGTGAAGCTCACCGTGCACGAAGCATCTTTCCACCAACGCCCTACACGCTGCAAGGCGCCATTCGTGCCAAAGTACTGTTTGACACAGGTGTCGACCTGATGGAATATGCTCACCAGAGCAGCGAAGCTGCTCGCGAGCTTGCCCGCCGCATTGGTGCTCCGGGGCGTGGATACGGACAACTCCGCATCACCGGTCCCGTTTTAGCCCGATCAACCAACGGACAAATCACCCTGTACTACCCTGTTCCGGCGGATATGGTCAAAATCCCGGCGGAAAACGACGGAGAAACAACAGACACGGTCAAGATCACTGCAACAACACTCCAGCCACTTGGAAAGGATTTTATGATGGAGGACTTTTCCGATATTCGCGCTCCAGCGCTTCAATTCCTCTGGGCACCCCGATCCCATATCGAATCCGTTGGGGGATGGATCGCTGCTTCGGACTTCGAGAAATACTTAGCCAACAGCGGAAAAGACTTTCAAGTCACGATCTACCGCAACAGCTTCTTTTTCCAGACTGAACGCCGGGTTGGAATTCAAATAAATCCTGATCGGCTCACCACCGAAGAAGGACGGATCTACCACGCCGATTTCCTCCGCTTTACGCCCGGCACCAGCCTGGTCGCTCAAGTTGCTGGCATCGAACCATTTATTCCTCGAACTGGCTATTTACAACTGGGTGGGGAAGCTCGCGCTGCCTACTACACCGTCGAACAACAACCGCTGTCCGGATGGTTTCTTAACCGATCCGTGCTGAACAATGCGACGTTTTCCGGCAGATTCAAGATGATCTTCCTGAGCCCTGCCTACTTCCGTCACGGCTGGCATCCTGAAGATTGGTCGATATTCTTCCCAAATGCCAGCGTTCGCTGCGTCGGCGCTGCTATTCCGGGAACCCAGATGATCGGTGGGGCGGTTGTTGATGATCGTCGTCGATCGAGAAACTTTGAACGGACGGCATACCGCTTTCTTCCTGCAGGATCGGTGCTGTTCTTTGAGGCCGATCACCCGATTTCGTATAACGGACAACCGATAACCGAAACACCGGAAGACAGCGACGGAGATCTCCAGCACATTGGATTTGGGAGCGTTGTGATCGCTCCTTACTGAGAAAGTCACGGTCGAAGGCTGATACAAAGTGAGAGTTTTACAATAAACGGAGCACAACGATGTACCAGCAAGCAATGATCCTCAGCCTGTACGCCGAAACCCCTGTCCACGCAGGTACGGGGGCAACGCCGGGTATTGTTGATCTCCCAATTCAGCGAGAGCGGCATACGCAGTACCCTATTATCCAGGGATCCGGCGTCAAAGGCGTGCTACGCGATCTGGCAGCGATGCAATCTCAGAACAATGCCAGGTTGATAGACAGCATTTTTGGACCCGATTCCCAGAGAGCTTCGGAGTACGCTGCTGCAATCTCCGTTTCTGACGCTCGCATTCTCTGCTTTCCAGTTCGATCGCTGCAAAATGTTTTCGTATGGGCAACTGCTCCTTTTGCTTTAGCCCGACTGCAACGCGATGCAATCAATAGCAGAATTCCGCTGCCCTGGACACCGCCGCAGCTCGATAACAACACCGCTCTGGTCGCTTCCGATGCAGTGTTGATTAACAACACCTTGATTCTCGAGGAATTCAGCTTCCAGGCACAGTCGTCGTCCGCCGCCGCGGCAATTGCTCAGTGGATTGCTGAGCATCTTTTTCCTGCTGACGATCATTACCAATTCTGGAAAGACACCTTCACGAAACGCTTTGTCATTCTCCCCGAAGACGTCTTCCGCGATTTCGTCCAGCATTCAACCGAAATCGTCAGCCGCACCAAATTAGATGACAGCACGAAAACGGTTCAGCAGGGTGCCCTCTGGACGGAGGAATATCTCCCCAGCGATTCCCTCCTTTACAGTACGATCCTGGCGACCCAGACTCGCGCTCCCCAGAATGGCGAAAACGCCCCACCGCAATTAGATGCTCAACTGGTCATCAACCAGCTCAAACAGTGGTTCAACAACCAGCGTATCCAGATCGGCGGCAATGCCACCATCGGGCGTGGAATCGTGGCGCTCCGAACGCTTACCGCTTCGTCCAACAACGCAGGAGGAGCACAATGAGCAAGGGAGCAGCAATGAACCGACGAACCTTAGAACAACAGCGGGCATATGCTGCGTGGGAAGCAGTAACAAAAGTCAAGCAGCAAAAAGATGTCCGCGCGAAGTATCGGAGCTTAGCCCGGAATCTTCCTTCAATGATTCTCAGCAACGGACTGGGCGCAACCTTAGCCTTTATCAAGTCCAAGGGCAGTGCAGAACATCAGAAAATATACACCCATCTGGATCAGTGGCTGACCCGATGGATTCGTTCCTGGTTGAACAATGCTGTTTCCCAGGGTATCCTCGAATGGATCGTTGCCGAGAGCACCAGTGAAACATACCGTATGGTCACCACCGAGGCACTGGCTTTCACTCAATGGCTGAAACGCTTTGCAGAATCAGAAATCCCAGACGAACAATCGGGGGCATAAGCAGATGGTAAAAGGGAAAAAGTACCGGTCTGATCAGTCCGGCAAAAAGAGAAACGACAAGCATAAATCCCAACCAGTGGTCTATTTGCCCAAAAGTGTCCGCGAGCAATTACCCAGAATACCCAGCGGCACTGTTCGAGACCATTTAGGACTCTGGCTTTCGAAGTACATTAGCTGGGAACAGGACAAAGACGGAAAAGTGAAAGTTTCCCGGACTTTCCAGCGTCGGCTCACTCGCGATGGAATTCTTCACCTTGGTGGAAACGCTGCTAAAGTAGCCGAAGCAGCTCTACAGCGACAGCGCGCTCTTCTACGGAAACTTCAGCAGCAGGGTTATCACACCTATGCTTTTGAACTGGTGACTGCTTCCCGAATGGTGGTAGGATTGGGCATTGAAAGTGTGCTGGAAACCAACCTCCGGCTCCACCACACGTATGGCATTCCCATCATTCCCGGTTCTGCCCTGAAAGGACTTGCCCGATCCGTTGCGCGCCGATCCGTCGATACGTCCAATCCCATCTTCCAAACGGCTTTTGGGGAACAACAACAGGCAGGATCAGTGATCTTTTTTGATGCTCTTCCCCTGCCTCAGGGGAACAATCACAACCGATCGATCGAGCTTCAGCTCGATGTAATGAACGTCCACTTTCCAGATTACTACACCGGTCAACGTTTCCCGACTGAGTGGCAAAATCCAAATCCGATTTTCTTTCTCACCGTCGCTCCGGAAACTACTTTCTTTTTCAGCCTTGCAGTACCACCAGGCCGGGACCGGCAAACGCTCTCGCAGGTTGCGCAATGGCTCCAGCAAGGACTTACCACAATGGGAATTGGCGCCAAAACTTCTGCTGGTTACGGATTTTTCCAAACGCCTTCGTAGCCTTTGTCTCCCACTGTGCTTTAATCCCAACTGAGGCTTTTCCGCAAAATATCACACCCCAGCCTAAAAACCAAAAAGGGACGGCAACCACTGCCGTCCCCTTCGATCTCACCTTCGCGCAACTTTTACCTACGCAATCACTTCGCCACTTTCTTCGCCATCGGAAGAGACCGCAGCGAACTCTTCTTCCCGGGCAAAGATGGATTCTCCAGTTTCTTCCAGCACGATATCCTGATACTTGCGAACTCCGGTTCCAGCCGGAATAAGCTGTCCCAGAATGATGTTCTCTTTCAACCCGCGTAAGTGATCCACCTTTGCCGCCATTGCCGCTTCAGCCAGAACCTTCGTTGTTTCCTGGAAGGAAGCAGCCGACAGAAAGCTCTCCGTTGTGAGTGCCGCCTGAGTAATACCCAGCAACACTGGCTCAGAGACCGCCGGCTCCGCTGGACGTGCTTGAATTGGTTTTTTCCCTTTGCTGATCAGATCCTGATTGATCTCTTCCAGCTTATCCTTCTTAATCAGCTCTCCAACCCGATACTTGGAATCGCCTTTGTCTTCAACAACGTAC
>JALWUI010000032.1 GCA_027082775.1 Candidatus Kapaibacterium sp.
AAGAATTGGTTATCCGCTCTTGAGACGATAATCTCCGGCGCGCCGCCACCGTGTCGGCGAACTTCTTTGACCAGAACGCGCACGCTTTCCCCTTTACGGTACCGCTCACCGGGAATTTGCTCTTCTCGCGGCATTCGGAGTTCTACCCCATTGTACAGCAGCAGGACATCGCTGCGTCGTACCTGATAGACTTCTGCGAGGATAATATCATTGAGCCGTTGTTGGAATTCCTGGTAAATATGTTCTCGCTCCACTTCGCGAATTTTGGATACCAGAATTTGCTGCGCCAGATGGATCATTCGCCGCCCAAATACGTCGGCTAACTCCTGCAGGCTGATTTCCTCTACAAATTCATCGCCGACTTCGTACTCTTCGTCCATCAGGCGAGCTTCTTCCAGCGAAATTTGCGTGGTTGGATCTTCGACTTCTTCCACGATTTCCCGGATAACGTAGATTTCAATATCCCCCTTTTCCAGGTTGACCACGATGTCAAATTGCACGTCCGGTCCGTACTTTTTCTTCACTAAGGTTGCAAACGTATCCCAGATGATGGCGTGCAGTTTCTCCTTGTCGATATTGTGTGAGCGCGCCATCTCCATAAAAGCTTCAACGATTTGTTTTTTGTCTGGTCCCTTGGGTTGTTTTTTCCTTGCCATATCAAACTCCGTCGTTTCGTTGTTTATACAAATTCGATTTGAATGATGCCGGATTCAATCGTCTCAAAAGTAATGGTTTCTTCTTGCTTGCTCCGCTGATCTTTCAGCGTCAGCTTTGCATCATCAACGGCAACAATTCGCCCTTTGCGCTGTGTGCCGTCGATCAGCGTGAGCAGTACCGTTCGCCCAACGTGTTTTCGATATTGCCACGGAAATTGCAGCGGTCGATCCACGCCCGGCGATGAAACCGTCAGCCGATAATTGCCCGGTACAGCTTCCGCTTCCAGCAAATCTAACACTGCTTGCGTGATTTCCTGACACAGGGCAATGGTGACGCCGGTTTCGTTGTCTACAAAGACCTCGATCACCGGCTCGTGCCGATTGCCCCGGACCACAATTTCAATCACTTCTGCTCCTAAGGCTCGAACAATGCGATGGATACCACTTTGAACCGCCTCCGATAACACAATTGTTTCTTGCATATTCTGCTTACTCCCAACAACCATAAAAAATGGGCTCCGTTGGGAGCCCTTCCCATTTGCGAGGAGTGCGATCCTCAGCAAATGCGCCATAGTAAACGCTTCTGCCGGGAAGATATTGCAAACTTTTTCTTCTCAGGATTGCTGGAGAAGATGCTGGTAATCTGCCTCCGTATCCACGTCGATCAAGATACCCGGATCATCAAGATCGAGCCACCGTACCTGGTCAGCATAGCGCTGGAGGAGTGGACGGGCACCCTGATCGCCGGAAAGCTGGAGCAGCGCATCCCGGAAACGGGTGGGAAAAAGAACCGGATTGCCTCGCTGCCCGTGATACCGGGGAACCAAGATGCGGTCGGGAAACCGGTCGTGCTGGTGCAGGAGCGTTGCATACGTGCGAGGCTGCACTTTCGGCATATCACCCAGGACAAACAGATAGCCCGTTGCCGCATCAGAAGCTGTCCGGATCCCGTACTGAATAGAACGTGCCAACCCGCTTTCGGCTTCGGGATTTTCTACCCAGTGCACCGGGAAGGAAGTGAGCAGATGGCGAAAAGGGGCTGTTGATTGGACGACAACGATCGTTTCTCCCAGCGGCAGCGCAGCCAAGGATTCCAGCACCCAGGCTAAGATGGGCTTTTGCTGCAATGGAAGCAGCAGTTTTTGTTTCTGCTGCATCCGCCGCGCAAATCCCGCAGCGAGGACGATGGCAGACACACTGCTCATTGTTTGCCCGCTTTGCCATACTTCGCCGCTACGATTTCTGCGATGATACTCACCGCAATTTCTGCTGGTGTGATAGCGCCAATCGGCAGCCCAATAGGGGCAGCAATGCGAGCAAGTTCTGCGTCCGTGAATCCCTGCTGTTGAAGGCGTTGCACTCGTTTCTGGTGCGTTTTCCTGCTGCCCAGCGCACCGATATACCGAGCTGGCGATCGCAGGAGCCATCGCAACGCATCATCATCGATTTTCGGATCGTGGCTGGGCACCACCGCATACGTTTCTTCCGTGATGGGCAGTGCTGGC
>JALWUI010000033.1 GCA_027082775.1 Candidatus Kapaibacterium sp.
ACTGTTCCAGCAACAGTCGAGTCTCTTCAATGCTTTGATTGAATTGCTGCTCGGCTCGACCTGGAAACACCTTGTAGCGAAGCAGGAGTCGCAGGAGAGTAAAAAACAGGAAACCGAAAGCACACCGGGGTTGGTATCCGGAGGGGATCAGGACCAGCACGTAATGATAATCCCGCGCCAGCTCTGCTAATTTTCCTCCAGAAGTAATACAAATAACTTGGCGGGTGTGGTGCCTTGCTTCCTCTGCAAAGGAAAGTGTTTCCTCTGTGTTACCAGAGTAACTCACAGCAACGGCTAAGGTGCGGTCACTTTGAGCTGGAGGGAAAAGATAGCTCTGATGCACCTTAACGTCGAGGCGCCGAATTTCCTCAGTGGCGTGAATAAGATCCCGAAGGACAGCGCCGCCAATAGCAGAGCCTCCCATTCCTCCAACAACAATCGTTTCAACGAACTGAATTCCTCTGTCCCGCGTGGGAACCGAATCCGCTATGCTCATTGCCTGCTGAATCTGCTGGGGGAAATTTCGCAGAACTTCAAACATGCGCTCACTGTCCAGACTCTGCCTTCGGCGATCGAGCTCTTGGAAATCGAGATTACGAGGAAACACCACGGTATCTGGCATGCTGCTTTCCTGATTATTCCTTGCGCTCTGCTGCAGTGCAAAAATACAAAAAGTCAAAGAAAAGGCAGAAAGCACAGGGGAAACCCAGGGGTATTGTACATTAGGGGAAATCTTTGTATATTTGTAAAAAAGCGGCTAACAAAAAGCAAACGGATAGAACACAAAACGTGATATAAAGGTTACAGTGACGAAGAAAGTTTCACAAATTCAGAGGAGCGAACCATGCGACGCCTGTTTTGGTTCCCGATTTTAGTAGTATTCTGGAATCTATTTGCCATTCCAGTATCTTCTCAGTTAGTCTTTGATGTTGCAGGAGGGGCAGGGAGTATTCAACAGTGGTATTCAGCTTTTTTGTACAATCCTTACCATGACTTTTTTTATACGGTAAAACAACAGTATTTCGTTCGGGCTTCCGATATGCAGGCGGCGGGGATGCCACCTGGGTTGATCGTTGGCGTAGGAGTGTTGGTTGGTAATGTTCCTTCTAATATGCCCGCACGGCAGATGACCGTAAAGTTTGGGCTGACTGATCTCACTCAAATGCCGTTTGGAATTAATAGTCCTTTCCCAACCGGACTGACAGAAGTGTATTCCAATCCCAGTTTTGTACCGCAGCCAAATCAGTGGAATGTGCATATGTTTTCGACGCCGATCCAGTGGGATGGGCAGTCGAATGTGCTGATTGAGTTTTGTAGCTATCGTTCAGGATGGTCATGGACAATGCGTCCACAAGTTTGGGTAACTACTACAAATCCTCCTGTTTTGTCGGTGAAGTACCGCTGGCGAGATGGGGGTAACTGGTGTAGTATGACCACGGGGCATACGTGGTATAATTATAGTTGGCGCCCGGTTTTCCGCTTTCTCGTCCAGACTGGTATCACCGAATCCTTCCCCGATGATGTGGACCCGCGGCGGATTCTCCGCTCTGGCGAAGTATACGATGGCAGCGATGCACAGCATCCGCATCCATACCTGAAGTTCCGCACCTCACCGGGACAGCAACTGCAATTGACCTACAAGATCGTGGGACCGCTGCCTTCCCTTAATCCCATCTACATCGCCCACGAAACGGGCAATCCAAACGATACAATCTTGAATTACACTGCCACCGGGAGCGGGGAAGTGACGTTTGAAATTCCGGCAGCCAAAGGAACAGCCGCCGGGCAGAATGGTGCGCTCGATCTGAGCAATATTCCCGGTGGTTCCTATCGGCTCATTGCCAGCTACTCGATGCCGGGCTATACGCAACAGTGGGTCAAGGACTTCATCATTGCGTATGCCAATGATATGTCGGTGCGGGAGGTGGTCAGTCCGTACACGAACGATCCACCACGGAATTTCAAGTATCCGCAGGGCGTGCCAATCGATGTGGTGGCGAAGTTTCAGAACGTGGGATTGAATACGGTCACAGAGTTTGAGGTGGTGGCAAAGATCTGGAAAGATGGGACGCTGTTGTATGAGGCGCGCGATACGATCCGCAATGCGAATATGGCAACCGGGGATGTGTTGAGTTATGATTTTCCAGCGTTTACCAACA
>JALWUI010000034.1:0-944 GCA_027082775.1 Candidatus Kapaibacterium sp.
ACTGAATGATGAAACGATTGTTTGTAATTCTGGTGGGATTGGGTTTCTTAATGCCCGCAGCCCTCTGGGCAGGGATCTACGGAACCTTAACGGGCAAAGTGACCGATGAGAAGGGCAAACCGCTGCAGGGAGCAACGGTTATGCTGGAAGGTACCAGCCTGGGGGCAGTGACCCGGGCGGATGGTACGTACCGCATTGTGAAAATTCCCGCAGGAACCTATACGGTTATTGCCCGGATGATCGGGCGGCAGGAGGAGCGAAAGACCGTGCGAATCTCAGCAGATGCCATTGAAGAACTAAACTTTGTGCTCCGTGAAAAAGCGTTGAAGACAAAGGAAGTTGTTGTGACCGCACGGCGGCTGGTTGATAATACCCGCGTTGGAGCAATGACCGATTTTTCCAGTGAAGATTTAACTTCAATTCCGCGGGAGACGGTGCAATCGACTGTCATTTTAACTCCGGGGGTGCTGGCAGCAGGGACAGGATTTTACATTCGCGGAGGACGCCCAACGCACACAGAGTTCCGGGTCGATGGGTTGGATTTGAGCGATCAGTTTCGTGGTGGTACTGGAAGTGTTGGTCTTAATGATTTCCCGATTACCAGTACCTTCGGGACTGAAGAAGTGCAGGTCATCAAAGGCGGATTTGCTGCTGAGTATGGTTCTCTGGGAGGCGTCGTCAATGTGGTGACGAAAACAGGACGAGTTGATCGGTACGAAGGATTTCTCCGCTTTCGGATGGATGTCCCGGCGCTGTTTGGGAAAGCAGACAATGGCATTAAAGCGCAGGGATCTAATAGTCGCCGCATTGATTTTGGTATCGGTGGCCCGTTGCTGTCCAAAGATGTTTTCGGTCATCCTGTGACCTTCTATCTGAGTGCCTGGCACGAATATGAGCAGTTCCGGGGCAATGGATTGGGCGTGATTGATCCGTGGGGGAATAAC
>JALWUI010000034.1:954-15997 GCA_027082775.1 Candidatus Kapaibacterium sp.
GGGAATAACATTGGACAATTGCCAAACAACCGCCGATGGGTTGGAAATATTACTGGACGCCTGAAGTTTGGCATTACCGATAACATTAATCTGATTGTTGGAGGACAGTATGGTCGCACGTTGCTGGAAACAATGAGCTGGGGATGGCTCTATGCGACCGATCCCGGACTGGGGTATAAGTGGGGTGGCGGCTTTATGCAGCTAAACTTGCCAGAGTACGTTGCCAAGCGTCCAGTAGCAAACCAGTACCTGTCTCAATGGTTAGCCCGAATTAATCATACACTGACTCAGTCCAGCTTTTACGAATTGACGGTGTCGTGGAATTATAACCGCTTTGAAGCTTCGAAGCGGAAAATCTATTGGGATATGGAGGCGCAGCAGTGGGTGATTCCGGACGGGGCGCTGGATCCGAACTTTATCACAGGATTTACGATCTGGGAGCCAGTTGATGATGGATTCCTCCTGCCGGATGGTTCGGTATTGTCCGAAAAAGATCGGATTCTGGATCCCTATTACCTGTATCAGGCGCCCGTTCCTACAGAAGATGATCTGGTGGTTGCCAGTCGACCTGCCCCCAGCCCCTTAACAGGCTATATTGAAGGGGGAACTGATGCTACCAGTACCAGAAACCCGTATTCGCTGCAGAGCTTCTTTGCAGCGCACGGCAACACACGGACGTTTGATTTCCGCTGGTCCAGCTATTTCCAGATCGATGGGTACTACTACAACCTGTTTGAAACCGGGGAATTTAAGCATCAGTTGAAAACGGGATTTGAGGCACGGTTTTACGAACTACACCGACATTATAATTCACTGCCGTGGGATGGTAATCCCTTCTTTGATGTCTACACGGATCAGTGGGGTGGCAATCTCTACGCAGATCCAACCGATGTTGCGACCCGTGAGCTGACCAGTCGGCCATTCCGTCCACGAGAGGGAGCTGTCTATGTGCAGGATCAAATCCAGTATCACGGCATTATCATTACGCCCGGTGTGCGGGTTGATATTATCGATCCGAACTCGGTTGCTCGAAATGTGTTGAATCCCTTCATTCCAATCCAGTATCAGAAGTTCGATACGGCTGGATGGTTCAAGCAGGCATCAGTAAAAGTGCAGGTCAGTCCACGTCTGTACATCGCATATCCGCTGACCGATCGATCGAATTTCAACGTATCGTATGCGATGCTCTTTGACCGTCCGCCGTTCAATGACTTCTATGATGCATTCAACACCTATCGATTGCGTGGAAACCAGATTATTGGGGATCCCGACATTCAGCCGCAAACGGTGAAGATGTATGAGGTAGGATATAGCAATCAGCTCAGTGATATCTTCGCACTGGATATCCGGGCATACTACAAGGATATGCTGAACCTGACGGGATTGAGTTACGTTCCGGCTGTTCCCACGCCGTATTCGTTGGTGACGGTTGGTGAGTATGGGAATGCGCGAGGGATCGAAATCGAACTGCGGAAACAACCAACTAGGGCTGATCACTTTGGTTTCCGTCTGGGATATACCCTCTCGCAGGCGAAGGGGACCGCATCCAGTACGGGGTCAAACTACTGGCTGGTCATTGTGGGCGCAACCGATCCCTTCACAGGTGGAATGCGGGTCTTCCCGCTCCAGGAGTATCCGCTGGATTACGATCGTCCGCACCGAATCGATGCGGTGTTTAACTTCATCTGGGGCAATGATGAAGGTCCTTCCATCGGTGGCATTTATCTGCTGGAAAACACCTTGATTAACTTTACTGGATTCTACCAGAGCGGATTGCCGTATACCCGACTGGATAAAAATGGCAATCAGATTGGAGAATACAACGGAGAACGGCAGCCAGACTACTGGCGAGTCGATATGCGAATCGAGCGTGCCTTCCGTTTAAAGGATTTATTTGGGGATGTCTTCTCGAATAACGCCCAGATCAGTTTCTTTGTGGATGTTATCAATCTACTGAATCGCACCGAGCCAGTGGCGGTTTATGCACGTACGGGTAACCCCGACTATGATGGCCAGAATCTGAATCTTCGGATCGGAGATTTCCCATTGGTAAATTATTACCGTGACGGAGATCCGAATAACTCCGCTACGTACCGATCCGATCAGTATGACCGGGCTGGAAAGCGGCTGTATAATGCTTCGGTTGATTTTAATAAGGACGGCATCACAACGCAGTTAGAACGGTATCAAGCCTATCAGAAGTTTGTACAGGATGCTATTGCTCGCCGTGTGAATTATCAGTTTCCGCGGCAGGTGTTCCTGGGATTTTCTGTGAACTTTTAAATTGTTGAGCAAGTCGTATGTGTCACATAAAAGTGAGAAGAAGGACGATGAAGAAAGGTGTCTTGGGGATATGGTTTTTAGCGGTAGCCCTTCTTTTGTGGGGAACAGCAGATGTAATGGCAAAGACGAAGGCGGGGAGCAAGCGGAATCGGATACCCCAGCGGGTGTTGCAGGAGCAGATTCCGGTGTTTGAGTTGGGTGAAAATCAGGTAAGTGCCATTCAGTTTAAGCTAACAAATTATGGCATTTTTGGATTGGACGTTGCTGCAAATTCTGGTGGGGGATTTTGGCCCCGCGGGAGTAATAAGCAGTATATCTTCGGCGGTGGGGTGTGGTTTGCCGCGATGAAAAAAGTCCAGGCAGACACTGGCATTGCGTTCAATAAATTATGCGTGATTTCTTATAATCCGAATTCTGGAAACTCCTGGATGGTGCCTGGTAGTGTTAAGGATGGTCCCAAAGTTCGAGAGGATCTGGCGAAAAAATATCGCCTGTATTTTTCGCCGAAATTTGCGCCGGATGGCACGCCGGCGGATCCAGCAGCTTATGAAAACTGGCCCATCTGGGATACTCATCCAACCCTAAAAGCGGGAGAGTGTGTTGACAACTCTGGTGGGCAACCGGCATTTGTTCCCTATTATGGCAGTTATGTTGGCGATGTTACAAAGCGG
The DNA here is from genome assembly GCA_027082775.1 of Candidatus Kapaibacterium sp. Lineage (GTDB taxonomy): Bacteria > Bacteroidota > Ignavibacteria > Kapaibacteriales > WFXC01 > WFXC01. The sequence goes on from JALWUI010000034.1 coordinate 3,909, forward strand.
AATCTGTCGACTTATCCCAAAGGACCGGTGTACATTTCGCACGAGGATATCTTTTGTGTTTATAAGGACACCGATCTGAGTGCTTACGAAGGAGGGGCAGAAGAAAAGGCACGGGTTGGCTACCCGTTGGGCATTGATATTCAGCAAATGATCCATAGCTGGGGCTGTGGTGATTATGCCGATTTTATCTTCATTGTCTACCAGGTCATTAACCAGTCTGATGACACCCTTTACAACTGCTGGCTGGCGCCAGCGATGGATATGGATATTACCATTCGAGGGATGGCGGGACACTCAAACGATCGGGTGAGCTTTTATTTCTGGGATACAACGCTCAATTTAGCTTATCAGTGGACCAATGGAGATCTGGGCGAAGAAGGGAAGGGATTTGGATACATCGGTTTTGACTTTATGGAGAGTCCCGTCGTGGATGAGAATGGCTTTATCGTAAGCCGGTTTGCAAATCGGTTGCCGAAAGAAGGAGAATTGGGGTTGAAAACATTTCGGAATTGGGTGATTGCTAACGATCCATCCACAGATGAGGGGCGATATAAGTTTGTGTCGACGGGACAGAAAGATGGAGATACAGGACCTGGAGATAAACGCTTTTTAATGGCAACCGGTCCCTTTCATATGCGGCCGGGCGATACGGCTCGCGTTGTCGTGGGATTAATTATGGCGTTGCCAGCGACGGAGCAGGGATTGAAAACGGTGCCGCTGGGAACCCAGGAGGACCTGGCAAATCTGGTGGCAAAAGACAAATTTGCGCAGGAAGTCTATGATCAGTGCTTCAAGACACCAAAACCACCCGATCCTTCTTTTGTAACATGGGAACCGCTGGATAATGGCGTAATTGTGCACTGGGATAGCACTGCCGAGGTTTCCTACGATGATGTGGAAGCAGGGTTGGACTTTATGGGGTACATCCTCTATCGGGCTCGCCGAACGGATCTGGATACCTTTGATGTCGATACGCGACAGCCGACGAAAGAATATCCAAAAGGGCGAGGACCTTTTGGATGGAAGGAAATCGCACGATGGTCGATGCCGCCGGCTTTCTTGAAGTCAGCAAAGTATCAGGTTGTGCCTGCTGGTGGGTGTGGGGATGTACCTTTGATGGTAGATTCCATCCAGATTATTGGAGCTGATCCCGGTGATCCATTCCGGATCATTGTGCGACGCTTCAAGAATCCGGAGTGGAATTGGGTATGGGATCAGATGTCGCCAGAGGAAGTGGAGTATTATCTGGTTGATACCATCATTGTCAATCGGGCAAAGGTTGGGGAAGCGCAGTTAGTGAATGATAATCTGGATAGTGTGTACAGCTACATAGCAACGCAGCGAATTATTACGTATTTCCCGGACATCGGTGATCATCCACTGGCTCGAGCATTTATCCTGAAACATATGAAGGAATTTACGCAGCGGATGTTTGCAGATATTGGAGATGATAATCGGGATGGAGTGGTAACAGAAACACCGGATGTACGGACAACGGAAAAGCTCATCAACAACATTCCGTACTATTATCGATTGCTGGCTTTTGATGAAGGGGATATTCTCCAGGGTTACTGGGGGCTGGTGAATAACGGAATTATCGGGCAGAACATTGTGCGTGCTATTCCGCAGCGTCCACCGGTGGGCTTCGGGGTCAAGCCGCAGGTGATCATTGAGGATTCTTCTGCAATGGGTGGTTTCTATAATTTCCAGATGAAAGTGCTCAATAGTGAGCGTGCTTACCAGTTGTATGGCGGCAAAGAGTTTGAGATTGAGTTCCTGCCAGCAGTGTCGGGTGCTATTACGTTGACAGATCGGTTCGTGACGGATCCACGGAATGTCGGAACGTATGGGATCTATGCCTGCGATGTTGTGATCCGCGATGCAGAAACGGGCCAGGAGTTGGCACGGTATCAAACCAATTTGCCAGCAAATCCAGCAGCGCCGGGATCGGCGGTGACGGCTTTTTGTGAGCATGCATACGTCTGGAATTTCTCCGATGAATTTGGAATGGGTGAGTATGACAGCCAGCTCAAACAGGGGCGAGGTGGGACCTTTACCACCAATACACCGCTGTATCGACCGAATCAGACGTTGATGGGTGCGCTGGAATTTACGTTTGACTATTACCTGCAGCAATGGGGCGGTAAGTTGCGTCCCGGGGATCCCTGGATTGAACCGGCAAATCCAGATGAGGCACCTGATGTTCGGGTTGAACCGACGCAAGACCGGAAGATCCAGTTGGTGGCAGGAGAATATCGAGTGGATGGCAGTATGCTGCGGTTCCAGCGGTATATTCGATTCAATAATGGACCTGCCATCTATGAATTGGAATTTACCGAAGGTGGAATCGATACACTGACCATCGAAACCCGGCAAAAAACGGTTACCTTTACGGTGCCGTACCTCAACGTGAAAGTACGAAATGTCGCACAGTATAAGCGGCCAACGCCCGAAGGCGATTCTGTGCTGGTAGAATATGGCAAAGAGCTTCCGCATTATGAGATGAGCTTGCCAGTTCAGGTGCCAGATCCAGACAGTGGGTTGGTGTGGATTGATCTGGGAAGCAGGTCGCAGATTGGCGGACCTTCTGATTGGCCCATTCCCGAAGCGGTTCCTATTGGTCAGTGGAATTTGAGTGCTTATGGGTGGCTGAATCCAGGATCTGGTGATAAACTGCGGGATCGGCGAAATCAGGCAGCGAATAAAGATAAAGGAATACCGGTAGGAAAGCAGGGACGGTACTATCTGACGGCTGTTAATGGGTCGGATACGGTGAAGTTCACGCACGTCTTTTTAGCTTCGGGTACTCAGTTCCTGCTGGATTTTGCCAATAAGCGCGGACGGAAATCCAATCAGCGATTGATTCCCAAGCAGGATACGATCCCGACAGTTGACTTTCGGCCAGGTGACAGGGTGTATTTGCCGGTGTACGGTGGTGCACTGGGGTGGCCCAACCCAGGGTTTAAAGTTCGGATCAAGCTTCAAGCAGATACCGTTGCACTGCAAAATTACACTTCGAACGTTCTGGACAGTGTGACGGTGGTGCCGAATCCGTATATCGTTGCACATTTAGGACAGGAAACACCGGATCTGCCGAAGCTGTACTTTACCCGGTTGCCAAAGAAATGTACAATCCGGATTTATACCCTGGATGGTGAGCTGGTGCGGACGATTGAACACGAAGATGATCCTGCACAGCCGGGCATCCAGGCGCTGGCAGTCTGGGATCTGCTGAGTAGCTGGCGGCAGAAAGCGAAAAGTCAGGCGTTCTTCGCTGTTATTGAAACACCAAACGGTGAGGTCGGCCTGGTGAAGTTTTCCATCATAACCGGTGGATTCCGAAACGTTGCACGGTAATGCTGAGAATGAGAGGAAGGACACAGCGTGTCCTTCCTCCTTTTGTGTCTACAATGGAAGTGGTAATTGTTGGATAAAAAGTGGAGAAAATTCGATGAAGCGAGTGGTGACTTTGTGGATAAGCGTAGCATTGATTGTTATCGGTGGAGGACAACTCCACGCTCAGTTGGTGGGATCGACGGCAAAGCCGGGGGAATTTAAAAAGGTGGGAGGTGCTGGTGCCCAGTTTTTGAAAATCGGCATTGGTGCGCGAGAAGTCGGTATGGGCGGAGCAGCTTCAACGGTGAGTTCGGGGCTGTCGGCTGTGCACTGGAATCCTGCCGGGGTTGCCGATATTGAAGGTATTTCCGGAATGTTTGCAACGACACGGTGGATAGGTGATTATACGCACAATTTTATCGGGGTTGCTTTGCCCATCGCAGAAGGGTATGCGGCGGAGATCAGCGTGATTCACTTTTCCAGCGGAATGATTCCTGTCACAACGGTTGTTGAGGATAAGGGAAGTGGCGCTTTTTATGAAGTAAGCGATCTGGCAGTGAATGCAACGGTTGCAGGATATTTGAGCGAAAATTTCTCCTTTGGGGTGACGATGAAGTATATTTCCCAGGCAATTGGGGGAATGAAGGCGTCCGGCATTGCTTTCGATGTTGGGACGCTGTATCAGTTGCATAAATTCAACGATCTCCGCTTTGCCTTTGCTGTCAGTAATCTGGGTCCGGAGTTGCAGTATCAGGGTGGGGAATTATTGATTACAGCGGATCTGGTCCCCGGATTAAAACACCGTCCCGTGGATGCAATGATGGTGACCAATCCTTATTCTCTGCCGCTCTATGTGCGAAGTGGCATTTCTCTGGATGCATTGCACAGCGTAGAAGATCATTCCCTCCGGGTAGCCGGGGAATTTATCACATTCTCTGACACGCCGGAGCAGTTTCTTGTCGGGGCAGAATATAGCTGGAAGGATCTGGTCTTTCTCCGCGGTGGCTATCGATTCGGGCACGATCAATTTGGACTGGCAGCGGGACTGGGGATTAAGTATGATGGTGGTGATATGCAGGGCGCTATTGATTATGCTTTTGCTCAGACGAAATATCTGGGACTGGTGCACTGGATATCGGTGCGGGTCAATACTTTCTAAGCATTAAGCTGTTCGTGAGATACAAAAAAGCCCTGCGTAATGCAGGGCTTTTTTTGTTTTGCAGTGGAGCGCCGGCAGAGTGGATTGCAAGGAATGGGGCACAGCGATCCTGAACTGGAGCGATTGACCCAATGCCTGCAACAGCAGCTTCAGAAACCCCTGCCCGGCAGGCGTGCCCATCAGTTAATGATGCCCGAAGGGCGGGGACTGGAGCCACTCCCTGGTACGCCAACCCGTGAAAGTGCCGTCCTGGTGCCCTTAGGACGGGATCCTGAGCAGAGAAAACTATCGGTGTTGTTAACAGTGCGGTCCCCAACCTTAGCGCATCATCCCGGGCAACTCAGTTTTCCCGGAGGACGGGTAAAAGCGGGAGAAAATTATGAAGAAACAGCGTTGCGGGAGTTTCGCGAGGAAGTGGATCCACATTATCCCCTTCAGCAATTGTCTCTCGTAGGGCGATTGTCAAGGTTGTACATTCCCGTTTCTTTTTATTGGATGCAGCCGGTGGTTGCGGTGTTATGGCAGCCGCCCGAATTTTATCCCAACGATGAAGTTCGACAGATTCTCTATCTGCCAATCGCCTGGCTACGGGAGAAGCAGAATATTCAGTATGGGGAGCAGCCTTTGAAAAGTGGGAAACGGTTGCGCTATCCGTACTGGAAGTCTCCTGTAGGAGTGCCTTTGTGGGGTGCCACCGCGATGGTGCTGGCAGAGTTGTTGTGGATATATGAAGAGTGTTTTTTGAAATTGCAGTGATGATTGCTGGTTATTCAGCGAAATTTTTGTAATATAGAAGTTTCGCTAAGGGTAGTTGTTCGATCAAACGGGAAGGACTGGGAAAATGAAAGCCTACGATCCACAGCACATTCGAAACATTGCTCTTCTGGGACATTCCGGATCTGGCAAAACCACACTGGCAGAAACGATGCTGTTTGAAGCGGGCGTTATCAATCGCCGCGGGAGTGTGGAAGATGGGAATACTGCTTCGGATTACCATCCGGTGGAGCAGGATCGAGGATCTTCCGTGTTTACAACCCCGCTGTTTGTAGAATGGCGGGATCACAAGATTAATATTCTGGATGCTCCGGGTTATGATGATTTTGTCGGAGAGGTCATTGCTGCGCTGCGGGTTGCGGATACAGCCCTGGTGGTACTGAGTGCCCCGGATGGGGTGCAGGTGGGAACGGAGTTAATCTGGGAATATCTGGAGCGGGAGCAGAAGCCGACCATTTTTGTTGTCAATAAGGTTGATCACGAAAAGTCGAATTTTGAGCAAACGGTCCAGCAGGCAAAGGAGCGCTTCGGTCGCGCTGTTACGGTGGTTCAGTATCCGGTAAACGAGGGCAAGGATTTTGACGCAATTATCGATGTGCTAAAGATGGTAATGTATAAATTCCCACCTGAAGGCGGAAAGCCAGAGAAGCTTCCGATTCCAGACAGTGAGCGGGAACGAGCAGATCAACTGCATAATGAGCTGGTGGAAGCGGTAGCGGAAAATGACGAAACCCTGATGGAGTTGTATTTTGAGAAAGGGGAGCTGGATGAAGAAGAGATGCGCAAAGGGCTGAAGCTGGCGCTGCTGCAGCGGCAGATCTTTCCCGTTTTTTGCGTTTCGGCTGTCAAAAATATGGGGAGCGGTCGGATTTTAGGTTTTATCAACAACGTGGCTCCATCCCCGGTAGATGTTCCACCCGTGGAAACGGTGGAGGGAGAAAAAGTACCGTATGATCCTGAGTTGCCAGCTTCGCTGTTTGTGTTTAAAGTGCTATCCGAACCCCACGTTGGAGACCTGTGCTATTTCAAAGTGCATTCCGGTAAAGTGCTGGTAGGACAGGATCTGATTAATCACCGTTCCCAGAATACCGAAAGACTCACGCGCATTTACGCCGTCAATGGAAAGCACCGAGTGGAAATGAGCAGTTTACAGGCAGGAGATATTGGAGCAACGGTCAAGTTGAAAGACACACACGTCAATGATACGCTCCACGATCCTTCGGTGTCGTATGCTTTCCCGCCATTAGTTTTCCCTGAGCCGAAAGTCCGGGTAGGCGTAGAGCCAGTGGATCAGAAGGATGAAGAGAAGATCGCAGCAGCATTGCACCAACTGCACGAAGAGGATCCCACCCTGATCGTGGAATATTCTCCGGAGTTGAAACAGTCCATTTTGAAGGGACAGGGGGATTTACATCTGAATATTGCCAAGTGGCGACTGGAGAATCGGTTTGGCGTAAAAGTGAACTTTGTACCTGCAAAAATCCCGTATCGGGAAACGATCCAATCGGTGGTTAAGGGACATTACAAGCACAAAAAGCAAACCGGTGGAGCGGGGCAATATGGTGAAGTGTATATGATTCTTGAACCCTACGAAGAGGGAATGCCGCCGACGCCGAATGTTACGCTGCGTGCTACAGAGGACATCGACCTGCCGTGGGGCGGCAAGTTGATCTTCCAGAATTGCATTGTTGGTGGGGTGATTGATCAGCGTTTTATGCCGGCAATTTTGAAGGGGATTATGGAGATTATGCAGCACGGACCATTGATTGGTGCACCTGTCCGGGATGTGCGAGTCAGCATTTACGATGGGAGTATGCACCCGGTCGATTCGAATGAAATTTCGTTCAAGATTGCGGCAATGATGGCGTTTAAACAGGCATTTTTGTCGGATACACCCCGGATTCTGGAACCGATCTATGAAGTAGAGGTTATTGCCCCCTCAGAATTTGTTGGGGATATTATGGGGGATCTACCAGCACGCCGGGCATTGATTCTGGGGGCTGATACTGAAGGGCATTACCAGGTCATCAAGGCACGGATGCCGCTGGCAGAACTGGATAAGTATGCGACGGCGCTCCGCTCGATGACGCAGGGACGGGCAACCTTCCGCGCCCGTTTCGCCGAGTATGTGCCTGTTCCCCACGATCTCCAGGAAAAACTCATTGCAGAGCATCAACAAGAGAAAGAAGCGGCTGCGTAAAAAACAGCGGGATATTTGCGTATGAAAGTGGGTGCTTAAAAAATAAACAGCGTACCCACAGTCCAAAGAAAACGCAAGGTATGCCGATCTAAAGCGTACTGACTCCTCTGAAATAGCAAGGGTGTAGGGATCTCGCTCTATAACCTACTTAGTCATCGTGTTCGTGTTCTTCTTCGTGCTCGTGTTCGTCGGTATGCTCGTGATCGGATGACGATGGGGCTGATGCTGCGGTTTCACCCCGCAGCGCAGCGTGTCGGATCATTCCACCCTGATGGGCGGTAAGTCCGACGGAAATGGTATTAGCTAAGCTGAGGAGGAAGAGCAGAATAAGCCAGGGACGTACTTTATCTTCGGAACGTCTCTGCCAGAGACCCAATAGAGCGATAATGCCAGAACCGACGAAAAGCCAGAGCGTAATGGTTGCCAGCTCTTCGTGGGCTTCCATATATTCGTGAGCAGTCTCGTCGTGTTCGGCGGCTTCCTCCGCCGATTCGCCGCTCAGATACTGAGGAATAACCAGTAAGGCTGCCAGGACCAGCAATCCAGCGCCAATGCGGTACAGAACCAGTTTGTGTTTGAACAGGGCTGCAATGAAGAATGCCAGTGCGAAAATGGGAAGGACGACCACAAAGTGACTGGAGCTCAGGTGCAGCAATACAGCGTTCATCGTTGTTCCTTTGCTTTGTTTATCTTCTCTCAGCTTTTGGAGCAAAAAAGCCGAACGTCAAACCGAAATCTTGTACGAGAAAACCGGGGCTGACTGTTCCGAAGAAACGGATGCTGGTCGATATTCATACCGTACTGCCGGCGTTCGCCGGGGTAAACGAAAACGGATTACCAGGGTAAAACGAGTTGTGACGTGGATGTGGCGATTGCGTACTCCTTCATAGCGGAGAAGGCGAACAAGGCGCAAAGCTTCTTCATCGCAGCCATATCCGATGCCCCGCAGAACCCGTGCGCGGATAACCTTGCCGTCCTCATTGACTTCGTATTCCACCTGAACATTTCCTTCAACGCCATTCCGCAGTGCTTCTTCAGGATATCGAAGGTTTTGTGCAATAAATGCCTCCAGTGCCTTCGTTCCCCCCGGATATGTGGGTTTTTTGATGAATTTTCGTTTTTTCGACTTGGACTTTGCGTCCTTATGCTGCTGCTTCCGCTTCATCGTCCCCGGAACTTGTTTGAATACGCTCGAAAAGACGGGCAAGAATACGAATTCCTGTGGTTAATTCCTCTTCGGAAATAATCAGGGGTGGCAACAGCCGCAGGACAGTGTGAGCTGTTGCGTTGATGATGAGCCCTTCATAAACAGCAGCCTGTGCGAAAGGAGCGGCTGGCTGGCTGAGGACGATACCACGCATCAGTCCCCGTCCACGGAGTTCCCGAATCAAATGCGGGAATTGCTGCTGAAGTTGTTGTAAGTGCTCTTCCAGAATCGTTGCCATTTGCTGAACATGCTCCAGCAGACCATTTTCCAGTTCTTCCAGCACAACAAGCCCGGCGGCACAGGCAAGGGCATTGCCACCGTAAGTAGAACCGTGGTGTCCGAGATCCCAGAGATCAGCAACTCTGGGTCCTCCCAACAAAGCGCCTAAAGGGAGCCCTCCACCAATGGCTTTGCCAAGGGTCAGCATATCCGGGCGTAGTGGGGTGTGATCAACAGCGAACCACGAGCCGGTGCGACCAAATCCTGTCTGGATTTCATCGACAATTAGTAAAAATCCCAATTGCCGGTGCAGGTCCGCAAGTGTCTGAAGAAAATCGGAAGTTGCTTCAACGATACCCCCGGCGCCCTGGATGATTTCTAAAACGACTGCTGCAGTTTGTTCCGTAATGAATTGTGGCAACGTGGCGGGATCATTGAATGGAGCAACAAGGGTATCCGGTAAAAAGGGTCCCATTTGTTCCCGGAATCGCGCTTGATGCATAATGGATAAAGGTCCGTAAGTCCGTCCGTGAAATCCGCCGATGAACCCCAGAATTTCACTTTTCCCGTTTTGGGCACCCCAGCGGCGGGCTAACTTAAGCGCTGCTTCAATTGCTTCACTTCCGGAATTGGTAAAAAAGAGCTTTTGCATTCCCGTCCGTTGAAGCAGTCGCTGTGCCAACAAAATTTGCGGTGGCTGATAGAAGAAGTTGGAAAGGTGGAGAAACCGATCCATTTGTTCCTTGAGCGCTTCCATCAGCCGGGGGTGAGCATATCCCAGAGCATTGACCCCAATGCCACTGAGGAAATCCAGGTAGGATTTCCCCTCAACATCATAGAGCATACACCCCTGTGCTCGGTCTATGACGATGGGAAGTCGAGGGTAGACGGGGAAAAATACACGGTTACCCAGCTCAATCCATCCTTCAGCCGATTGCATATCGCAAGCTCCCGTTGTGTGGATACTGTAAAGATCGATCACAGACGAAAGTTGCACCGAAACGGTGCAGAACCAGACACGATTCTTCACGATTTTGCGTCATTTCTCCACAGCTTTGGGAGAGGTGCCGGAGTGGTTGAACGGGGCGGTCTCGAAAACCGTTGTACCCTTGACGGGTACCGTGGGTTCGAATCCCACCCTCTCCGCCAAGAGGGAACTGTTGTGCAAATTGACGTTGTAATTCCTGTCCGTAACGCTTCGCCTTTTGTACCCTTGAGAATTGGGAAGACGACACACTCCTCGTAGACCTCGCATTGTAACGCTTCACTTTTTGTACCCGTAGATTTGGCTAAGCGAGACAGAACAACGGCAGTCTGGGATCTTTCCCCGTCGTTTCCTTAGAATTGGTAACTAAAGCCCAGGCTCAGAACTTCTTTGATTTGCGTTCGGGGACCGGTTGTATCGATGGTTCCATCGCCGTCTTCATCGACCGCAATGCGAATATCATCGTCGTACACAATGTTGACACTGATGACAGCAGACAGGTATTTGTTGATTTTAAGACTGAGCAAATTATCCCACAGAACATCAATGTTTTGCGGATTGCGCAGGTAATTGCTGAAGAGATTGAGAACGGTGGAGTATCGGACATTTTCCATAAGGTCGATGGCGAAGTTGAGTTGCAATGAGCCACCGAATTCTCCGCGGAAGTTTTTACCATCCCGAATTTTATTCCCACTGCTATCGTAAGCAGCAGGTTCGACTCCATAGGCACCAGCGTCTGCTAATTGCTGATCCTGAACAATGGTTATTTTGCCTGTGAAGAGAGACAGGAACAGAGCCAGAGGGAAGTCCGGCTTAAAGTTCATTCCGATTGCCGCGGTAATGTAGGCGGGGGACAAAAAATCAGAAATTTTATCGCTGTCATTTGGATAGTTGTAGCCTGGTGCTAACTGTGTCCGGAATCGAAAAAGACCACTATAGAACCAGTGTTGAAAAGCATCCAGACCATATTTGGAAATAAATTCGATTTTGTCATCCGTTTTGCGGAAGCCTGTTTCCTCTTGTGTGAGGAATCCGTATCCAATACGAAGATGATTTTCCCAGATATGATGTTCGCCAAAGTGATGAGCAAAAAGGTAAAGCAGAGTATTGAGTGAAATGGCATCCTGGCCACCGCCAGCCCAGTTGGAAAAAGCAGCCTGGGAAAAATTGGCACTCACAAGACCCCCGAGTTTCCATTGCAGTGTATCGCTCGATGGTTTTTCCACCGTTGTCATTTCTTTTTTTAATTTTTCCAGTTCCTGCTTGTTAACAACGCTGTTTTTTTGAGCGTATGATGCAAGGGGTATCAGACACAATGTCACCAGAAATAAGCGTTTTGTCATTTGGTAAGACTCCCGATTTGTCAAACTGCGTTTGGATCAGTCTCAAAGGTTGCAAAACAACAATGCTGCTGGAGGCACGTCAAAACCTTTTGCTTAATCTCGCATATGCCCGGGTGGCGGAACTGGGAGACGCGCTGTATTCAGGGTGCAGTGTCCGTAAGGACGTGCGGGTTCGAATCCCGCCCCGGGCACTTTTTAAGATTCTGCCTTGCCGAATGCCAGCCGAAACTCGTCGCGAACACTTTCCAGGAAGCTCTCCAGATCTTCCAGAAACAAAATTCCTTCTTCTGCAAGAATGCGCAATCCTGCCTCTAAGAAGCGGGGAAGCGTCGGATACAGCGGGTATGCTGCACAGAGACGATCGACTTCTTCACGGACTGCTTGATGTGCTTTTGTATCATCAATGTGGGTGAGAGTATAGTCGATCAGGTCAGCAATTTTTTCCATATCCGTTTCGGTCATACCACGCGTTGTGATCGCTGGCGTTCCCAGGCGAATGCCGCTGGTCACAAACGGTGATTGCGTGTCAAAAGGCACCATATTTTTGTTGCACGTGATGCCGACGCTGTCCAGTACCTGTTCGGCTTGCTTGCCCGTAATTCCTTTGTTGCGGAGGTCAATGAGCAGAAGATGGTTGTCAGTTCCACCGCTAACCAGTTGATAGCCTTTTGCGGTGAGTGCCGCTGCCAGCGCCTTGGCATTGCGGATGACCTGCTCTGCATACTGGTCGAATTCCTCGCTGAGGGCTTCGTGAAAAGCCACGGCTTTAGCTGCGATCACGTGCATCAACGGTCCGCCCTGGAGTCCCGGCATGACGACGGCGTCGACCACCTCGCTCAGCATTTTGATTCGCCCGGATTTTGGTG
>JALWUI010000034.1:16007-29755 GCA_027082775.1 Candidatus Kapaibacterium sp.
CATTAAAGGACCTCCTTGCAATCCGGGGAATACCGATTTGTTTATTTTGTCGGCAAGCTCTTTGTTGTCTTTTATTAAAATCAAACCTCCGCGAGGTCCGCGAAGGGTTTTGTGCGTTGTGCTGGTCACGATGTCGCAATAAGGGAGCGGATTGTTGAGTTTCCCTTTGGCTATCAGTCCTGCTGGATGAGCAATATCTGCCATTAAGAAGGCGCCAACCTGATCAGCGATAAAACGAAATGCTGCGTAGTCGTAATCCCGGGGGTAGGCGGAAGCGCCAACGATGATCAGCTTCGGCTTATGTCGTTTTGCTAAGTCTTCCACCTGATTGTAGTCGATGCGACCTGTGTGCGGATCCACACCGTAAGAGACGGCGTGATAGAGTTGACCGGAAAAGTTGACCTTTGCACCGTGCGTCAGATGTCCACCGTGTGCTAAGTCCATTCCCAGAATGGTGTCTCCGGGTTTCAAGAAGGTAAAGAAGGCTGCCATATTGGCGGAGGAGCCGCTGTGCGGTTGAACATTCGCATGGGCGGCACCAAACAATTGCTGAGCCCTTTGCCGTGCCAGCTCTTCAGCCTGATCGACCCATTCACACCCGCCATAATAGCGGCGTCCGGGATACCCTTCAGCATATTTGTTCGTTAATACAGACCCCATTGCTTCCAGAACAGCGGGTGAGGCATAATTCTCGCTGGCGATCATCTCCAGGTGATCCCGCTGTCGCCGGAATTCGCCCATCAGGACACGGAAAATTTCCGGATCTGTCGACCGGACGTGCGAGTACATTGTCCGTCCCTTTCTTTGTTCCGTAAAAAAATGCTATTGTAAAATCACCGGCAACTGGTATATCTGGTTGGCAGAACGAAGCATCAGATAGTACAGTCCACGGGGAAGATGGCGAACCGGTGCTAAGAATTCACCGGGAGCACCGTTAGGTACCGGTGCAAAGTTCAGAATCCGTTCACCCAGTGCGTTGAATAGTTGAAAATCGAAAGTTGAAGCAGAAGTGGGAATCGGTGCTTTGATCAGCAAAACGTCGTGTGCAGGATTCGGGAAAATGGCAATGGGATTTTGTTCATACGTTTCGGCATCGACTCCTACCGGAATAGCGACACATTGTGTATTGCCGGTCAGCGCATTGACACGACAGAGCAGAGAAGTTGCTAGGTCGCCCCCGATCCACTGGAGCGTCCACTGAGTGGACGGAATTGGGACTAACACTTTACTGAGCCACACCAGGTCCGGAATGGAATCAGGATACGCCTGGTGGAATGCCTGGTAAACTCCATTCTGGGAAAGGTATTGAACCATTTCGTCAGTATCCATCCATTCCGGATCTACTTCATTAGAAAACGGGGCAGGAAGTGATGGAATGGGGAGCGATAAAGGAGTAAATCCGACAAAAGGCAACTGGATCATTGGAAAGAACACAAGGGAATCAGCGCCGTTGATTGTTCCAGCAACGGCATAAACCCACACCAGCGCTTTTCCGGTTTCCAGATCGAAGGCTAAGGAAAACTCGGCATTCTGGAAGTTGAAATTGCCAGAGAACGTCAGCACGCCCTGAAGTGTAGGGTTTTCCATCCCCTGTTGGGTCAGGGTCTGGAAGACTTTGTCCAGTGCTCCATCTGCTTTCGGCGTGTAAGGAATCAATCCCGGTTGGGCACAGAGGAGGGCAGGAAAGAGCCACAGGAGACTGTGCAGGATCTGTTGCTTCATCTGGTAGAGCTCCCTTTTTGATGTACAGCGTCGATCGATATGCCAAACGGTAAGTCCATCGTTACTCGATTTACAAATATACGCATCAACCGATGGAGAAGGGATGCAATGGGTTCAAAACGGTGATGCACAGGGCTGTCCAGGTCAAAAACTCCCCAGAGCACTGAGTCCTGAATCAAAGGGAAGACCGCTTCAGAGCGCGAAGCCGGATCGCATACGATGTGGCCGGGAAATGCTTCAACGTCCGGTACAACGACGGGTTTTAGCTGGACCGCGGCAGTACCGCAAACTCCCTGACCAAAGTTGATGAAGGTGCAGGCTGGTTTGCCCTGGAAAGGACCCAGCCATAACCCATCTGGACGGGCAAGGTAGAACCCCACCCAATTCAGATCAGAGAAGCGGTGGAAGATCCATGCGGCAAAGTTGGCAGCGTTTGTCAAGAAAGGATCGGTAGGGCAAAGGAGTTGACGACATTCATCGAACAGCAGTTCCCGATGGTGTTCAGGCATTCCTGGTAGTTGTTTTTGTGTAAAAGCATTCGTAAACTAAAAGAGACGCACAGACTGAGCAATAGTGTAGCAAATCTGATCGTTTTGTGTGCTGGAGAGTGGTTTCAAAAACGGGCAGCAAGCATGGGAAAGAATGACCTTATCAAGGCGATTGCTGAAGCAACCGGCATTACGCAACTGGAAGTACAAACGGTAGTGGATGCGTGGTTGGAGTTGATCGCTCGCCATATTGCTCGGGGAGAGCGGGTGACCATTAAAGGATTTGGTTCCTTTTTTCTCCGGCATCGTCCTTCACGGATCTACATTCATCCAGAAACTGGCAAGCCAGAGGAAGCACCACCAGCGTATGTGCCTGTATTCCATCCCTCCAGCAGCTTTCGCCAGTATATCGCTGAACTTCGGAACTCGGAGTCGCAATGAAAAAAGCTGTATGGCGTAAGCTGGCGCTGTCGCTGGGATTAATGCTCGGTATTGCAGGGGTGAGTTTTGCTCTTTATCGTTTGTCTTTGCCGGAACCGGCTGAGCCAGAAAAGGCCTCTCAGGACACCGTGGCTATCGATCCTGCATTGCGGGCAAAACTGCAAATTCTGGCTGAAGCAGTTCGGGCAAATCCTTCTGCGGATTCATTGGTGCTGGAATATGCTAATGCCCTCTTTGATGCAGGAGACTATATCCAGGCTGCCCACTGGTATGCCTATTATCTGGAACATTTTGACTCCCTGAATACCGATGTGCGGACCGATTATGCCTATACCCTGCTACAGACCGGGAAGCCAATGGAAGGCGTTTCACAGTTGCGGCGGGTATTGCAAATTGATTCCACTCATAGCATTGCCCTGTATAACTTTGCAGTGCTCCACGCGCAAATTGGACAACTGGATTCGGCGAAACAATACCTGAAGCGAGCTATTCGTTACGCTTCTGATTCAACGATTGTTGCTGAGGCGCAGCGGTTTCTCAGTCAGTTGGAGCAGTTGTCGGCAGAACAGAAGCGTACGCAATAGACGATGGTAAGTTGAAAAAGACAGGAGCTATCTGATGCCCTGTGGGCGAAAGCGAAAGCGAAAGAAAATGGCAACCCATAAGCGAAAGAAGCGGCTGAAAAAAATGCGGCATAAGAAGAAGAAACGGTAAAGCAGCTTCTGGGGGTATCGATTTCTTAGAAGGGCTCGATACCCCTGGAAGTAATTTTGACATTTTTCAGCACAACGCCCGGTTTCCCCAGGTGTCCGAGCGTATCACTATTCACGATGAGCAGCAGTCCCCCTGCATTCCCAACGGAGAGGCGAATCCAGCGCTTTGCTCTCCAGACCCGCTTTTTGTGAGGAGGCAGAAGTTCCTGTAATCGGCGATTGTTATCGAAGAGAAGGCTGACCCAGACAGAATCAGTGGTAATTGCTTCAACAATAAGTGTGTCAGTATGCTGTTTGGTAGTCGGTGGTGGGGCGATTGTTAGTTCTGAGGGTTCTGCTTTACGGATTGTAGATGGAGCATTTTTTCCAGTTTGTGATGCGGATGGGAGTGGCACTGGCGTGCTGTCCGAATTGTACCACCAGAGAAAGAGAACACCAAGCAATAAGACCACGGCAATGGCAAGCCAGATCCATCTGGTAGAAGGAGCGGAATCGACCAGAGGAGATTCTGGGACAGAAGGTGTAGGGATGCTTTCCGATGGCAGGTAGATTTCCAGTGCCCGATTCACTTCTTCAGATGGAATTTTAAGAAACCGTGCGATCGTGCGAATAGAAGCCCGGATGTACGGCAGTGGCAAATGGCTGAATTCCCCAGCTTCCAGTGCCTCGATTGTGGCAGAGCGAATCTTTGTAGCCTGAGCTATCGCTTCGATGCTGAGATGCCGCTTTTCCCGCTCCGCTCGTAGCCAGGCGCCGATGTGCTCAGGAGTTGATTGCGATTGTTCAGATTTCTCGGGCACGATTGTAGCTCTTCGTTTGACACAACTTCAAAATTACAAAAGAAGTGCCGAAAAAGGAAAGAGAAGCGGCAGTAGCGAGATATGATGAATATTCTTCGGCATATTGAACAGGTGCACAGTCGACAGCACCCCGTTGGAGAATCGCTCGGTGGAGGGAGAAAGCAGCGACTGGTACAGTCTTCGGGTACATCATTGCTGCGAGGGCGTATTCTGCGGCTTCTGAGTGGGGCATTAGCGGAAGTAGAGCTTCCAGTGGGAAAAAAGAGGGCGTATGTTGGGGGGATGCGTCCTATAACGAATGTTGATTTGTTGTTTCAGGTAAGACAACGGCAGGAGGGAGGGCATCTCTGGCTCCACGTGGCGGGTATTACCAGTGCTGCCCCCCTCAGTGCGCGAGAGATGCTGGAAGCACTGGAATTACCGATAGAACCTCTGTACCAGCGCTTGGTGGATAGTCTCCGGCAGGTGCAGCCTTTTGTGATTAAAGAGGAGCTCCAGCAACTCTTTCGGTTAGCAGCGTATGTACAACAGCAGTTGCCGGCTGGAGAGGCATTGTCGCCCAGAACCTTTGTAGAGTTGTACAAATTGTTCGAGTATCTGCACGTTCGGCCGACGCCGGAATTGGTGAGTTTGTTGCTTCCGCTGCTCCGATTCTCTTTACCGGAGTTAACACAGTGGTTGCTGCAGTATCGCACCGTGCTTCAGTCTATGACCGGATCCAGAGATTTGAAGGGAGGAAAACACGAAGAAGCTGGAAAATCATCGACATTGCTCCAGGCAGTACAGACTATCGTGCCTGTCCTCTCAGAGGAAACAGCACCCTCACCATTGCAACTCCTTTCCTTGCAAGAACTTGTTACCGTAATGGAGGGGGAGCAAAGAATGCCGGAAGCAGTCTATGATCAGGTCAAAGCGTTGTTACAGGCGGAGATGACCTACAATGTACTTGCCTGGACCCGGGGATTGCCAGTACAATGGACCGGGGTGCTGTGGAGTGGAAAACGGCATTTGCCAGTACGCTTGACTTTTGAACGGCAGCGTGGTCAAAGTGATCTTGACAATCCTGTGTCGTTTTCTGTTGAGCTGCATTTGGCCACGCTGGGCAGTGTGGCAGTAGAGGGAACGGTCATTCGGCAAGCGATAACGCTGCACTTCTGGACCGCAGATGCTAAAACGCAGCAGCTTGTAGCGACACGCAGCAGTCAGCTTCAACGGCGACTCCAGCATATAGGATTTCGCAGGGTAATGGTGGAGGTGCGAACATTGCAAGAGCGGACCCGCCGACGTTCCTACCAGCATCTGAACATTGTGCTGTAAAACCCGCAGCGTTGTTCTCAAAGCAAAGTTATTGGTTGATTCCGGAGAATTTTGTAAATTGAATTTTGTTGAAAATAGGTTGGGTAAAAGGGAAGAGCTCAATGAAACACGGATTGCGGTTTTTCAGTAGCGTGCTGGCAATTGTGCTGGTTGTTGCTATTGGGGAAAGTTACGCTCAAGGAGGTGCAGCAACCCCACTGGCACCGGCGGCAGCACCGCCCAGAATCTACGTTGGTCCCATTGGGGGATTTAATCAAGACTTCCATTCAGGAGGTTTCCGATCCTTCAAAGGTGATCCTGTCTGTCCGGTTTTTGAAGCTGCCAGTGCTACCGGATTTTTTGTTGGTGGGTCGTTTGAATATCTCTTAGGGAACCCTTCGGAAGCGACGTCATCGATTCTTTTGCGGCTGGCTTACGATTCCCGTCCTGTTTCGTTTGCTGTCCGAGAAGAAGGAACCTCGACATTGCCCGTGATTGATACCAATCGCGTTGAAATTGTCGATGTTACCACGGAGCATCGAGCACAAATCAATTACTCGCTGCTGAGCCTTGACGCGTTGTATAAAATTATGATTAGTCGGGACGTTCCTCTGGGTATTGCGGCTGGTGTGACCGCAAATTTTGTGTTGGTCGGACAGGCGAAGCAAACCTATGAAATTATCGCTCCGAATAATGCTCAATTTGATACAACAAAGCGGACGGATGCTGTTCTTCGTTACGAGGATAATGCGCAGGTAATGGTATTTGTGGATGGGGATATTCCCAATCGATCTTCATTCCGCTTTGGAATTAAAGCGGGGCTGTTCTTTGAATTGAATTTGCGCAAGTTTTTGTTTGCTCCAGCTCTGGTCGTTCCGGGCATCTGGTTTGATGCAGGATTGACGAAGGTAACGACAGCGGAAAACTGGCGGGTCAACGCTTTTCAGGCAGGTGTTGACATCCGATGGGCGTTGTAACGAGCTGAACTTTTTGCCGTTTTGTGAAAAAAGCCCATTAAAAATGGGCTTTTTTCGTTTCTAACCCGGTTTTGCAAAGAGAAGGGGAATGCGGAGTATGCAGCGATTATGGGCGCCGTGGCGATCGCAATACCTTAAAAGTTTCGAAGAGCCAGTCGCTGATGATAAAAAGGGGTGTTTCCTCTGCGCTGCTGCCCACCATCCGGAACAGGATGCACAACGGTATGTAGTGTATCGTGGAGAAGGAGCTTTTGTCATTTTGAATCTTTACCCGTACAACGGGGGGCACATTATGGTTGCACCGTATGAACACGTTGCAGCGCTGGAGCATTTAGATCTGAACGCCTACCAGTCGCTGTGTACGCTGTTACGGGATGCTATTGCGGTTTTGAAGGAAGAATTTCATCCAGATGGGTTGAATGTTGGCGCTAATTTGGGGCGCGTTGCAGGGGCAGGATTGCCCGATCACGTTCATTTTCACATTGTCCCGAGGTGGAGTGGGGATACCAACTTTATGCCCGTCCTGGCGGATACGAAGGTCGTTTCGCAGTCCTTAGAGGAGATTTATCACCGGCTGCATCAGGCTTTTCAGCGGTATTATCATCGCCAATAAGGAGCGAAGAGGTGGACATCGGCGAAAGGAAGGTCAAGCCGAAAAAGCGATGGGGACAGCATTTCTTACGGGATTTACGCGTAGCACGCAGAATCGTTGCATTTGCTGACGTGACTTCAGAAGATATGGTGCTGGAAATTGGTCCCGGCACCGGCGTGTTGACCCAATTCCTGATGCAGGCTCAGCCACGAATGTTTGTCGCTGTCGAAATTGATCCGGAAAGTGTACAGTTCCTGCGACAGCACTTCCGCTTCGATACCTCAGATCGGCGGTTGCTTCAGCAGGATATTTTGACCGTTGATCTTGCGCAGCTTGGCGCAACTGATGCTCAGTGGAAGCTGATCGGAAATTTGCCATACTATCTGTCCAGCGAAATTCTGTTCTGGATGTTCCGACAATCCCGGAGCATTTCTCAGGCGGTCGTTATGGTGCAGCGGGAAGTTGCTGAGCGCGTCGTTGCATCTGTGGGATCAAAGCAGTATGGAGTGTTGAGCATAGCAGCCCAGAGTTATGCAGAGGTCAGGATCCTTTTCCACGTTCCGCCTTCTGCTTTTACGCCGCCGCCAAAAGTTTCATCATCCGTTGTTTTGTTTCGGTTTCAACAGCAGGAGCAGCCCTATGAGCGTATTCAGCCGCTGGTACGTCAGGTGTTCCAGTATCGTCGAAAAAAACTGCTCAATGCACTGGAGTATTACGTACGACAACACTATGGGCAATCGTTTCGGCAGCGGATGGCAGAGTGGCCCCCACAGCTTCGCCCGTTTCTGGCAAAACGTCCTGAGCAACTTTCTCCGGAAGACTACCACCAAATCCTTACCGGCTTACAGCAACTTTTCGAGCGCTAAGGAGCCGTTCGTTGCCTTTAATCTGCGGGAAGCATTGACAATGACGGACCTGTGTACCATTGCCATTCTGGCAGTGTATTCTGTTTTTGCTTTGTGCTTTTATTTCGATTTGCCGAATGCTGCCCAATTGCTGCTGTTTAATGCAGCAGTCAGTATCGCAATTTTGGCAATTGCGGCAGCAGATTATCTCCACGGCGGGAGAATTTTTCGTCTCTTTCACCAGTTCTATGTGGTTACGATTATCTACCTGATTTATCGCCAGGTGCATTATTATGTGCCGCTGGTCAATCCCGGACTGTACGATGACATTTTAATCCAGTGGGATTTTGCCCTGTTTGGCGTCCATCCAACGCACTGGCTTGCACAGTTTGCCCATCCTCTGTTGACAGAATATTTGCAATGGGCTTATATGTCATTTTTCTTTTTGCCCATTCTTCACGGCATCGAGCTGGCACTCCGAAAACGAGAAGCAACCTTGCAGGAATTTACCTATACCATTGTGTTTGGATTTTACGTGTCGTATTTGCTGTACTTTTTTATGCCCGCTATTGGTCCGCGATTTACGCTGCACGATTTCAGACTGCTCGATCAAGAGCTGCCGGGCGTGTGGTTGACCAGCGCATTGCGGGAGTTTGTCAATGCCGGAGGCAATATTCCGGCAGGTACGCCGAATCCAGCGGCAGTTGTTAATCGAGACTGTATGCCCAGTGGACATACGATGATGACGCTAATGAATATTGTTCTGGCATTCCGCTATCGATCATATCTGCGGTACTTTTTCCTGGTCGTTGGAAGTAGCTTAATAGTGGCAACCGTCTATTTGCGGTATCATTACGTCGTTGATGTGCTGGCTGGCATTGGGTGTGCTCTGGTAACGCTCTGGATCGCTCCGCGGCTCCGACACTGGATGCGGCAGCACGGATTTCCCAATGCTTAAGGTGCCGCAGTTGCTGGCGAAGATGAAGATGGCGATGCTGCGGTTTCCGCAAAGAGTGCTTCTACAAATGCTTCTGGATCGAAAGGTTGAAGATCTTCCAACCCTTCCCCAACACCGACATATTCGACTGGCAGTTGCAATTCGTGCGTAACGGCAACCACGATGCCGCCTTTAGCGGTTCCATCTAATTTGGTCAGTATAACCCCGGTGAGGGGAACAAATTGCTGGAAAGTGCGTGCCTGTTGAAGCGCATTTTGGCCAATGGTAGCGTCCAGCACCAGCAGCACATCATCCGGAGCCGAGGGTTTTAGTTTTTTCAAGACCCGCGAAATTTTGGATAATTCCCGCATTAGTCCTTCTTTGTTATGGAGTCGCCCGGCAGTGTCGATGAGGACAACGTCCGCTTGGCGGTGCTGGGCTGCCTGAAGAGTGTCGAAAGCAACAGCAGCGGGATCTGCCCCTTGCTTTTGCTGAATGATGTCCACCCCTGCCCGACGTGCCCAGATTTCCAGTTGTTCATTGGCAGCCGCCCGGAATGTGTCGGCTGCCCCGATGAGCACTTCCATCCCCATCTGCTTCAGTTGATAGGCAAGTTTGCCAATTGTGGTGGTTTTTCCAACGCCATTGACGCCAACAACCAGGATAACATAGGGTTTTTCCCTGGTGGTAATGCGCTGGATGAGGGGGGGGTGATCCTGGAGCACTTGCGTGAAAGTGTGAAGAATTTCCTGATGGAGTAACGAAAGCAGTTGAGAAGCATCCTCCAGCTTTTGCCGCTTTGCTTCGGCTTCAACCCGCTCTAAGATTTCCATTGTGAGATTGACCCCAATATCGGCAGTGATCAGCGTAGCTTCTAATTCTTCGAACAGCTCAGGATTGATCCGGCGTCCTGGCCGCAACAGGTTCTCCAGTGTGCCGATCAGAGAAGATCGAGTTTTTGCCAGTCCCTGTTTTAAGCGGTCGAATCGGACTGCTTCTTTTACCGTGTCGGTCGCCTGCGTAACCTTTTCTTTGAGCTTCCGAAACCATCCCATTTTGGAAAATTGCTCTGGTTCAGTGAGACATTCTTCAAAAAGAACAAAGACGCATAGGCGGAGGGTCTGGTGCAGAAAAAGAAAAGGCGCAGGATTGCCTGCGCCTTTTCCGTTGATTCTTCTCCAGGGTCAGACTGAAACTTTATGGATTCGGGGATGGATCATCGAGTTTTTTCGTCCCAGCGTAGGGAAGCCCGGGAACTGGCTGGTAGGAAACTTCACATTCGACGTACCGATTGTCACCACTTCCTTGGACGACAGAGCCATTCACACTTTTGAAGAGAATTTTTGCGTAGTGTTCAACAGTTTGGTTTCCTTCCTTCGAAACGACCTTGACGATAAAGCCAACGTTGGAGCTGTATTTGGTCAGCTCCTGGGCTTTCCCGGTGAAAATGGGATTGTTGAGCGCTTTCGTACTGTATATCTCATCCACACTGGCCACTCCTGTAATCACATCCTCGGCAAATGATGCAGACCGAAGTTGTTCTCTAAGAGCAGAGTCCTTGGCGTACGGTGGATAGGTGGTCGGTGAACGCAGGAAAACTTTGAATGTTGAATCGTCTGTAAAGTCAATAACGATGTCCCAATTCAACTTCCCGTTAGTATCCAGAATGGCAGGAGTACCCAGTAACTCATTGTAGAACATCAACCCGGGACGCTCCGGCGTAAGGCGGATTGGTTCGCCCTCGATATCTTTGAAAACGAAAGCCGGTGACCATCCCAGTTTGACTTTCGGTCCTATGGTGTCGTTGGAAACACTATAAGTTGTTAACGTGTAAACCTCTCCAAGTTTCAGATCACTTTTGACGTATTCCGTTTGATTGGGATCGAAGGTTCCAGAATCAATGGTTCGGAATTTGGAGTCCTTTAGAATGTAAGCATAATGCTTAACGACGTTGACATCTTCGGAAACTTCCCATTTGAATTTGATCGTGTTCGTGTCTAAAGCTGTTGCGCGGAGATTTTGCGGAGGTCCCGGTAGCAGAATTTGAGTAGGTTCGCTGGTTGTAAATCCTTCACATCCAAATGTTCCGACAACAACAGCGCTCAGGAGGACAATGAATAGCCCGTGTGCAACTTTCATTGTTCCATACCTCTTTTTTAGTTGAACAAGCCCTCTTTTGAAAAGCGTCCCACGTTAAAACATTGTAAATATAAGAAGTTTCTGCGCAATAGCCAATAAATGCAATCTTTCCACAGGCAAAGTGCCCACTCAATGGCGGCAGATGTTTATGCTCAAGCCTCGATGGAACCGATGGTAATAGCGCCAATTTACGGTGCACCAGCTTCGCCAGTCGCTGTTTTGGATGCTCCTTCTAACACAACAACAACTTCCCCTTTGATAGTCGAGCGTTGCTGAAGGAGCAGATGTAACTCACGTACGGATCCCCGAAGAAATTCTTCGTGGTACTTTGTCAGTTCTCGGGCGATGCAGGCACGCCGATTGCCAGCACCCAGGTGTTCCAGTTCCGCAAGGAGTTTGAGGAGACGATGGGGGGATTCATAGCAGACGACTGTTGCCGGAAAAGAGAGCATGTGCTGGAGAAATTTTTTTCGACGCTTCTTGTGCGGCGGGAATCCAACGAAAACGAAAGGGATGGGAGGAAGTCCACTGGCAATTAAGGCTGGCACAAAAGCGGTGGGACCGGGTAAAGGGACAACGGAAATGTTGTGCTCAATGGCTTGGGTAACCAGAACATATCCGGGATCAGAAAGAATCGGAGTTCCAGCATCACTGACTAAGGCAACGTCGAGATTCTGCAGCAGGCGCTGGATCAGCAGAGGTGCGCGCTGCTTTTCATTGTGCTCGTGGTAGCTGATGCATTGCCGGGGTTGGATGTTCAGATGTTTGAGTAGTTGCCGGGTCGTTCGGGTGTCTTCACAGGCAATAATGTCCACTTTTGATAAAATCGACAGTGCGCGTTGCGTGATGTCCCCTAAGTTGCCAATGGGTACCGGCACAATGTAGAGCGTTCCTGCCATTGGTATTGAAAATTTTATCAGCAATAACTTAACATAACGCACGTCATAGCAGTTAGCTAACCAACCCCATTCTTCACCCCGGCGGTTCGAGGTTCTCGCCCTCTTTCCTCGAACCGCTTTTTTTATCCTGCCGAATTTTCTGGAAAAAGGACTTCAAAAGGCGGGCAGCTTCGTCCTGGGCAATGCCGCTCACAACGGTACATCGGTGGTTGAGGCGGGGATCATTCAAAAGGGAGTACAGAGAAGTTACTGCTCCGGCTTTGGGATCGGCAGTGGCGAAAACAACCACAGGAATTCGAGCAAGAACGATTGCTCCAGCGCACATTGGACACGGTTCTAAGGTGACATAGAGCGTACAATCGATCAATCGACGGGAATGGAGCACGCGTGCCGCCTGTTGAATTGCCAGAAGCTCAGCGTGAGCGGTTGGATCCTGCCACTGTTCCGCTCGATTGTGTGCCTGGGCAATAATAGTGTCATTGTACACAATAACACATCCTACCGGAATTTCTCCTTCTGCTGCGGCTAAACGGGCTTCCTCTAAAGCAATGGACATCCAGCGGATGTGTTGGGTCTGGTCGATATTCATACTTCGAGATGGATATTAGCGAAGGAGTTGTTGATAATCGAGGCTATGTCCGGGATCTAAGTACTGCAGTTTCTGGACAACTTCCCGGCGCTTTTCATAAGTGCGAAAGAGATCGATCAGCTCGTTGACTTTGGTATCAAAAAAGAGCCGGAGCAAAACACTGGGTTTGCCAAGGCGATGCTTCCAGCGCACCATTTCTGACAGGATAGCATCCACCACCTGCTGGGCTGTAGCGGGATCGGTCGCCAGAGTATCAAGTCCATCAGCGTAGTACTGAAAAATCAGACGGCGAAGATCTTCAAATTCTGCAGAGGTCAATTCGGCAATAATCTGGTATTTGCTGTATTCCCCAGGCTCTGTCGAACGTTCAAATCCCGGATATTGCGTTGCGTTTCCCAGTTCCCAAATGCGATAAGCTGCCCGGTAGGCGGCACTGCCGCCCAGTTCTGCGTAGCTATCACCATCCATTCCAATGACCAGCAGCATATAGAAGTCGATTAGCGAGCTTAAGGGATCGAAGCGGCTTGGCTGGTAGGTTAACACGGTATTAGGTCGATAGAAAAAGTGCCACTGCGGATCAACGATTCGACAGAGCGGTGATCGATGTTCCAGACTGCCGCCGAGATAACGATCGGCTGCGATGGATAAACGGGCGGTGTATCGACCATCGCTACCGCTGGTGAAATACACCATAATAGTGACGGGAATCTTTGCTCCTTCCCACTCTTGGTCAGTAAATTGGGAATTGTTAATATAGTATTCCAGATCGGAGCGAAAGGTTTCTAAGTTAAAAGCTTCTTCGGGTGGTAGTAATTCCGTGTTGAGTGTGACCGTCGCTTCAATTTCTTGAGCGGCTGAATGCCAGGACACCAGCACCGTCAATGTGAGGACCAGTAGGAAAGTTGAACGCTGTCGCATAAAGGAATCACTCACTTAATGCCACATACCTGCTTGAAAGGCAATGTACGACTTCCCGCTCTGGGGATTGTGTTTTTGATAGCTCTCAGTAGCAGCGTGAATGGCAAGGCACAAACTTTTCCGCAGCAGCAATTTCCTCTGGTGTCACCGTATTGTGGAACGTTGTTGTCATGGTTTCGGGTTGTGGATCGCAATCCTGCTGCGCTGGCGCATTTCCGGGATACGATCGCTGGACAGTATCGGGCTTTTTTTGCAGTCCAGCCATCCCGGTTTGGATTGTCAGCATTAAATCGGCTAACGGCTGGGATATTGTTGCCTGCACTGCTGAAAGGATTACCGATGAGCATTATCGTTCACGGTACCGGAGGGGCAAAATTTACAGATCTCCAGAC